>NZ_JADEUF010000071.1 GCF_015163655.1 Xenorhabdus griffiniae | reverse complement strand
CGAGGGAATATTTATGCCGGAATGCTTTCAAAACACCGCAAAGAAAATCATGTAAAAACAAAACATTGGAGGCGTGTTTTGAAAGGCTTAATTCTTAAGATCCGGTATATGAATGCGTATATATCTTTAATTAAAATGTGAAAGTGGTAAAAATGAATAAAAGATATGTGAATTTAATACTTCTTTTTATATGTCAGGGGCTTAATGGTTCAATTATTTCCCTGCTGACATTAACATCAACATTAGTTGGCAATACATTATCTCCCATTGATTATTTATCTACATTACCAATAACTGCGACAGTTTGTGGTGCTGCTTTAATGGTTTATTATGCTTCAATGCTAATGGAACTATATGGAAGAAAAGTTGCTTTTATTATAGGTAATATAATAGGATTAATTGGTAGTGGATTAGCGGGCGTATCTATTATTTACCAATCATTTATTCTTTTTATACTTGGTGTATTCATATTAGGGTGCTCAACTGTATTTAATCAATATTACAGATTTGCTTCAGCTGAAATATTTGATGACGAATTAAATAAAAAAAGAGCTACGTCGATTATTATCGGTGGTGGTATTTTGGGAGGAGTATTGGGTCCTTTTTTAGCTATGAAAGGTGAATATATATTTCCTGATTACCATTTTTTGGGAACATTCTTATTAACATCTATAGTATGTCTTGTTGTAATTGTTATTCAATTATTTGTATATGTACCTGTGGAATTAAAAAAAGAAATAATTGATACACATCATAACACTAATGATAAAAATGAAGACCTCACTGATTTATTAAAATCAAGACTGTTTTTTTTGGCAACAAGTAGCTGTGCTATAGGATTTTCCTTGATGACGTTATTGATGAATTCTACGCCTTTAGCTATGTTACATGCTGAATTTGCAGTAGAAGATAGTGCATTTGTTTTACAGTGGCATTTCTTCGCTATGTATGCTCCAGCATTAATACTTCCATTTCTTGTCAGTAGACTAAAAACAAAAAATATAATCTTATTTGGATCTTTGTTTTTTATAATTGGAATGTTTATAGCTATTTTTGTAGATGGATTTCATGGTTTTCTATTTTCATTGTTTTTTGTTGGGTTAGGATGGGCATTTATGTTTAATGGCGGAACATTTCTGCTTAATGGATTTGTAAACAGTAAATTTAAACATAAATTACAGGGGGTGAACTCATTAATAGTTTATCTATCTAATATGATTTCATCATTATCTGTAGGGATCGTGATGAGTTATCCAGGTGGATGGAATATTTTAAATTATATTGGTATTATATTGATTTTTATATACACAATTGTTTTTTTTCATAAAAAGTCAAAAATTATCGAATGAGTAAATATAGCTTTGTAGCAATTCAGCAAGTCGTCGATATGGCGATAAATGACCAGCAGCGCGTGTTATGGGGATTGTAACGTGCTCAGTATAAAGCACGTTTCTTTATCTGATGGTGAATTCGTATGTCAATGCAGTAACTAATTGTAAAAATAATTAAGAGGTTGATGATATTTTGCTATTCGGATAGTGAATAAGGTTATGGATGATAACCAGGTTATCGCCTGAATTAGCATAAGCGTGGTGACAATCGGCATGAAAACGCATGGATTCACCTGCTGAAATTTTATGCCAAGTATCATTAAGACGCAGATCGAGTTCCCCACTGAGTACGATAACATGCTCTATTACCCCGAATTCATGCGGAGAAGATTCACTTGACGCACCCGGTACTAATTCTATTTTTAATAAATCAATGAAGAGTTCGTCATCAAAGGGGATGAGTGGTGTGACACGCATACCTGAGTTGTTTTGTTCAAAAATCGGTAAGTCATTAAATCGATGTAATACAGGCTGAGATTGGGGGGCTGCGCCTTCTAAAAAAGTCGAGAAAGCAATATTAAAACCTGTTGCGATTTTCCACAGTGTCGAAATCGTTGGGCTTGATTGGCCGCGTTCGATTTGACCAAGCATCGCCTTACTGACTCCCGTCAATTTAGCCGCCTGGCTGAGGCTTAACCCGCGGGAAGCTCTTAATGATTTAAATTTTTCAGCAATTTTCGATGTGATATCACTCATTGGCGCCTGCTCAAAAAATGGATACATAATTGAACGTTATAACGGACGATGTTATTCTCACCGTCGTCCGTTATAACGTCCGGTTAGGTAATGTCTATGTCTAAATTATCATTTTTCAGGGATTTTTCACCAGCAACACTTGTCACAGGGTTTGTTGCGGTGTTAGTGGGTTATGCTAGTTCAGTGGCAATAATTCTCCAAGCGGTGACGGCAATCGGCGTTGAGCCATCACAAATAGGCGCCTGGCTCAGTATGCTCGGCGTGGGAATGGGGATCACGACAATTGGGCTGTCCCTCTATTATCGCACTCCCATTTTAACGGCCTGGTCGACACCGGGAATTGCATTATTGGCGACAAATTTGCCGGACACATCTGTTAACGAAGCCATCGGTATTTTTATCTTCGCTTCGGCATTAATGTTGATATGCGGTATTACCGGACTATTTGCCAAATTAATGACCTACATCCCGCATACCATCGCGGCGGCAATGCTTGCCGGCATATTGCTCCGCTTCGGTTTAGAGGCGTTTGCAATGTTACAAGTCAACGTTTGGCTTTGTGGCGCTATGTTACTTGTTTACTTAATTGTCCGCCGCTACTTTCCGTTATACGCAATAATTTCGACGCTGGCCGCTGGATTGATTATTTCTATTCTCAGCGGTGAGTTAACGTTAGCGGGTGAAAACATGGTGTTTTCCATGCCTGAATTTGTTATGCCACAATTTAACGTAACTGCGCTTATTGGCGTGGGTATTCCATTTTTTATCGTTACGATGGCTTCACAAAATGCACCAGGAATCGCCACCTTACAGGCAGCAGGATATCCTCCCCGTGCATCCAGGTTACTTAGCTGGACATCATTGGTGGCAATTATTCTGGCCCCTTTTGGGGGATTTAGTATTTGTATTGCTGCAATTACGGCTGCCATTTGTATGGGAAGCGATGTCCATCCCGATCCAAAGAAACGGTATGTTGCGGCAGTCAGTGCCGGTTTTTTCTATTTGTTGGCTGGCCTTTTGGGCGGGGCAATTTTCTATCTGTTTAGCGCGGTTCCAGCCCCATTAATAAAAATTCTGGCTGGATTGGCATTGCTTGGCACCTTTACAAATAGCCTAAATCAAGCGATTAAGGACGATTACACAAGAGATGCTGCAATTATCTGCTTCCTTGTCACTGCATCAGGCGCTAATTTACTGGGTATCAGTTCAGCATTTTGGGGATTAATTGGCGGGATCATTGCTCACAGCGTGCTAAAAAACGCACCAAGATAAAAAAATAGGTTATTCAATTGGGGCGATTTAACTGCTGACAAAGTTGTTCTGCCGCCCAAATAATCCTTGGCCCCGCACGGCTAAACCAGTCATCATTCAGGGCGATAATAGTCACGTTCATTTGTGGTCGCCAAAAATCGGCCACCTGCTGTTTTTGCCCTTCCGCTCCACCGATGACAATCACTTCCGGTTTGCGGGTAAGCACTTGCTCACGGTTAACCTGTGGCCACGGAACAGGGCTATCAGAGAAAATATTTTTACCACCACATACGGAGACAATTTCGCTTTGGATAGTATGGTTTGAGGAAGTAAAAATCGGCTGCATACCAAACTGCAAGAATACAGGCTTAGGGTTCAGGTTGGCATACTTTTGTTTTAATTGGCTGAACTTATCACGAAGATCTGTAGCTGATTGTTTAGCCATATCAGGATGTGGGCTATAGGCAGCCAGCCGTTCCAGTTCTGATGCAACATCTTCTACTTTTTTCACATCCGAATAAAAAATGGGGATACCTAAAGCAGCGAGTTGTGCCAGAGGACGTTGGGGGTTACCACCACGCCATGCCAGAATCAGGTCAGGTTTCAGGGCGATGATCCGTTCAATATTGATGCCTTGCCAATCAGCAACTTGTTCTAATTTTTTAGCGGCTTCAGGGTAATCTGAGTAAGCACTAACTGCGACAAGCTGGTCGCCCAGCCCCGCAGCATATGCCAGCTCTGTCGTTGATGGGGCAAGGCTAATAACCCGGGAAGCGGCTGCATAAAGTGGAGCACTGAAACCAGACCAAAAGCTATACAAAAGGCATAAGAATGCCAGCCAAATAGCTCGATGGGAAATCAGTGATTTCATTATTTATGCTCCACTGTAAATGATGGATTACTGTTTGCTGAGTTCAGTCAGCATGGCATTGACCATCCGCGTCGATTCACGTGCCGCAACAACTAAAAATTCATCAAAACTGATATGGGATTCTTGATCGGCAACGTCAGAAATAGCACGAACGACAACAAAAGGAATGTGATATTGATGGCAGACATGACCAATGGCCGCCGCCTCCATTTCAACCGCAGCAACTTTCGGGAAGGTGGTTCGAATGCGTGCCAATGGCTCTGACCCATTGATAAAGGCATCACCACTGCAAACCAGGCCACGAACGGCATTCAGGTTGAGGGACTGGATACATTTTTCTGCCAAGGCAATTAACTTATCGTCAGCGATAAATGCCGCCGGGCATTGCGCCATTTGTCCCGGTTCATAGCCGAAAGCGGTAAGATCGGCGTCATGATAGCGAACTTCTTCGGAAACCACGATATCACCCACTTTCAGGTTAGGATCAAGGCCACCGGCGGAACCCGTGTTAATCACGATATCTGGTTGACAATGCTCAATCAACAGGGTGGTTCCAAGTGCGGAGGAAACTTTACCAATACCCGATTTCAACAAGGCGATATCAACGCCATTCAGTTTGCCGGTATAAATTTCGCAGCCACCTCGTGACAATGTTTGCAGACCTTCAATCTGGTCACGCAATAAAGTCACTTCTTGTTCCATCGCCCCTATTACGCCTATTTTCATTGTGTCATACTCGCTTGTTATTAATGGATTGATGCCTAATTAACAGGCCGATTTAACTGGCAAGTGTATCATTGAATGGCTATTTACCGCAGATTCCAATTCTAAATAATCGTTATATTTGGCATGGGGGGATTAATGTCTAAGATTGATTTCAAGCAGAAGTTAAATTACCAACGCAAATTCAGTAAGTCTTCCATTCATCCCGATGATGAAGAGCAAGTGATTCGCCAATTTGAAAGTGATCGTGGACGGATCATCAACTCAGCCGCTATTCGGCGGTTGCAACAGAAAACACAGGTATTTCCACTGGAACGTAATGCGGCGGTACGCAGTCGGCTGACACATTCGCTCGAAGTGCAGCAAATAGGGCGCTATATCTCAAAAACGATTATTGCCGAGTTAGCAAAGCAGGGTTTATTGGAAAAATATGGGCTAAGTGAGCGCTTGCTTGCTTTTGAAAGCCTGGTTGAGATGGCGTGTTTGATGCATGATATTGGCAATCCCCCATTTGGTCATTTTGGCGAGGCTGCCATTAAAGATTGGTTTTCCCGCCGATTAGATCCTGACTATTCTCTCCATTTGCTGCAAACGGCGGATCGGCAGGATGCCTGTCAGGTCGCGGCATTACGCCTGACGGGGGAAGAAAAGAAAGATCTGTTCCGTCGGCAATTGCGCAGAGATTTATGCCAGTTTGAAGGTAATGCCCAGGCTATCCGTCTGGCCCATAATCTGTTGCGTTTAAATCTCACTTATGCCCAGATTGGCTGCATATTGAAATATACCTGTCCGGCCTATCGTCTGGAAGAGATACCGACTGAATTCAGTTACCTGATGAAGAAAATAGGTTACTACTGGTCAGAAGAGAGCTTTATCTGTGAATTGAGAAAAGAACTGCAAATGGGGACGTTTTGTCGTTTTCCGCTGACATACATTATGGAAGCCGCAGATGATATCTCATATTGCATTGCAGATTTGGATGATGCGGTGGAAAAGGGCATTTTTAATGTTGAACAATTGGTAGAGTGCCTGAAAAAAGAGTGGGAAGAGAACGGCGGACACAGGAAAGGTGATTTGTTCGAATCTACGGTGAAACAAGCCTATCAGAAAACCACCAATAATGAAGCTCGTCGTAATATCCACGAACAATTTTTCATGTACTTACGGGTATTTATTACAGGAAAATTGGTGCCTTATACCGCCAAATTGTTTATTGAACATCTGCCTGAAATCTATGCAGGTACATTTAATCATGCCCTGTTGGAAGGAAATGGGGAAGAACATCGTTTATTGAAGACGTTGAAAAATGTCACCCGTAAACGGGTTTTCAATCATCCTGAAGTGGAAGAACTGGAGTTACAGGGATACCAAATTATTACCGGATTGCTGGATGTATATAGTCCTTTGCTGGCATTATCCCGCCAGGATTTCATGGAACTGAATCAAAATAATTTCCATAAAAAATATTTTATTGAAACGCGCTTGCTGCACAAACTGTCGACCAAGCATCGTTTGGCTTATGGTGAAGCCGTGGAGGGAATTGTTGCCACTGATGAGGCTGAAAAAGATGTGATCGAGTTTTATTATCGAGCACGTCTTATTCAGGACTATATCAGTGGCATGACGGATAATTACGCTTACGAAGAATATCGTAAGTTTATGGTCACAAAGTAACGGGTTCGAGTGGCATGGTAGCCTCAAGTATATCAGGAGCGGCTGCCATGACATGATTGATCTCGTCCATGAATTCCAGCAATTCTGGTTCCAGATCAGTCAGGGCAACCCCTTGTTGCAGCTGTTTTTCAACCAATTCGCAAATTGCTTTCAGTTTAGGGACGCCGTTATAGCAGCAACTGCCGTGTAATTGGTGGACATGATGCTGAAAGTGTTTGCGGATCGCTTCATCATCGGCGGTTAAAGCCTGTTTAATCATGCCTTTCATGTCAGGCAATGATTTTACCAGCATTTCTAGCATCTCCCGTGCCAATGATTCTTTACCAGCGGTTCGCTTCAATGCCATCTCCCAGTCAATGGCTTGTGTTTTTTTCTGCCGGCAATATTGGTTTAGCAATGTTTTCAGGCAGTTTTCATCCAGTGGCTTGGAAAGACAGTCAATAAACGGTGCATTCTTTGCTTCATGGCAGGCAAAGGCCGTAACAGCCACAATCGGTGTCTCTTTATGTTGGGGTAATTGTTGGATTTGCTCAGATGTCTGGATGCCATCCATATCCGCCATTTGGATATCCATCAAAATCAGATCCAGCGCATGTTGTCTCGCTATTTCCAGCGCCTCGATGCCATTACTACACAGAAAGGTATTTTCAACCAGTTCATGCAGCAGTGTGCCGATCAATTTCAGGTTAGCGGGATTATCGTCCACTGCCATAACAGTCATGGGTAAACGCGATGATGCCGAACAGATTGGTGGATATTCTGGCAGTGATCCGAATGGATATTCCTCTTTTTCCAGCCAGATATCAAAGTAAAATACCGTCCCTTTAGCGACTTCACTGGTAAAGTCAATGTTTCCTTTCATTTCACTCACCAGTCGCTTAGTGATACTTAATCCTAGTCCGGTTCCCCCGTAATGGCGGGTAATACTGGCATCTGCTTGATTGAAGGCCTGGAATAGAATTGGACGGTATTCGGGTTTAATACCGATACCCGTATCAGTCACGGTAAAATCGATCTGTACAAGATGGTGTTTTTGCTGGCGTAATTTGATATCCAGCGTCACATCGCCTTTATCTGTGAATTTAATGGCATTACCAATCAGGTTAGTCAGTATTTGCTGTAAGCGAATAGGATCGCCAATCATCAAATTAGGTAACTTCTCATCAATATGATGATGCAGAGGAAGATTTTTCGCGTTGGCCGCTGGCGTCAGCAGTTCAATAACTTCATTGACGGTATCCCTTAGCAGAAAAGGCACTTGATCCAATACCAGTTTATTGGATTCCAGCCGTGAGAAATCCAGAATATCATTGATGATTTTCAGCAGGTTATTAGCCGATCTGTCAATGACATACAGATATTCCATCTGTTGTGGCGTAATGGGGGTTTTTAACATCTGGCGGGTAAAGCCAATAACACCATTAAGCGGCGTGCGTAATTCGTGGGACATATTGGCCAGAAATTCTGTTTTGATCCTGACCGCCTCTTGGGCGCGTTTTTTGGCGATAGTCAGTTCAACATTCTGAATTTCTAGCTGTTCCATCGTAATTTGCAGGTCGGAAGTAGCTTGATCGATATGAAGCTGCATCTCATCTTTGTATTTCGAGAGTGATTCTGCCACGGTGTTGATACCATTCTGGAGCGCGGATAACTCTCCAGGCATGGCGCCTGTCACGCGGCTGTTCAGTTGTCCCTGACGGATACGATCAACGGCTTTAACCATGCAGTTCAAGGGTTGGGTGACTTTGCGTACCAGCACATGGGCAAACAGCGCTGTTCCACCAAGGCACAAAATCAGCAGAACGATGGAGGTGGCAATCTCCTTGTATTGTTGGAGCTGAGCCGCGCGTAAGTCCAAATCAATCGCGATATAGCCAACCGGCAGCGCATCGCTGGTGGAAGTGTTCCAGGGATTAGGAGAAGAGGTTTCTGAGATAATTGGCATCTTCAGAATGATACTGTTGCCGTATTCCGTTTTCGACAAGGTCTTAGGCATGGCTTCGTTGGCCGCGAGCCTCAAGCGATTGACGTCATACTTGTCATTCGAAATATCGAATAACTTGTTATGCTTATCAAAGATCGCAATTGCCCTGACAATCTCAGAGTTTCGGCGATGCAAGCTGTTTATCAATGAGTCAACTTGCTGGCAGTTGTCCAGATTAATGCCAACCTCGCTGGCGATGGATAAGGGTTCAATAATGCTGATCCCACTGCGGACTATCAGGCTCTTCAACTCGTAATAGCGGTATGAGATAAATGATATACTCACAAGCGTTCCGACCAGTAAAACAGGAACCAATATCAGGCTCATCATACGGGTGCGTAGGCTATATTTGGTCATAGGCGTCCATTGTGGGAAAATCAGAACTCAATTTTTCAAAGTCAGTCAGAATCATGGTGCAATTTTACTCCCCAAACCGTCGCTCCGTAAACCGAGGCATTATTTCCGTTACCGCAGATAACCTTGATGCACAAGGGCAAGGCATTGCTCGTCATCAGGGAAAAACGATCTTTATCGCAGGATTATTGCCGGGTGAGCAGGCACAAATCCAACTGACAGAAGAAAAACGCCAATTTGCTAAAGCTAAAGTCGTGAAAAGGCTATCAGACAGCCTGCATCGCGTCGCACCTCACTGCCCACATTTTAAAGTGTGTGGCGGATGCCAACAGCAGCATGTTGCCGCTGAACTGCAAGTTAAAACGAAGGCAAGCGTACTGGAACACCTGATCCAGCGGGAAACAGGCGTTAACATCAGTGCACATCCCGTCATTCGTAGTCCAGAATATGGCTATCGGCGCAGGGCTAGACTTGGTCTGCAATATCACGCCAAACAACGCACATTATTGATGGGGTTTCGCCAGAGCCAGACCAACGATTTGGTGAATATTCAACATTGTCCTGTTATGCGCCCTGAATTGGAACAATTATTGCGGCCGTTGCATCAGTGTCTGAATAGCCTGCACGCAGTAAAACGATTAGGGCACGTGGAATTGGTGTTGGCTGAGAATGGGCCATTAGTTGTGTTGCGTCATCTTGATCCACTTAAGCAGGAAGATAAGGAAATACTGTGCATTTTTTCGGTGCAGTACAATGTTGCGATTTATCTGTTGGGTGAAGAAAAATCCCTTGAACCATTGATTGAAGAGCAAACAGCACCGTGGTATCAGGTGAATGGATTGAAATTGGTGTTCAGCCCACAAGATTTTATTCAGGTGAACGATGTCGTTAACCAACAAATGGTTGCACAAGCGTTGGCATGGCTGGATTTGCAACCAACAGACAGAGTATTGGATCTGTTTTGTGGCATGGGGAATTTTACCCTGCCGATTGCCACGCAAGTACAGGCAACCGTGGGTGTGGAAGGGGTTGCTGAGCTGGTGGCGAGCGGGCAATATAACGCTCAGCTCAATAAACTTAATAACGTCGATTTTTTTCATGAAAATCTGGAATCGGATATTCACCAACAGCCCTGGGCTGCCCAAGGGTTCAATAAAGTGCTGCTGGACCCCGCCCGCGCTGGTGCAGCGGGCGTTATGGCACATATTGTAAAATTGGCCCCCGAAAAAGTGGTTTACGTTTCCTGTAATCCCACAACACTTGCACGTGACAGCAAGGTCTTGTTGGCGGCGGGTTATCATCTTGTCAGTGTGCGGATGCTGGATATGTTTCCACACACAGGCCATCTAGAATCTATGGCGCTGTTTAGCAGTGAGCCAATGGATATCGAGTAGGGAGAAATTATGGTTGCGGTAAGAAGTGCGCATCTCACACCGGCAGGTGAATTTGCGGTCGATAAGTGGATCGCGAGTTTAAACATTACTAACCCACAATCCAGTGAAAAGTTGGTTGAAACCTGGCGATATTGTCACGAAAAAGTCCAAGGCCACCCCAATGCGGAACTGTTGCTATGGCGCGGTGTGGAAATGGTGGAGATCCTGTCCACATTGAGCATGGATAATGACAGTATGCGTGCTGCGCTACTTTTTCCCATCCTTAATGCCAGGCTACTCGATAGCGAAACCGTGACAGAAACATTTGGCAAGGCCATCACGAATCTGGTGCATGGTGTAATGGAAATGGATGCCATTCGCCAACTGAAAGCCACTCATACCGATGCGACTTGCTCGGTACAGGTCGATAATGTTCGCCGGATGCTGCTGGCGATGGTGGAAGATTTTCGCTGTGTCATTATCAAACTGGCAGAACGCATTGCCCATTTGCGGGAAGTGAAAGATGCCAGTGAAGATGAGCGGGTGTTGGCGGCTAAAGAGTGTTCCAATATCTATGCGCCTCTCGCTAACCGGCTGGGTATCGGACAGCTAAAATGGGAGCTGGAAGATTTCTGTTTCCGCTACTTGCATCCCGATGAATATAAGAAAATTGCCAGGTTATTGCATGAGCGCCGAATTGATCGTGAACAGTATATCGAGAAATTTGTGACGACTTTGCGTAAATATATGCTGAAAGAGGGCGTTCGCGCTGAAATATATGGGCGTCCGAAGCATATTTACAGCATTTGGCGCAAAATGCAGAAAAAATCCCTCGCTTTTGATGAATTATTTGATGTGCGCGCTGTGCGGATTGTTGTCGAGCGTTTGCAGGATTGTTATGCAGCGCTGGGGATAGTGCATACTCACTATCGTCATTTACCAGATGAATTCGACGATTACGTTGCCAACCCGAAACCGAATGGTTACCAATCGATTCATACCGTTGTTTTGGGGCCGAATGGCAAAACGCTTGAGATCCAGATCCGTACCCGCCAGATGCATGATGATGCGGAACTTGGCGTTGCAGCGCATTGGAAATACAAAGAAGGCACTGCGCTTGGTGGTGGTAAATCCGGCAGTTATGAAAGCCGTATTGCCTGGTTGCGGAAGTTGATCGCATGGCAGGAAGAAATGGCGGATAGCGGCGAAATGCTGGATGAAGTGCGTAGTCAGGTGTTTGACGATCGCGTTTATGTCTTTACGCCAAAAGGGGATGTGATTGATTTGCCAATCGGCTCCACGCCGTTGGATTTTGCTTATCATATTCACAGTGATGTCGGCCATCGCTGCATTGGGGCAAAAATTGGCGGACGCATCGTACCATTCAGCTATCAACTTCAAATGGGCGATCAGATTGAAATCATTACCCAGAAACAGCCTAACCCAAGCCGTGATTGGTTGAATCCTAACCTTGGCTATGTGACGACCAGCCGTGGGCGCGCAAAAATCCACAATTGGTTCCGTAAACAAGATCGTGACAAGAACATCATTGCCGGTCGCCAGATGCTGGACAATGAGTTGACACACTTAGGGATCACGGTCAAGGAAGCAGAGAAAGAGCTGATTGCTCGTTATAACGTCCATACGTTGGAAGAAGTGTTAGCAGGCATTGGCGTTGGTGATATCCGCATTCACCAGTTAGTGAATTTCCTGCAAAGCAAATTCAATAAAATTACGGCGGAAGAAGAAGATCGCGAAGCGCTTCGCAACCTGGAGAATAAAACCTATACGCCACGTAATACCAGCAAAGATAATGGCCGTATTGTCGTGGAAGGGGTAGGCAACTTAATGCACCACATTGCCCGTTGTTGCCAGCCTATCCCTGGTGATGAAATTATTGGATTTATTACACGTGGGCGAGGGATCTCCATCCACCGTGCTGACTGTGATCAGTTGGCGGAACTCGAAGCCAGCTCACCGGAAAGGATAGTCGATGCAGTGTGGGGGGAAAGTTATTCCAGCGGCTATTCACTGGTGGTGCGCGTTGTTGCCAATGATCGCAGTGGATTATTGCGTGACATCACGACCATCCTCGCTAATGAGAAAATCAATGTGTTGGGCGTCAGCAGCCGCAGTGATGTTAAGCAGCAGCTTGCCACCATTGATATGAACATTGAGATTTATAACTTGCAAGTGCTTGGGCGGGTATTGGCGAAACTCAACCAGTTGTCTGATGTGATTGAAGCCAGACGCTTACATGGTAATTGATTGAAAATGGATTAAGATGAAACAGAACGCTATTGAACGACTAAAGAGGATCATGGCGCAGTTGCGCCATCCCCAGGATGGCTGTCCTTGGGATAAAGTGCAAACCTCCGCTACGATTGCCCCTTATACTCTGGAAGAAACCTATGAAGTGCTTGATGCGATTGAGCGCAATGATATCAACGCCCTAAAAGAAGAACTGGGGGATCTGCTGTTTCATATCGTATTTTATGCGCAGATGGCTCAAGAGCAGCAACAGTTTGATTTTAATGATATCTGTGAGGCGGTGTGTGACAAACTGGAGCGTCGCCATCCCCATATCTTCAATCAACAAGCGGGTATCAGCGGCGAAGAGGCAATCAGCAGTTGGGAACAACGTAAGGCCGCAGAACGGGCTGAGAAAGATCAGCATTCGGTACTGGATGATATTCCCGCTAGTTTACCGGCCTTGATGAAGGCGTATAAAATCCAGAAACGCTGTGCCTCGGTCGGTTTTGATTGGGATACCATTGGCCCTGTGCTGGACAAAGTCTATGAAGAAATTGATGAAGTCATGGATGAAGCAAAGCAGGCGGTACTTGATAAAGATCGACTGGAAGAAGAATTGGGGGATTTACTGTTTTCGGTGGTTAATTTATCCCGTCATTTGGGGCATAAGCCGGAGATTGCACTACAAAAAGCCTGCAAGAAATTCGAGAATCGTTTCCGTCATGTCGAAAAATTGATCCTCGACAAAGGCATGTCACTGGAAACGGCTACATTAGATGAAATGGAAGCGATGTGGCAGCGCGTGAAAAGTCAAAAGGCGTAGAGAGAGCAATCACAAAAAAGATGGAAATAGCGAAAAGGATGTCGCTTAAACGGCTGAATAACCTGCGGCGGGTGAAAAAATTTCACACCAATAACTTAATGAATTTAAAGAGAAAGATGGGTGTTTGTTTCGCAATGTTACTGTTTATGTGGCACCTTACCCCATTTAGATGGTTTGTAGCGAAATTAAGGTTAGGGTATACTGCTTTCCCGTCCTGTTATATTCATCATCCTTTTAAACCTAAACTTTCAGGTTCAGCATGAAAACTAATTATATTTTTGTGACCGGCGGGGTCGTATCCTCTCTGGGTAAAGGCATTGCCGCAGCCTCTTTGGCGGCTATACTCGAAGCCCGTGGACTCAATGTCACCATTATGAAACTGGACCCGTATATCAACGTCGATCCAGGCACAATGAGCCCAACCCAACACGGGGAAGTTTTCGTTACCGAAGATGGCGCTGAAACTGATCTTGATTTAGGTCATTACGAACGTTTCATCCGAACCAAAATGACACGCCGCAATAACTTCACAACGGGCCGTGTCTATTCAGAAGTGCTGCGCAAAGAACGCCGTGGCGATTATTTGGGGGCAACCATTCAGGTTATCCCTCACATCACCAATGAAATCAAAGACCGCATTATCCGTGGGGCAGAAGGCCATGATGTTGTGTTGGTGGAAATCGGTGGCACGGTTGGTGATATCGAATCCCTGCCATTCCTTGAAGCCATTCGTCAGATGGCAGTGGAAGTTGGCCGTGAAAACACGCTGTTCATGCATCTGACGCTGGTGCCATATATGGCCGCAGCGGGCGAAGTGAAAACGAAACCCACTCAGCATTCCGTGAAAGAATTACTGTCCATTGGTATTCAGCCGGACGTATTGATCTGCCGTTCAGATCGCATTATTCCTGCCAATGAGCGTGCAAAAATTGCGCTTTTCTGTAACGTACCAGAGAAAGCGGTTATCTCTTTAAAAGATGTTGATTCCATTTATAAAATTCCAGCCCTCTTGAAATCTCAGGGCTTAGATGATTATATTTGTAAACGATTCAGCATCGAATGCCCGGAAGCGGATCTGTCTGAATGGGAACAGGTCATTTATGAAGAAGCCAACCCATCGGGTGAAGTGACCATTGGG
Source organism: Xenorhabdus griffiniae (assembly GCF_015163655.1). Lineage (GTDB taxonomy): Bacteria > Pseudomonadota > Gammaproteobacteria > Enterobacterales > Enterobacteriaceae > Xenorhabdus > Xenorhabdus griffiniae. The sequence goes on along the minus strand of NZ_JADEUF010000071.1, from coordinate 5,725 downwards.
ATGGTGGGTAAATACGTTGAACTGCCAGATGCGTATAAGTCAGTGATTGAAGCACTGAAACATGGCGGGCTGAAAAATCGTCTGACTGTCAACATCAAGCTGATCGATTCACAGGATGTTGAAACGCGTGGTGTTGACGTATTGAAAGGTCTGGATGCGATTTTGGTACCTGGTGGCTTCGGTGGCCGTGGTATCGAAGGTAAGATCATGACCGCACGTTATGCCCGTGAAAACAAGATCCCTTATTTAGGCATTTGTTTGGGTATGCAAGTGGCTATGATTGAATTCGCTCGCAATGTTGCGGGAATGGCAGAGGCTAACTCCACTGAATTCGATCCTGAATGTAAGTTACCGGTTGTTGCTCTGATCACCGAATGGCGTGATGAGAACGGCAACGTAGAAGTACGTAGCGAAGAGAGCGATCTCGGCGGAACGATGCGCGTTGGGGGCCAATTGTGCCATCTGACTGAAAATAGTCTGGTACATAAACTTTATGGCCAGAGTGACATCGTTGAGCGTCATCGCCATCGTTATGAAGTGAATAATTTACTGTTGAAACGCATTGAAGATGCCGGCTTGCGCATTGCTGGCCGTTCAATCGACAATAAACTGGTGGAAATCATCGAGAACCCAGCGCATCCGTGGTTCGTCGCGTGTCAGTTCCACCCAGAATTCACTTCAACGCCTCGCGATGGTCATCCGTTGTTTGCTGGCTTTGTCGAAGCTGCTGGCAAATATCAGAAAGGCCAGTTGAAATAAGATATGGGGCAATGGATTGAGATTAAGCTAATTGGCTTTTAAGGTCATTTCTGTTTAAGAAAATGGTTTTAGTTTCAATCTGTTGTCCGTAATTTAACTTGTACTGAGGAAAACCTAATGTCCAAAATCGTTAAAGTGCTTGGCCGTGAAATCATCGACTCCCGTGGTAACCCAACGGTAGAAGCAGAAGTACATCTGGAAGGAGGCTTTGTTGGTCTGGCTGCTGCGCCATCAGGTGCATCAACCGGTTCTCGCGAAGCGCTGGAACTGCGTGATGGCGATAAGTCTCGTTTCATGGGGAAAGGTGTACTGAAAGCCGTTTCTGCGGTTAACGGCCCAATTGCACAGGCTCTGGTCGGTCAGGATGCGAAAGATCAGGCTAACATCGACAAGATCATGATCGAGCTGGATGGTACTGAAAACAAATCTAACTTCGGTGCTAACGCGATTTTGGCTGTTTCTCTCGCGAACGCCAAAGCAGCAGCCGCAGCGAAAGGTATGCCTCTATACGAGCACATCGCTGAGTTGAACGGGACTCCGGGTAAATTCTCTATGCCTCTGCCAATGATGAACATCATCAATGGTGGTGAACATGCAGATAACAACGTAGATATTCAAGAATTCATGATCCAGCCAGTTGGCGCAAGCACACTGAAAGAAGCTGTACGCATAGGTTCCGAAGTATTCCACAATCTGGCGAAAGTGTTGAAAGCCAAAGGCATGAGCACTGCGGTGGGTGATGAAGGTGGCTATGCACCAAACCTGGAATCTAACGCAGCAGCACTGGCAGCCATCAAAGAAGCGGTTGAGAAAGCGGGTTACGTGCTGGGTAAAGACATTACTCTGGCGATGGACTGTGCAGCTTCTGAATTCTATAACGAAGAGACTGGCAATTATGAACTGAAAGGCGAAGGCAAGACTTTCACCTCTCAGGAATTTACCCACTATCTGGAAGGATTAACCAAAGAGTACCCAATTGTTTCCATCGAAGATGGTCTGAATGAATCTGATTGGGACGGCTTTGCTTACCAGACTAAAGTGTTGGGTGACAAAATCCAGTTGGTTGGTGACGATTTGTTCGTAACTAACACCAAGATCCTGAAAGAAGGTATCGAAAAAGGCATCGCAAACTCTATCTTGATCAAGTTCAACCAGATCGGTTCTTTGACTGAGACTCTGGCTGCAATCAAAATGGCAAAAGATGCCGGTTACACCGCGGTCATCTCTCACCGTTCTGGTGAAACTGAGGATGCAACTATTGCTGATCTGGCTGTTGGTACTGCTGCGGGTCAAATCAAAACGGGTTCGATGAGCCGTTCTGACCGTGTTGCTAAATACAACCAGCTGATCCGTATCGAAGAAGCATTGGGTAATCGTGCTCCTTTCAACGGCCTGAAAGAAGTGAAAGGCCAGGCATAATTGCTGGCTTTTTTCTCTGAAAAATAAATATTATTTATGTTTTGGCGAAAGAGCTTACTCTCTTTCGCCTTCTTATCGAAAGAAAATTTTATTTTTCATGCTGGTCACTTAGCTTATTGCAGGATAAAAATGTGATATAACAACAGAAATTCAGTTCTTTTTTTGAACAAAAATCCAGTGGACAGACAAATCCCGCGTAGCAGATCCCAAAATTATACAACTCGTATTTTATTCCTTGTTAATACTCCTTATTATTTCACATGTAATGTAATTCTTTAACATTTGTGGCAATGATTCATCAATTATCTTTTTACATTACAGAGTTATGTTTCATTGTTTTATGGAGTCTTCATGGACGCTTCTGAATCTTTAACCCCAGCGATTGGGCCTACACCCTCAAATAAAAGAGGCTTAATTATTCTCGCGCTGGACATCATTTTGCTTGTGATATTGCTTAAGTTTTTGCCCTATGGGGAAAAAGCAAATGTGGGTCTGGCATTAATGGTATTTGTTGGTGTGTTATGGTTAACGGAAGCCATTCATGTCACCATTACTGCGCTGTGCATTCCTATTCTGGCGGTCGGTATGGGATTGATGAATACCGGTGATGCACTGAAATCTTTTGCCAACCCAATAATCTTTTTGTTCTTCGGTGGCTTTGCATTGGCAACGGCGCTACATATCCAGGGCTTGGACAGATTGATCGCCAACCGTCTGCTGATGATTGCTCGTGGGCGTTTGTCTGTGGCGGTATTGCTGATATTTGGTATTACTGCCCTGCTTTCTATGTGGATAAGCAACACAGCAACGGCTGCCATGATGTTACCACTGATCCTCGGTGTTCTGGCGAATCTGGATGTACGTACTGAGCGCAATACCTTTGTTTTTGTGCTGCTTGGTGTCGCATATAGCGCCAGTATTGGTGGCTTGGGGACGTTGGTGGGTAGCCCACCCAATGCTATCGCTGCCGCACAATTAGGGATGGATTTCTTTACATGGATGAAATACGGCGTGCCAATGGTCATTGTTCTCATGCCAGTGATGGTGGGAGTGATGTACCTCATGTTGCGTCCAAATTTGAAGCATAAATTTGATTTGGAACTGGAGCACCTGAAGTGGAATGGTAAGCGTGTTACTACCATGGGTATTTTCCTGCTAACCGTAGTGTGCTGGATTTCCAGTTCATTCATTAGTGATGCTCTTGGCGGTGTCAAAGATCTGGATACGATTATTGCAGTGAGCGCCGCTATCCTGATTGGTATCACCGGTGTATCAACATGGTCACAGATTCAAAATAACACTGAATGGGGCGTATTGATGCTGTTCGGTGGTGGTCTGACGTTGAGTGCCGTTTTGAAAAATTCTGGTGCCAGCGAAGTGATGGCGAATGGCATGGCGGCGACTTTTGGTAGCAGCCCTTGGTTTGTGATCATCGTTGCGATTGCTGCGTTTATTATCTTCCTGACAGAATTTACCAGTAATACTGCGAGCGCAGCGCTGCTTGTACCTATTTTTGCCACAGTTGCAGAAGCGCTCGGAATGCCGATTGTGGTTTTGACCATGATAATTGGTATCGGGGCATCCTGTGCATTTATGCTACCTGTAGCAACACCCCCTAACGCGATTGTTTATGGCACCGGCTATATCAAACAAGTTGAAATGGTCAGAGTAGGTATCGTGCTGAATTTGGTATGTATTGCCATTATTTCTGCGATTGCCTGGTTTTTCTGGCTGTAATTCTTTCTGGCGCTTAATGCTCAAAATCGCCACCCTTACAGGTGGCGATTGTGTTACTCTTCTTTAGTGCTGATATAGATATTTTTCACTTCTGTATAAGCATCCAACATCATCTTGTGAGTTTCACGCCCAAGTCCTGATTTCTTATAACCACCGAAAGGCGTGTGGGCCGGCAATTCATGATAGGTATTGATCCACATACGACCTGTTTTGATTGCTTTGGCGATACGCAGGGCGCGGTTAATATCCTGCGTCCATACAGCACCTGCCAGGCCATATTCGGAATCATTGGCCATTTCGATAACGTCTTCTTCATTACTGAACGGAATGACGCATAGCACAGGCCCGAAAATCTCTTCCTGTGCTACCCGCATCTTATTGGTAACATTAGTCAGGATCGTCGGTTGGATAAAGAAACCCTCATCATATCCTGCTCCGGTTATGCGTTTTCCGCCAGTTAAAACGGTTGCACCTTCCTGTCTTGCAAGGTCGATATAACCTAAAATGGTGTTCATCTGTTCTTCACTGACCTGGCAACCCATTTCAGTTTCTGCCAGCATCGGATCGCCCACTTTGATCGATTCAAACACGGTTTTCAGTGACTTCAGGAATTCATCATGAATATCTTTATGCAGGAACAGACGCGCACCGGATTCACAGGCTTGCCCCTGATTTAGCAAAATTGCATTGGCTGCATATTTGATTGCCTTTTTCATGTTGGCATCAGGGAAAACAATGTTGGCCGATTTACCCCCCAATTCCAGTGTTGCCGGAATGAGTCTTTTTGCCGCTGCTGCGGCAACGTTGTAACCGACTTCTGTTGAGCCGGTAAAAGCCACTTTGTCGATACCGTTATGGTCGAGGATTGCCTGGCCTACAACTGAGCCACGCCCCGTAACAATATTGACAACACCTGCTGGCAAAACTTGGTTCATAATACGCCCCAATTCGAGCAGGGTTATTGGCGTCAGGCTGGCAGGATTGATAACAATAGTATTACCGGCTGCAAGGGCAGGAGCGAGTTTCCAGGCTGCCATTAATAGCGGGAAATTCCACGGAATAATCTGCCCGACTACGCCAATGGGTTCTCTGATGACTAAGCTCAGCGTGTCATTATCGATGACATCAGTAGTATCAGAATGAGCACGGATAACGCCGGCAAAGTAGCGGAAATGATCAACAGAGAAAGGAATATCGAAATGACGACATAGAGTCTGGGTTTTACCACCATCCAATGTTTCAAGGACAATAAAACGTTCGGCTTCGGCTTCCAGTAAGTCGGCAATTTTCAGTAATAAAGATTGCCTCTCCGCCGCGGATGTTTTGCTCCATGCTGGCAGGGCTTTTTGGGCAGCCTTGACGGCAAGTTCAACATCTTCGGCATTCCCTGCTGCATATTCTGTCAGCAACTCACCTGTTGCAGGGCTGTAGCTTTGCAGAGTATTCTTTGAAATGCTATCAACCCACTCACCATTAATCAGCATCTTATAAGATTTACAAGGCAACAATTCTTTTGCGATATCATGTCGTTTTTTCATTATATTCTCCGGGTACTTTGGTTTTGGGATACTAGGATATATGCCAATCTACCTTCAAGATGCCTGTTATATTTTCCCGCCCAGCGGGGAAATAAATAGCGTTTCAAAATGATAGGAGTATTCCTTACCCCGCGCTCCGCGCGGGGTAAGGAACGCCAACATCTGATACTCTCAGTATTATGAAAACCTATTTATAAGGCCTTGCTTCGCTTTGCGGATTGCAACTTGACGTTTATCGAGTATATATTCCTAAGTTATTATTAGACTAATTT
>NZ_JADEUF010000070.1 GCF_015163655.1 Xenorhabdus griffiniae | reverse complement strand
CGGATGATAATTTCAGAATGGACGATTGACGCGTCGTTTAGCCGACGCGTATCCGGACTTTCAGTCCGTTAATCACTAACCCACCGACTTTAGTCGGTGGTTGTTCAGTTCGGATCGGTAGCTCCTTTCGGTGGGCCAAGCCTATCCAATTCAGCTAAAATAGCCGTAATCTGAGTTTCCCAATCTGCTGGTTTGGGATTTTTATGTGAAAAAAATATTGATGAAGGCCGTTCAAAGTTTACTGAACTGACGGAGTTTTTCCCTTGTATCAGATATTTTGCAACAAAAGCCAATAAATACTTTTTGCTGATTATGTCATCTATCAGGTTAGGAATACGGGGTTCAAAAGCATAAATCATTAGTTTATTATTTTTGTCAAATCCATAAACTCTTAAATACAGAACATCATAGAGATTAACAACATCGACTTGTGAGTAACGCGCAACATACATTTTTCCCCTATGCCAGGTATAAAACAGTTGCTTTTCCCGATCAATTACAAGAGGAGATATTTTTCGAATTAAAGACCATACCCATAAATGGATTAAAATCATTGTAATGGAAAATAGGAAAAAACCACCATCTAGTAATAAGTTTTTTCGCACTCTGGATTTTTCATAAAAACCATTGTCCATATAACGAATATGAAAATATTGAGGCCACGATATACTCGTTGCATCAGAAATATACTTATATGGCTCAAGAAAATCTGGCAATTTTGGATTTAAATAAAACTCATTTCCATATTTTTTTTTGGTTCGGATAACAGTTTCCAAATAACTTTCTTCATTCGCTCTCCATGTATTAATAACATCGTTAATAAAAAAACAAAACCCTAATAAAAAACCGACTAAAGAAGCAAGTAAAATCTTTTCGCGATAATTACTGCTTCCATATCGTATTTCACATTTTTTATCATCAATTAAGTCAATGAAATCCTCTGTTTTTATTTGCCCTTTATCTAGTATGCCGATGTCTTCATCCAGGAAAGGATCACACACTGTTGATAGTCGGCTAATTCTGACATCATGATTTGCTTTGTCTTCGGTTTTTTTTGTTAGCCACTTTTTTATTAAGTTTATCATTTAACGAACCTTCTCATCAAAATATCCATAAATCGCATTTTCGACTGTTGGCTCTTCTCCCCATTGATAACGCAAGGGTGAAATATTATCTTCTTTAGGCATATAGTACCAAAAAATTGTGAGATATTGAGCATATATTTCTTCTATTTCCAATGTCAGAGTAAGCATGCCATTTTCATCAATGGGGTTTTCATTTTTATAAATTATCTCAGAGAGAGCTTTCTCCATTAGTTCATCAAATCTCCGTTTAGCGTTAGCATAATAACGCTCATTTAAATAAATGGTGTGATCATTTCTGGAGGTAACAGCGGATGATGGTAATATATGATAAACTAATTCAGATCTTTCCCATTGAAAATTTGGCAACATAAAACGATAAGCTATCTTTCCTTTTTTATTACTTTCTTTTTTTAATATGGGCCGAGTAAAAAAATTCAAGAACTCTTGATGTTCTACCCGAAATGCATTGGTGACTCTATCATTCATTTCATGAATTTCTTCAAACTGTTTTTTTATACTAGGTCTATCATAATCCATTTTTAAAAATGAATATTTATCCCCACTTCCCCAAAAGCAATTCATTAATAAATATTCCAATTGACTCTTGCCAAAGAAAAATAAATAGATAATGCTTGCTAGCATACCTAGAATTCCTGCCCATATCATACCGGTAAAGAATGCTCCTGCTCCGGCTGCTCCAGCACCTGTCCCCAAAAGTGATGGCCCCAAAAATCCGGCAGTTATCATTAACGTGCCAGTACCAATAGCAACATGTGCATATGCTTCCTTATGACTACCTAAAGCGCTAGCATAATAAGCATCGTAGTAAGAAAGCGCCCCACTTAAAACTCCAGTTACCCCGACCGCACCCTTTGCCAGCAATTTTATATGAGAACTATTTAACATAAGCCTGCGTGATGCAGCGCCTAATAGTGCTTCTGCCGCTGGATGATTGATTTTTCTCGCTAGTGCTTCTGCTTTTGCAAACCCCTTGCCAATAAATTCAGAAAAACTTCGTGCCGCAATTGCCATACCCAGTATTGTATTCAGGTAGGTAAAAGCTAAGTACACAATTTTTCGATTCGCTTTCCATGGATCATTTCTATCAAAACCAGATTGTGTCAATAAGGTATAGAATGTATAACTTTTCATGATCAGATCAAATCCACTTAGACTGCTATCCAGTACAATACTAAGAGGTTTGTCATAATGTTGCAGAAACTTAATATTGAATTTGGGGCGGTTAACCTTAATGGTCGGTATTTTTAGTTTTAAATTGCCAGTGTAATTTTTAATCCGATTTGACCAATTAAATACTGCTTTTCCTCCTTTCTTTTGAAAATTGATTTTGGTCTTTTTTCCCCATCTTTTCGATTTCCCGATGAGTCCTTGTTGTTGATATTTTTCCAAATCATTAATCAATTTTACCACTTCTTTTTCTGTCAATAAGACAAAACCTTTATATTCTTCTACCCCCAAAGCATTAAGAATTTTATTGGTAAAAGTTTGATTTACCTTTTCAATACTTTTTTCATACAAACTGACAGATCCTTGGGCTATTTTTTCCGCGCTCCACGCAAGAAACATTCCTAGAATTTCACCTGTTGCACAGAGTATTTTATCTATGCCTTTTGTGACATAGCTTGCCATCAATAGCTTATTAGCACCATCATGTCCTAGCGTATTGACGATCCCATTGTTAATAACAGACCAAGAACTACTCTCATCTAATGCAAGCTTGCCGCCAATAATATGTTCTAATATCGATGTTCCCTCTGCTGTTCTCTGTAATGGCTGCATTAATTCTGCAATAAGATCGCAATATATCTCAAATTCCTGACCATCTTCTTCTGTCAGATCACTTTTTTTATCACCCAACGAAAAGAAGTATTTGAGATAATGTGACAAGCTACCTAATTTACCCGCAATATTCGGACTTTCAAAAAATTCTTTGTATATTTCAAGAATTTTTTTCTGTCTTTTTTTTACATCTATAATAGGATCGGTAAGTTTAGGCCACCAGGTTTTCCAATTTTCCTGATGTATATGTTCTTTAAAATATTTTTTAATGTTTTCATCCTTTGATGCGGCAATTATCTCAACAAATTGCCCTATTGTCAGAGGATAAATATTTGTCGCAGAATAACTTAACTCCCAAAGATTAAGTAATTCATATGCCATTAAAATATCACGCTGATATCCTACCGGATCATGCAATACCACAATGCTCGCTTTATCTTTGTAATAAGGGCATAGTAAGCTGTCTATGTAACGCATTTCCATATCGGCATCCATGAAAAAACTGCCTTCCGTCGAGATATCCCCTAAATCAACAGAATGTAAAAGCGGATCGGATAATTGATTTTTGTATGCCTGAAATTGTTTTTCAGGAACTTTGAAATCCTCCACTAAGCCACCGAAATGTTCTTGTTTGGCTTCCATGACATAATCTGAGTCCTCATGATCTAACTCCACAAATTGCATTGCATTTCTGCGAAAAGATTCATCCTTATCTATCTTGTCTAGGATTCGTTCAGAAAAAGGAACCTCACTATAAACAATACTCACCTTGGTTACATCTTTATCAAGCGCTAGAAAAGGATAACCTAAGCCCGCTGTGCCGCTGGCAGGGTGGATTTCTTCCCATGATGAACTTCCGGCTTTTTGCTCATATTTGGTGTATTTTGTGACCATCCCTCGTTTGCCCTTTAATGTGACAATTTCAGGGCTGAATTTGAAAATTAGTAACTTGCCTTCGTGTTGGGAGCCTCTGGTTTTAATCGGTCCTTCTTCTTTGACATAGATCCAACCCGCTCTTGGCAAGCGAATACTATAGCCCCCTAAGACACTTGCATTTAATGAATTGTCATCAGGATCAAGAAACGTACTGATGGGGGGTGGTAATTGCGCATTTATCTGTTTGTCACCAAAAAAGTTCATATATGCATATCTGACAGGATAAACAGGCCGGATATTGACATCACAGGGCCTGACAACGGTATCCATATCCAACTCATGGGGTATATATTCCCTCGCCATATCGACAAGTTCTTCAAATGTTTTTTCCACTTTTTTCGCGGCAGTCTCAAGCGCATCATTTGCGTTCGTTAATATCGATTTTTCCATTTGTCTTATTTCCTTGTGTCAACTTAATGTCCGGTTTTTAAAACAATATTCATAACAAATTAGTGCACGCAGCTCTTGCACCTGGGTTTTCGCACAGGCATGTTGCCATGCCCGTTGCCAGAGCTTTTCGTTATCCCGCGCCAGACTTCGGCCCGCTACCAAATGCAGAATGGAACGCTGATGGGAAAAACCCGCCAGACAGGCAAAATTGATCTGTTGCACTACAAAGGCCGGCAGCTGTTTTTTTTGTTCTGGTGACAGCTCAGGTTGAGTTTCTGCAATATATTTCACTATCTGAGCCACCGCCCGCTCTTGGGTTTGCCCAGCCAATAGGTTCACCAAATAAGGGTTGATTGCCACGGGGGCCGTTTTCTCCTGATCCAAGGTATTCTCAGCCAAAGAAAGGGCGTAGTATTGCGCCGTCTGGCTATCGAAATAACCGATCCGCGTTATCGGGCGCATAAAGTGCATCAGTTGTTCATCCGGTAGGCTTTTTAGTAACGGGAGCAAGCCTTGCGGCGCATAGAAGCGGTAAAACACCCATGATTGCTGTTGTTCATTTCTCAGATAGGTGAATTTGCGCAGGTGATTGCGGATCATAGGAAAAGGCTGGTCACTGTCGATAAATATACCCAGTTCTGGCGTGCTCGGTTGTGTGATCTTTTGCTGAAAGGCAGAGTACACCGTTGTGTCATCGGTTAATTCCACCAGATAAGGGGCGCTGTCTTCGAGCGTGATTTGCGTTTCTCCCTGAAACAGGCTTTCCCATCGCAGGTTAGATACCATCAGGTCAGGCACGATAAAACTACCCATGATCCGACGGTAAATCGTGGCATCCATCACCATATAGCGGTATTGCCCGTTCTCCCTGGCAGGCAGGGTTTGGGTGACAGTGAACTGCAATACGCCACGCTCGGCAGGCAAGAGGGCGCTGATATTGTGTTTGTCCAGCGGGATTACCTGTGCATTCCGTTCCACCCCTAGCCGGAACTGGCGCAATAGCGGCAATTCGACATAAGTGCTGGCAGCAAGGTATTCAGTCAACGGCTGAATACTTTGGTATTGCCCCGATGAATGTCCTGCCTGTAGGAGATATTCCGCCAGCGCCGACAGCGCTTGCGGCTTGCTCGTTGCATGGACAATCGCCCGGGCAGAAAAGTGTTCGCCTTGTTGCGTGGCATAGGAATAATCCACCACCCAATGTTCGGCGTAATCGGGTATCCAGGACATTATTCTGATGACTCCTGCTGCTTACGGGCTTTTTCCCGGCAGTCCTCAGCCATTGCTAACCCTTCATTAGCTGATCCGCTGAGTGATGGCACCGTGCCTGGGCTGCCCCCTGTGACTGAAACATCCCCTTGCAGGGTGATCTTGCCAGTGATCGTCACCCCTGAACCATCCAGCTTGATCGATCCCGCCTTGCCTTTGATCAACACGGATTCGCTGGCCTGTAGGGTATGGACTTTTGTCAGGCTCTGGATGTTGTTGACCACATTCAGGGTATAGTTGTTGTTGACTCTGGTGGTCTTATCCCGCCCCACTTCTTGCCGGTGATCGGCAAAGATATTTTCCTGCCAGTTGTTGTTGATGCGGGTTTTGCGATCTTTGGTGATGGTTTCAAACTGATTGGCATCAATCTGGATATGCTGTTCATGCATGATCCGGATAAATTCATCATTGCCGATTTCATGTTTGCGGTTGTTCAGGACATGATGGCTTTCATCGTGACCGACACGCTGGGTTTTATCGTGGTTTATCTGGATAAGCTGGTCTTTCTGAGCATGGATATAGATCTCTTCACTGCCTTTCGCATCTTCAAAGCGCAGTTCGTTAAACCCTTCTCCTTTATGGGTATGCGTTTTAAATGTGGTGCGGGTTTTTTCTGCGGGCAGATCCAGTGGTGGGCGGTTGCGGCCATTGTAGGTACAACCCGTGACTATCGGGCGATCAATATCGCCATTCAGATAGGAAACAATCACCTCCTGACCAATGCGTGGAATGGCCATAAAACCATAGCCATCACCATTCCAGCCTTGCGCGACACGCACCCAACAGGAAGCGCGATCATCCACTTCATCGTAACGGTTCCAATGGAAATGAACTTTGATAGCACCATGTTTATCAACGTAGATTTCCTCACCTGCCGGCCCCACGACAGTTGCCACTTCATCCCCATCCGCCAGCGGCTTATATCGGAATGGCGGGCGCCAATCCTGCCTGCCCGGAATAAAGGTGACGTGATTGGTTAATGTTGTCCCTTCTCCCGCATCCCCAGAAGCTTGTGGCTGATGTCCATGATGCGTGACAGTAACAACCTGCCAGCGATCATTCATCGACGCAATAGGGTGGGATTGCAGCACGAAGATCCTGCCGGGCCTTAATTTGATACAGTTGGTCTTCGCTTTACCGACTTTGCTCTGGTTCTGCAATTGCTCCAAACGCAATTGGGTGAAAGGGCGACCTTCTGCATCCTTCTGAAAACGGCCATAACTTTCAAAGATAGAGTGGTTCCCGCCATTATCCAATGCAGCCAGATGTTGCAGGGGATAGGAAGGCCGAAGAAAATTATTATCTTTGTGAATTGTTTCATCTGGGCACAGATATTCACCGTAATTCCACTGCCACGCTGTTGAATCACGGTTATCCGTGTTTGCCTGTACGTTGTAGGTCAATGTCAATGCCGCCAACATGCCGAGATGAGAATTGCTGTAAAACAGTTTGTCCTCTTCGAACCAGAACATAATGCCTTCTTCCGCAGCCAGCCGGCACCAGAATTCATAAGCGGATTCGCGTTTCTGGGTGATATATTCCCGTATCGAATGTTGCTGGTGATCTTTGTAAAACTTGTTATCCGCCTTGATACGATGCTCTTTCAGCAATTGTCCAAGGATATCTGGTACAGATTGATGGTGGAAAATCCGGCTATCCTGATTCAGCGTCATCAACCACATTTCTGGGCGGATAATGAAAGTGTAATAGGTTTGCCGCCCATCGGTATTTCCCTGCTCAGCGCCAGCCACAACACCATTGATAGTTCGCTCCGTGACACCATCACGAGTAATCGTCAGAGAAGCGCTGGCGCCCAATTGTTCATTGAGCGCCACGTTGTTAAAAGCGCTGACGACGGTCATAGCAAGGTGAAACAGTTGTGATAGCTCTTCCTGTAAGCTGAAATCCACGACCTGAAATGTTGTCTGCGGCAGTGCACCTATCTGGCAAGTGAAAACTAATCCATCCATTGCAAAAACTCCTTACATAATTGAGCGATAACCTTGGATCATTGAAGGTGACAGATACCATTGCGTCCCTGAAGGTTGGCTGAGTACGCGCATTCGCAGCCATGTCCCCTGGGCAAGGAAGAACGGGAAGAATTGGTAGAGTGAATTGGCAAATCGATACATCTCGCCGGCATCGGTATAAACGGTTTCATCCAGCATTAGGGTAACCAGCAGACAGCGAACGGGTCTGTCCCGAAGCATTCTGTCACCCCATTTCACCGTTATGTTGGTGATCCCACCGATCATACGCTGGATATTCCGGCTGGACGTGCGGTCAGTCTCTGCATACAGATCAAAGTCCAGTAACAGTTGTCTGACTGATGCAACCATCTCCAATAAATAGCTACCGTTAGAATAATGCGATAACAAATTCCAATGACGGTGGCTATCAACGATCGGCGGGTATGTTTGCGAAGCTGGCGTAATATTTTTCAATTGGAAAACTTCGGGAACATTTTCACCTGCCAGACAGATCTCTCCCAACGCAAGCGGTGACTGATGCTGTTCAAAACCATAAAAATGGCAAATGAATTCATGCTCAGGTGGTTTACGCATCAATTCCGCTTTACTGTCATAGAAAACCAGTTCGTACTGTATTCTGCCCAGCGCATCTTGATTGATTTCAAGCGCGTAGAACCAAGCCTTATCGTATTCTGGGTGATAGCGATCCATACCTGTCAGGAGGCTGACCGGATAAAACAGATATTCACCTCCACGGCTTTCTTTTTCTGTATTCGGCTCATTTTTCAGTTCAACGCCTGCAATATGCAAAACACCTTGAGTCGGCATGAGAGGTAAGCGATAGCGCGCTGTTTCTGGCGTAAAAGGGAGTGTCACCTGTCGGTTACGCGCCATATTTATGACAGGTACACAATGAAGCTGAAATGCTGATTCAATTTGAGCCGCAGACAAAGGCAGGATTGTATTCAGCGTGAGAACGACACTGAATTCACGTTGTTTTGCCAGTTTCAATCGCTTTGCCATTGTCGGCAAGGGCAGATTCAGAAATTGGTTAATATGCGGCAGGTAAAGTGACTCAATTAATAGCTGTGGTGCCCAGTTATCCCCGACAGCAGATGATAAAGCCAATCGCGAAGCGCCTGAGCGCGGTTCAAACCGATCGCCGTGTGCTTTATAAACTTGCTCACCATGATGTAATTCCGCACCATCATAATATTGCGTGAGCCCCAGCATCAGGGTATCTGCAACTTGCTCATCACTGCTCAGGAACAAATTAATCGGCTGAGTCAACCACTCTTCTTCTTTACCGATGTAACGGAATGTTAAGGTGATTTTGGTTGTCTGTACCTGATGTATAATTTCACGTGACACCAATGCCAAAGGCGCAATAGGGCATTCACGACACGTAACAAATGGTTGCCGATGATGAGTATAAACTTCTGTCCCCACCGGAATAGAAAAAGCGAAATCTCCTTGTGCCTCACTGTCAAACTGAATAATGCTGGTTGCGGGAATACCTTTTATCGGTTGTGCGCGCAATTTTTGTAACAATGGTTGAGTTAGCTCAGGAAAGGCATCCTTCACTTTTTGATTCAGGCGTGCCATCAAAGCAGCAAAACCTTCATTAAGCCTTTCGGCATCAGGATCTCTGCCACTGAGGACATCTCTGAGATGTGACTTGTCTTCACCCGCCGCTTTTGCAAGTTGCCTTAAGTAATCAAGTTCCCACTGATAAAAATATTCAAACGGATTCACTACTAACTCCTTTCCTTAAAGCGGTATGTTATGAGGATAACCCCTTGGCATTTATACCTGTCCTTCAAGTGGCAGCATTGTTGGTATCCTGAAATAGATAGGGTATATATTTAATTTATTAATTTCAGTTAAGTTTATATATTTATAAATTCTTATGAATTAAAAATAGCCGCTTAATATATACGCTGTGTGGAATATGTCAAAACGAAAAATAGTGGGCATATTGTGGCTTTATTTCTATTTATTCATGATGAAAATATTAGAGTGTATAATGTTTTAGTTTGGTTTTAATAAACCAAATTGATTAATTTATCCGTTCGCGATTAACCGCTTAGAATACCTGACAGGTAACGTGAGCTTTGCTTAAGAAAGGAGATAAGGAGGAATTTTAAAGCTGCCAGTTGTACCTGACAGCTTGTTTTAGAGGAGAAAAGGCGAAAAATTATTTCAACCAGCCTTTTTCTTTTGCGGCTTCCAATTGTAGCAGCAGGTATTTCCATAGTTCAGGATAACTTTCGGAAACAAAGTGGAGCAGGTTGTAAGCTTGCTCAAAGCGAATATTATTTTCGACCCAACTCTGTCCTTGGTTATGCAGGTTCATAAATACCGGCATAATTCTATCGAGGGTTTTAGCAAAACGCGCTTCTGGCGTGATGGCATCTTCGTATTCGTGCCACAGTTCCAGAAAATATTTTCTCTGGGTTTCCGGCAGTAAGCCAAAAATACGGTTAGCCGCTTTCACTTCATGTTCGTGAATGGCTTCACGGGCAGCCAGATCGAACGCGATAACATCACCCGTATCGATCTCAACAATGTCATGAATTAAAGCCATCTGCATGACTCGGCTAATATCCACATCTCCGGCATAAGGCGCAAAGCCAAGCACGGCAATAGCAAAATGCCAGCTGTGTTCAGCGGAGTTTTCATGGCGCGTATTATTCAATAACTTGGTCTTGCGATGGACATATTTTAATTGATCCAGTTCCATAATAAACGCAATGACATCGGTAAAAGGGCCGAAATCAACAGGAGGTACAGCTAATGACATACAAAAACCTCAATAGTTATTTTTCTTCGTCTAGTGAATAAGGCAATGTTTGAATGGTAAGAGCGCTACCTTCATCATCGCGAATACGAAATACACTCCCTGCTTCCATATCATTATTCATGACCACTTGGACCCAGATTGAGCCATCAACCAGTTTGACTGCCGCCAATACTGAACCGGTTCGACGCCATTTCTCGCCCAATTGCCATTCCAGATCATCGCCAACAGCCGGCAGAGAAGTGGCATTACCTGCCAGCCAGTACATGGCTCGCTTGTTTGCCCCACGATATTTGGCTCTGGCTACCATTTCCTGACCGGTATAACAGCCTTTCTTGAAGCAGATACTATTTTCGATTGCTTGCAGGTTGGTGGCTTGTGGAATAAATTGTGCGCTGCTGGCGGCATCAATCACTGGGAACCCGGCTTCAATTTCCAACGCCAGCCATTGCTGGCTGTCATTCAACTGCGGTTGACATGTTGCGATTAACGTTTCGGTTAATTTAGCGGCAGTTGTTTTGTCCGTGACGATAAGGAAACGTTCAGCGGGAAGGGCAAAGTGGAGGAGGGTGGTAGCTTCGTGTTGGATAACAGGAGACTCAGTATCAGGCAGGGTTGGAAAGAGGGGAGTCAGCGCTTCCCTGCTTCCTGTGCCAGCGACACCGAGCAAGATATTTGCTTCATCTTTGGCAAGTGTTACTTTGGAAAACACAGCATACTTTTTCAATTCGGTTAATTGGGTTTCCAACAATGAACGGCGTTCAATATAGGCAAAACCTTCACCACGCTGAAACAGACGTAAGTTACTCCACATCTTGCCCTTGGCATCACAATGGGCAGTTAATACGTGCTGATTATCATTCAGGAAAGTCAGATCGGTTGTAACCTGACCTTGCAGATACTTCTTCGCATCAGCGCCTATGGTTGTCACTATCCCCCAATCATCAAGGGAAATTAAAGTCAGTGGTAGTGTTGCTGAAGGGGATGGATCTTGTGCAGAAAACGGTGTGTGGTAAGTCATAGCAGCTCCTGCCAGTAAACTAACTAAGAAATAACACTAATGGTAAAAGAGATGCGGTTTAATGCAAAGGGATTATGCTTGTTATTTACAGATAAGGCATGCATGGTCAATTTGTTGCGATAGGCTTCGCATCTTGTCGATATATCTTGTGAGCCCACCGAGGCAGATGATGAAAAACAGCCCAGAATCGTTGATAATCTGCTTACCGTCTTAATGGCACGAATGAAAATGATAAAGAGGCTTTTTAAACATGGATATTGAGAATAAGGCACGTATTCACTGGGCATGTCGTCGTGGAATGCGTGAACTGGATATTTCTATCATGCCATTTTTTGAATATGAATATGATTCATTGGGTGATGATGACAAACGGATTTTCGTTCGTTTGCTGGAGTGCCCCGATCCTGACCTGTTCAATTGGCTGATGAATCATGGACGGCCCGAAGATGATAAGCTTTACCATATGGTGAAATTGATCCAGAGCAGAAACCAAGCCCGTGGTCCTGTGGAACAATAAATTAAGGGCGTCTTGCCAGACTCGCCTGTTTTCCACGGGCGTACATGGTGCAGTCGCAATTGCTGCTTTGCTGGCACCCTGGCCTGCTTTTTTGGGGCTTTTATTTTTCTGGTTTCCACTGTTTGCCATCATTATAAGTAGTTGGACGTGGAGCCAGAAAAATATCCGGCAGTGTCAGGGCAGGTTGGTACTGTTCGAAGGCAACAAAGTGCATTGGCAAAAAGCTGCCTGGCGTATCGCTCAGCCCCCGTGGTTCCATCGCTATGGAATGGTGGTTATGCTCCGTGCATTTAGTCAGGCAGAAAATAGGTGCGTTCGGTTATGGATAGCATCAGATAGTATGTCGCCTGCGGCCTGGCGTCATTTGAATCAATTGATGCGCCAATACCCTGGACGGTGATGATGGTTAAAACAACGCTTCCATTTCAGACAATATCTGCATACACCATTCGCCTAAGCGCTCATCTGTTTGTTCGAATTGGTTCACATCATCCAGAGCCAGCCCGACAAAATGTTTGCCATCTTCGGACAACGGCTTCGGGCTGGTAAATTCATAACCGTCTGTTGGCCAAAACCCTATAAACTGTACACCCGTTGGTAGCAGATGGTGATACAGCATTCCCAATGCATCCAGAAACCACTCGCCATAATCGATCTGATCGCCCATGCCATACATAGCAACGATTTTTCCTGCCAGATCTAACGAGGGAAGTTGATCCCAAATAGCCTGCCAATCTTCCTGTAATTCGCCGAAATCCCAAGTTGGGATACCGAGGATCAGGACAGAATATTCTTCCATCAAGCAGGGATCACAATCCTTGACATCGTGCAGGTCGATCAGATCTTCACCGAGTATGTCGCGTATTTTTTCTGCTACCATTTCTGTATAGCAGGTACTGGAGCCGTAAAAGAGACCAATTTTCATCATTAGTTATCAGGGAATTTCGAATATCAAGATCGGTATTGTAACAGAATAATTGCTTTTTCAGGCATAATAGCCCGATTGGAAGGCACAGATAGGCAGACAGAAAGGAGGAATAAAGAGAAATAATGCCAAAAAAACATAACCTATTAGATAACCACCCATCGGCTAATCCCCTGATAGAGCAATTTCTCGATACCATCTGGCTGGAAAAAGATCTGGCCGAAAACACCCTGGCTTCTTATCGGCTTGATTTACAAGCTTTGAACAATTGGTTGATGCATTATGATCACGATTTACTTTCAGTACAGCCGATAGAATTACAGTCGTTTTTAGCTGAGCGAGTAGATGGCGGTTATAAAGCCAGTAGTTCAGCCCGCTTGTTGAGTGCAATGCGGCGGTTGTTTCAGTATCTGTATCGTGAAAGAATGCGGGAAGATGATCCAACAGCATTATTATCTGCGCCTAAATTGCCTAAACGTCTGCCCAAGGATTTAAGTGAAAAACAAGTTGAGGATTTGCTAAACGCGCCTTTGGTCGACCAACCACTCGAATTGCGAGATAAAGCCATGCTGGAAGTGCTTTATGCTTGCGGATTGCGAGTTTCAGAACTGGTTGGCCTGACCTTATCTGATGTGAGCTTACGCCAGGGAGTGATCAGAATTGTGGGTAAGGGCAATAAGGAAAGATTGGTTCCTTTGGGAGAAGAGGCTGTTTATTGGCTGGAAAAATATCTGGAATATGGACGCCCGTGGCTATTAAATGGTTCTGTATCTGATGTATTTTTCCCCAGTAAGCGCGGAACACAGATGACACGCCAGACGTTCTGGCATCGGATCAAACACTATGCTGTATTGGCAAGCATTGATGCTGAACGCTTGTCACCCCATGTCTTACGCCATGCTTTTGCAACACATTTACTTAATCATGGTGCAGACTTACGTGTTGTGCAGATGTTATTAGGCCATAGTGACCTCTCCACAACTCAGATTTACACTCATGTAGCCACCGAACGTCTCAAAGTGCTGCATCAACAACATCACCCCCGTGGGTAACTGCGGCGTTAAGTGAAAATAAAGGAACGAATAATGAAGAAGATCGCATTTTGCCTTTCATTACTGTTGACTGCTGTTGCCAGCAATGCCTTTGCTGATGAAAGTGCTATCAATAACACACTGTCTAAAATGGGAATTAAGGCAGAAAGTATCACGCCATCACCACTACCTGGTGTGAGTTCAATTTTAACCGAGCATGGCATTATTTACTTGTCTGATGATGGTAAGTATCTGTTACAAGGGCCACTTTATGATGTTAGTGGCAAAATACCCCAAAATATCAGCAATAAGGTTCTGGTTAAAAAATTGGAAGCTTTGAAAAATCAAATGATTATTTACAAAGCGCCAAAAGAAAAACATGTTGTTACTGTTTTTACTGATATTACCTGTGGTTATTGCCGTAAATTGCATGAGAGTATGCAAGAATACAACGAATTGGGGATTACTGTTCGTTACCTGGCGTTTCCTCGTCATGGTTTGCAACACCAGTCAGCTAAAGATATGCAGTCTATTTGGTGCAGTGCAACACCGAATAAGTCACTGAATGCCGCTTTCAAAGGCGAAAATATCTCTCCAATTAAAGAATGTAAAACAGATATTGCTAAACAATATCAGTTAGGCTTGCAGTTTGGTGTTCAGGGCACACCGGCGATCGTCTTAAAAGATGGCAGTGTGCTCGGTGGTTATTTGTCACCAAAAGATTTACTGGCTGCGTTGGAACATCATGCCAACTAATTGAAATAGTTGATGTTACCATTCAGTAAATACAAAAAATCGTGAATAAGAAATCAGTGAATAAGAAACTGTGAGTAGAGAAATACAACTCCGCCGCCGACCGGTGGCGGACCTTGATCATCTTCCCAACGATATCCATCCGTTATTGCGCCGTTTATATGCTATGCGTGGCATACAGCAAGTTGGTGAACTGGAGCGTAGTGCAAAGGGACTCCTCAATTATCAATCCCTCAATGGTATTGAGCAGGCTGTTGCCTTATTGGTTACTGCATTACATGAACATTGGCGTGTCGTGATAGTTGGCGATTTTGATGCGGATGGAGCAACCAGTACTGCTTTGAGCATCCGCGCTTTGCGTGCCATGGGATATCGCAACCTTGATTATCTTGTGCCAAACCGTTTTGAAGATGGTTATGGATTAAGCACTCAGGTGGTTGATGAAGTTGTCAAAAGAAGCGCAGATCTGATTATCACCGTGGATAATGGGATCTCATCCCATGATGGTGTAGCCGTGGCACATCAACATGGCATCAAGGTGATCGTCACAGATCACCATTTACCGGGCGAAACATTGCCAGCCGCAGATGCCATTATCAATCCTAATTTAGTTGACTGTACTTTTCCTTCTAAGGCATTGGCAGGGGTTGGTGTTGCATTTTATCTGATGTCTGCACTCAGGGCTGAATTGCGCAAACTGGCATGGTTTGAGCAACAAGGTATTCCATTACCCAATTTGGCGGAGCTGCTGGATTTAGTGGCATTAGGTACAGTGGCTGACGTGGTTCCCCTCGATACCAATAATCGCATTCTGGTATATCAAGGACTCAATCGCATTCGGGCAGGGCGTTGCTGTGCGGGAATACGGGCGCTGCTCGAAGTTTCCAAACGGGAAGCGACAAAATTGGCCGCCAGTGATTTGGGATTTGCGTTGGGGCCACGCTTAAATGCCGCCGGACGTCTGGATGATATGTCCGTTGGGGTGGCATTATTACTGACTGATGACATGGCGCAAGCCCGCCAGATTGCTTGCGAGTTGGATGGTCTGAACCAAACCCGTCGGGAAATCGAACAAGGTATGCAGCAGGAAGCCTTGCAGATTTGCGATAAAATCGAACGAACCCATACCCAGCTACCTTACGGATTAGCCATTTACCATCCCGAATGGCATCAGGGGGTTGTGGGTATTTTGGCATCACGTATTAAAGAGCGTTTTCATCGCCCAGTCATTGCTTTTGCTCCGGCAGGTGATGGCACTTTGAAAGGCTCTGGGCGTTCCGTAAATGGCTTACATATGCGAGATGCACTTGAACGTCTTGATACTCTGCATCCAGGACTGATGTTGAAATTTGGTGGTCATGCGATGGCAGCGGGATTGTCGATTGAACAAGACAAATTTGATCTTTTTCAGCGCTATTTTTCCGAACTGGTCGCTGATTGGATGGATATAGCCCAACTTGAAGGTGTGATCTGGAGCGACGGCGAATTAGCATTGGCAGAGTTATCGTTGGAAGTGGCTGAAATTCTGCGTGATGGTGGTCCGTGGGGGCAAGCATTTGCGGAACCGGTTTTTGACGGTAAATTCAAACTATTGCAACAGCGTATTGTGGGTGAAAAGCACCTGAAAGTCATGCTGGAACCCTTAAATGGTGGGCCAATGTTAGATGGCATTGCATTTAATATTGATGTCAGTTGCTGGCCGGATAATAGTATCAAAACAGTAGAATTGGCCTATAAACTGGATATTAACGAATTTCGTGGTAATCGCGATGTTCAGCTTTTGATCCAGCATATTTGGCCCTATTGAATGAACTTAGGTTTCTAAATAGCGTTTCAAAATGATAGGAGTATTCCTTACCCCGCGCGGAGCGCGGGGTAAGGAACGCCAACATTTGATACTCTCAGTATTATGAAAAACTATTTAGTTGCATTTAAAAAAGTGAAGGGTATGAACCCCTTGATAGATCCGTTACAATGCACGGTTCGAAAATATCCATGCGACCATCGTTTATTCATAATACACAACGTATAAGACACGAAATATGTTTGAAATTAATCCGGTAAAAAATCACATTCAGGACCTGTCTGAGCGGACAGCAGTTCTGAGGGGGTATCTTTGACTATGATGCCAAGAAAGAACGTTTAGAAGAAGTCAATGCTGAACTCGAACAGCCTGATGTCTGGAATGAACCGGAACGGGCACAGGCGTTGGGTAAAGAACGTTCATCACTTGAAAGCATCGTAGAAACCATTGATCAGCTGACTCAGGGATTAGAAGATGTGAACGGCCTGCTGGAACTGGCCGTTGAAGCTGATGACGAAGAAACCTTCAATGAAGCCGTCGCTGAGTTGGAACAGCTGGAAGAGAAGCTGGGCCAACTGGAATTCCGTCGCATGTTTTCTGGCCAATATGACAGTGCAAACTGCTATCTGGATCTTCAGGCGGGATCTGGCGGTACAGAAGCGCAGGATTGGGCCAGCATGTTGATGCGTATGTACCTGCGTTGGGCAGAATCCAAAGGCTTTAAGACAGAAATTATTGAAGAATCTGATGGTGACGTTGCGGGTTTGAAATCTGCCACCATCAAAATTATGGGTGAATATGCTTACGGTTGGTTGCGTACAGAGACGGGCGTTCATCGCTTGGTACGTAAAAGTCCTTTCGATTCAGGTGGTCGCCGCCATACATCATTCAGTTCTGCCTTTATCTATCCAGAAGTGGATGATGATATTGATATCGAAATCAATCCAGCTGATTTACGCATTGATGTATACCGTGCCTCTGGTGCTGGTGGTCAGCACGTTAACAAAACCGAATCTGCAGTACGTATCACCCACGTGCCGACAGGTATTGTAACCCAATGTCAGACAGACCGTTCTCAGCATAAAAACAAAGACCAGGCGATGAAGCAGTTGAAAGCGAAACTGTACGAACTGGAAATGCAGAAGAAGAATGCAGATAAACAAGCAATGGAAGATAATAAATCGGACATTGGTTGGGGGAGCCAGATTCGCTCTTACGTTTTGGATGATTCTCGCATTAAGGATTTGCGTACTGGTGTAGAAACCCGCAATACTCAATCTGTGCTAGATGGGGATCTGGACAAATTCATTGAAGCAAGTTTAAAAGCTGGCTTATGAGGAACTAAAATGTCACAACAACAACAAGGTGCTGAACAGGCTCCTGATTTAAATAACGAACTGAAAACGCGCCGTGAAAAACTGGCTGCCTTGCGCAGCAACGGCATTGCTTTCCCAAATGATTTTCGTCGCGAAAACATTTCCGTAGATCTGCATGCTAAATACGATGATAAGACCAAGGAAGAATTGGAAGCGCTTGACATCGAAGTGACTATTGCTGGTCGTATGATGACACGTCGTATCATGGGTAAAGCCTCTTTTGCCACCCTGCAAGACATGGGGGGTCGCATTCAGATCTATGTTTCCCGTGATGACCTGCCGGAAGGCATTTACAACACTCAGTTCAAGAAATGGGATTTAGGTGACATTTTAGGCGCACGCGGTAAGCTGTTCAAAACTCAAACGGGTGAGCTTTCTATCCATTGTACTGAGTTGCGTTTGCTGACTAAGGCATTGCGTCCACTGCCGGATAAATTCCACGGCTTGGCGGATCAGGAAACTCGCTATCGTCAGCGTTATTTGGATCTGATCGCGAACGATGAATCACGCAAGGCATTCCAGATCCGTTCCCGCGTGATGTCGGCATTACGCAGTTTCATGATCCAAAAAGGTTTTATGGAAGTTGAAACGCCAATGATGCAGGCGATCCCTGGTGGTGCAAGTGCGCGTCCATTCATTACGCACCATAACGCGTTGGATATCGACATGTACCTGCGTATTGCGCCAGAACTGTACCTGAAACGTTTAGTCGTCGGTGGTTTTGAGCGTGTTTTCGAAATTAACCGCAACTTCCGTAATGAAGGTGTTTCTCCGCGCCACAACCCAGAGTTCACGATGATGGAACTCTACATGGCTTACGCGGATTATCAGGATCTGATCGTATTGACCGAAGAACTGTTCCGTACCCTGACTCAAGAAGTACTGGGTACAACATCGGTGAAATACGGCGAACAGGAATTCGATTTTGGTCAGCCTTTTGCCAAGATGACCATGAAAGAAGCGATCTGCAAATATCGTCCAGAAACTAACATGGCAGATTTGGATGATATGGACAAAGCGGTTGCTATCGCGAAATCTTTGGGTATTGACGTTGAAAAGGGCTGGGGCTTAGGCCGTGTTCAGTGTGAAATCTTTGAAGAAACCGCGGAAAGCCATCTGATTCAGCCGACGTTCATTACAGAATATCCGGCAGAAGTTTCTCCGCTGGCACGCCGTAACGATGATAACCCATTCATTACTGATCGTTTTGAATTCTTCATTGGTGGCCGTGAAATTGGTAATGGCTTCTCGGAGCTGAACGACGCGGAAGATCAAGCAGAACGTTTTGCAGAGCAGGTTCGCCAGAAAGATCAGGGTGATGACGAAGCGATGTTCTACGATGAAGACTACATTACTGCGTTGGAGCACGGCTTGCCGCCAACAGCAGGCTTAGGGATTGGTATCGATCGTATGGTGATGTTGTTTACTGACAGCCATACCATCCGTGATGTTATCCTGTTCCCGGCAATGCGTCCGCATACGCATAAATAATCATTTCTTGATTAAAACTAGTTAAAAACGCTGTCCGGTTAACCGGACAGCGTTTTTTTACATACATCAAAAAAGCTTAAACAACTGACTGAAATATAGACAAATATTAACGATATACTACTTGCTGAGATTCAGTATGAGGTATATATTTAACGCCATCACTTCGTTGATGCGAGTGTAGTTCAATGGTAGAACGAGAGCTTCCCAAGCTCTATACGAGGGTTCGATTCCCTTCACTGCTCCAAATACACTTTTCTTATAGTCAATTATAAAATATAATTAAATCAATAGATTAATGTCTTTGTTGCTCTCTCTTAGCTGAATCAACCCGTCATTCCGGTTTTTGGAATGGTCAACCCAGACGGACGTATCAACCAAAATAGTCATTATGCGGATGGCTCTTCCCGGCGACGGGGAACTATCTGTATTTCAGGTGATGTGCTGTCGAGCGATGCCACTCTTTTTGTCGCCTGTACTCGAACAAACGTTTTCACCGCTTCCCGAAAAATATCCGCAATAAATTACGCCCTGACAATATGCAATGTTGTGTGGCTTGCTTTGCCGGAGGCCAAAAACAAAATCATGTTGGTTATTTCGTCGGGCTGTAGATGTAAAGCAATTCAACAGATTGAATGTTTGGTCTATATTTTTTTATATTCCGCAGGAGTTGCCGCAACCAATTTTTTAAAGTTCCTATGAAAGTGGCTTTGGTCATAAAAACCTAACTCAGTTGCTATAGATGCTATATCCATTCCCTGCTTCAAGAGTACTTTTGCTTCATTAATGCGCATTGCGATTTGCATAGCATGTGGAGTAATACCATATGCCTTTCGAAATGAGTGGATAATGTGATATTCACTCAATTGAGAGTGAACAGCAATATCTTTTACCGATATATTACTTCGAAAATTTTCACAAATATATTCATACGCCTTAGATACATTATTTTTTGGTACAACTTTCTTTAAAGGTATGGAGTTGGACTGTGAAAACAGATTGGAAAAAAAAGCGATACTCTCTTCTTCCATTTTCATTTTGTCTTTATTAAGAATGATTGTGTTGGCTAATTCTTGAAACTGTACATAAAGTTCCGGATCATTGGTATGATTAATTGAGAACGGAATAAAATTCGTTCCTCTTTCACCTACAACCATCGATTGTACATACCCTAACCATTTGGGACATACATACAGCATTTTGTAACTCCAATTTGTATCTGGTATTGGGTTACATGAATGAACCTCTAGAGGGTTAATGATGACAAGAGAACCCTTTTGTATTCTACGTTCAATATTACTATTGAAGTAATCACTTTGACCACAATCTACAGCTCCAATAGAAAATTCTTCATGAGTGTGTTTCCCGTAACAGGCTTTCGAATTTTTAGAAGAACGCAGTTCAATGGGGACTACGCTCGAACGATAGAATTTTTGCTTGGTCATCTATATTCATACCCTTCTAGGGGGGATGTTTTGTGATGGGTTATTAGACAACAAGATGTATCGAACTACAAGAAACAACGCCAATTATACCTTACCGAAAAAATAGTCGAAAATCGGATAAACAGATTGATAAATGTTTATATCATTCTGACTTCAAGATGCGTGTGATTTATTCCCGCGAAGCGCTGAGGAATCCCCAGAAAATAGACAAGCATAGCGTTGTGTGATCTACTGATTGTTCCACCAAGTCAATAGGGTCACTGCTATGCCTGCACGTCAAGTATGCCATAAC
>NZ_JADEUF010000007.1 GCF_015163655.1 Xenorhabdus griffiniae | reverse complement strand
GCCAAAAAAATCACATCCATCAATTCATGTTTTTTATTGATGTCAGAACGTGGGTCATCTATCTTGCTGATAAAATAAAAAATACTCATTGTTATGATCGCTATTTTTATGCAATAGCGTGATCTTAGCGTTTTCATGGGAGAAATAGCTATAAAAAATCATATTCTGGTCTTTATTTAACCTCAATAACCTTGCTAAAAATGTGAGATCTCGCCCTGTTAATTGAATAGAGTGCAATTTTAGCAAAAAGCGCTAATTATGATAAATGCCATGACTATTTAGCCACTTATAACGACGACTTGACTTTATAAACTGTATGCAATATATGCAAATTGATAAATAGCGTTTCAAAATGATAAGAGTATTCCTTACCCCGCGCGGCGCGCGGGGTAAGGAATTCCAACATCTGATACTCTCAGTATTATGAAAACCTATTTATAAATAAATCATGAATGGTTGGTAATATACACATTAAACTTCAAGTTGCAATTTACAACACGCTATGAAACCTGATTTCCCCCCGCTTCGAGGGGTAATCCTCCCATTTTACATGGAGTAGATTGGCAATGGGTTGACATCGCTAATAGTGACAATTAAGAATAATATTATTCATTCAATGAGAGATTACCCGGAATATTTATGAAACATAGTAGAAGAGAAGTCGGGCGTTGGAGAATGCTCCGCCAAAGTCTTTGCCGTCGCCGTCGCTGGTTGGAAGGGCAGTCACGTCGTAATTTACGAATATATGCACTGCGTAAGGCAGATGCTTATAAGCGTCGCAAATCGATTCTATTCACCCAGAATATAGAGTGGATTTAATGTTAATATATACCAATCTAACTTCAAGATGCGTGTGATTTCTCCCCGCTAAGCGGGGAGAAATCAGGTTTCATAGCGTGTTGTAAATTGCAACTTGAAGTTTAATGCGTATAGTGCAAATTGCTTAGAGTCAATGTGCAGCGTTTTCTTAACGGCTTGATATTTTTCCGTTAAGAAAAATATTTTTAGCCTCCAATAATTATGCGATATGACTGGAATGAGCGTGTGTATCCAATAAGGTTTTAGCTTGAAAAATGCAAGTCAGAGATAGATGTTTTTGAATCTTTATTGAATATGATAGTCATTTGCATTTAAACTAATATCTATCTGAAAACTGACTATCATGCTGTTAAGCAAGAATTCTCTTATGCGTTGGATACATTGGCCGATACTACTTTCCATTTGTTTACACATCTCTATTGCTGCGGCACTTTTCCATGCCATTAAACCAAGGGAACAGGCAGAAGTTACGTCTATGTCTGTTGCCATGATCCAGTTGGCTGCTGAAGAGGCACCGGTTTCCAAACCTGCCGTGTCTGAATCACTTCCTGAGCCGGAGCCTGAACCTATTGCGGAAATTGCTCTGCCTAAGCCTAAACCTGAAAAGAAAAAAATTGTCAAAAAAGAAGTTAAGCCAAGAGAGAAAAAGACAGAAAGAGCTTCAGAACAACCGCTGAACCCTGTTTCTGATCAAGAAACTCAGACGGCAAAGAATTTGGATGATCAAAAATCGGAGCACCATACCATTAGTGAAAAAGTTGGGGTACAAAACGGACCAAAGGCATTGAATAGGCCAGAGCCCGTTTATCCATCCAGAGCACTACAGCTAGGCACTGAGGGGACGGTAAAGGTAAAATTTGATATTGATGAAAATGGCCGAGTTAAGAATATTGAAATTATTTCTGCCAATCCGAAGAATGTCTTTGAACGTGAAGTGAAAAAAGCGATGAGAAAATGGCGTTATGAAAAAATTCCTGCTACCGGACATATAACAACTATCGAGTTTAAAACTACGGGCATTTCACAATCCTAACTGACCAAAACGTCTCTTTCCTGAACAGGGGATGTAAAACATCCCCTAATTTCATCAGCAAAATGAATTATGACTCTGAATCACTACTTTCCAATTTGAAGTGTCTTTTATCTTCAGGCAAAGGACGAGAAGTGTTATTTTCATCAACGGCAACATAGGTGAAAACGGCTTCTGTAGCACGATAACGCTGACCGACTGGCTCAGAAGCCACTTTTTTCACCCACACCTCGATATTAATAGTGATAGATGAATTTCCCGTTTTCAGACAACGGGCGTAGCAGCATACGACGTCACCTACCGCAACCGGTTTCAGAAAACTGATGCCATTTACGCTAACAGTTACTACGCGCCCCAGAGCAATCTCTTTTGCTAAAATTGCGCCGCCAATATCCATTTGAGACATCAGCCAGCCACCGAAAATATCCCCATTGGCATTAGTATCAGCAGGCATGGCCAGTGTACGGAGAACCAATTCTCCGTTTGGTAAGCATTGTTGTTGTGTCATTAGAAAACTTGCTTTATTTGGTGAATACAACAATACCTGCCGCTGCATCGGCAGGTATCCATTATGAAGGTCATTATATTATTTTTGTTCGCGAGGCAGATGACGGTAGATATATACCACACTCAATACAGTAAAGACTAGTGTCAATGCCGTTAACCCGAACACTTTAAAGTTTACCCAAACATCTTGAGGTAGCCAGAAAGCGACATAAATATTTGCTAATGCACAAGCAATAAAGAAAATCGCCCAAGCCATATTCAGTTTGTTCCAGACAAAATCAGGCAATTCTAATTCCTTGCCTAACATCCGTTGAATTAACGGCTTTTTCATCACCCATTGGCTGATAAGTAATACCAGAGCAAAAATGGCATAAATGACAGTCACTTTCCATTTAATAAATAAATCACTGTGGAAGGCCAGTGTCAGAGTGCCGAAAACAGCAACCATAACAAATGTAATTAAGGAGGATTTTTCAACTCTACGATAAATCAGGTAAGTAATGACAACAGCTAACCCTGTTGCTGCAATCAAGGCGCCAGATGCATAGAAAATGTCGTACATTTTGTAGACGACGAAGAAAACGACCAGTGGCAAAAAGTCTAAAAGTTGTTTCATAAATTGAACCCATTGTGAAGTCAATGATGGCATGTTTTTGGATTTGTGCCAGAGTGTACCAGATCTCAATGAAATGGTTTATTTATCAGGTAAAAAACATTTTTCATCTATTTGAAGCATTTTATCACAATGAGCGACAAGCTAAGTGTGGGAGAAGAAAGCTGTGAGTTTCCATTTAGCTACGTATTATCACTAGGTTCCATTTTCACAAAAGGACATAAAAGCTATGTTGTGGGAAAGATTACATCGCTGGATGCCAGGTTTGGAAAATATCTGTCATTACCGTAGAGCGTATTTCGGCCATGATATGCGGGCGGGTCTCTCTGTTGCCGCAGTGGCGCTGCCCGTTGCGATTGCTTATGCTGAATTAATGGGAATTAGTGCCATTATTGGTTTATATGCCTGTATTTTACCGATGTTTGCGTATGCACTGTTCGGTACTTCACGGCAGTTGATTGTTGGTCCAGATGCTGCAACTTGTGCTGTTATTGCTGCCGCTGTTACACCGTTGGCATTGGGCAATGAACATGTACGTTGGCAGCTTGCCATAGTGATGACGTTTATGACGGGATTTTGGTGTATTTTGGCCAGCCATTTTCGTCTGGGTGCCTTCGCTGATTTTATCTCTCATCCCATTTTGAAAGGTTTTATTAACGGCGTTGCGATCACTATTATGGCTGATCAGCTGGCTAAAATTTTTGGACTATCTGGGTTGCCTGCGGAATTGATTGAACGACTGATTGCTTTTCCCCGTAGCTTATTAGAATCTCATTGGCCGACGGTAGGGATGTCAGTAATGACGCTGCTGGTACTGCTTAGTGTACATTTTCTCCGTCCGAGTTGGCCGGCACCACTGGTGGCCATGATCGTATCGACTTATATCAGTTGGCAATTTGAACTCAGTCAATATGGTATCCAGATTGTGGGGAGTATGGGGAGTGGTTTGCCTATTGTTCCTATACCCGAATTTGAACTCGGTATCATACGTGATTTAGTGGTTCCTTCCATTAACTTAGCGGTGATCAGTTTCGTCAGTTTTATGATGACTGCTCGTAGTTTTGCCAGTAAGAATGGCTACCAAGTTGATGCAGATCAGGAGCTTAAGGCATTGGGTATTGCCAATATCGCCTCGTCATTATCACAAGGTTTTGCTGTCAGTGCTGCGGGTAGCCGTACTGCGGTCAATGATGCACTAGGTGGTAAAACGCAAATGGTGTCGGTGATAGCGGCTTGTGCCATTTTGCTGGTATTGCTATTTATGACCGAATTTTTGGTGTATATCCCTTTGTCATCACTGGGTATTGTTTTGATCTTTTCCACTTGGTCTTTATTGAGTTTAAAAAATCTTTGGGCTTATCGAAAACGTAATCGCCAGGCTTTTACCCTGTCAATTTTTACGTTAATTGCCGTCTTGCTGGTGGGGGTGATCGATGGTATTGGTTTTGCCGTTTTGCTGGGATTATTGCAATTTCTGCGAATAGTTTTTCGGCCTTCGGATCAGCTGTTGGGTGTGAATGACCAAGGTATGGTTCGTTCCATCCATAAGCATAATGATATCAAACCAGTAGATGGCATTATGATGTACCGTTTTAACTCTCCACTCACTTATTTTAACGCCGGATATTTCAAAAAACGGGTATTACAGCATGTGAACAGTGCTGCAAATGGTCCTGTATGGTTAGTAGTCGATGCGACGGTCAGTTTTACCTATGATGATGTCAGTGTTTTTGCCGTGTTGGATGAGTTAATCACAGAATTAAAAAAGAAAGGTGTGACATTGGTCTTGGCAGGGCGCAGGACAGAACTGAACCGCTGGATTAAACAAAACAAACTCAGTCGTAGTGATGACGATTTGATAGTTGTGCCGGATCTCTATTTTGCCATTCGTTTACTTCAAAGTAAGCAGCACGTGGAGGACAAACAGGAAAAGTAACTGCGGTTCACCTCGCAGCATTGCCGTGAGGTGAACGATTTTAGGTGACTATTAAATATCGTTTGTGGTTTTATTTTGTGGTCTGGCCAACATATACAGGCGGAATAGGTAAATCAGTAACAGAGATGATAAGAAATTATCCAGCACTGATAGCAACATATTGGGCATTTTTGTCAGCACAAGAGCCAGGATTAGCTTGGCGGCAAGCCATAGCAGTATAGCTGGGATCAACAAGCGCAGATTACCAAATGCTAACTTCCAACTATTTTGCATGGCTGCAAAAACATTTTTGCCTTTTTCAAACAAAAAAATAGGAGCCAGTGAGAATGCAATAGAAAACAGGATCCCTGGCAGGACCATTAAAGCGTAGCCAATTTGGACCAACAGGGTACAAATAAACATTAGCAAGAACATCTTAGGGAGTTGTGTTATTGATAATGTACTGGCACGAATAGCATTTGTTTGCTGACCGCGAGAGATAGCATTGATAAGTACCAACACACTGGCCGTTAGTAGGGTATTACCAAATATTTGGGTAAATAAAATCCCTAGCATTGTGCGCATTAACGTGAACTGCTCATCCGGCGTTAATTGCACCACGAAACGTTGAATACCTGTGTTGCCGGACTCTCTGACTATATTTTGCAACTCGGCCAATAAATTGAGTTGTTCCTCATTTGGTATGAGTAAATACCCCAACAGTGTTGCCACCAACGTGGCCAAGACAGAGAGGATGACGATATTCAACCATTGATTCTTTAAAAAATTGATACTGTCACGATACAGGGTATTTGCCGTGATGGGCATAAAAGTGGCTCCTATCAAATAAAACAACAATAGTGCACAATTGTACCTTGTTGGCCTAGTGGAAGCGAAGCTGTAAAATATAACATTTGGCTTTTTTAAACCATATTAACACGATACACGACTTAACTGGACGTGGTATTGGTCTCAACAACAGGCCGTACTCGAATGCCAAAAAGAAGGAACCAGTATCATGGTGCGTGAATTTAACACATTACACCAAACAATTCTCAGGATTAAATCCACAAATCAGGAATCAACATCATGAAAATATATACTTACCCTAAAAGTAGATCGTTGAGAGTTCTCTGGACTCTGGAAGAGATTGGGGCGCCTTATGAATCGATCAAGGTTGATCTGTTTAATCCAACTTCTTGCATAAAATTCCTCCATTCACGAGGAAAAGTCCCTTTTCTGAGTGATGGAGATGTGTCTATTGAAGAAACACTGGCAATATGTATATATATTTGTGAAAAATATCCTTCTGCAACATTCTATCCTACCGAGCCGAAACCGAGATCCATTATTAACTCATGGTTGAGCTATGCTCTTACTGACCTCGAGTCTCCAGTGTGGAACTTATTGAAACAGCAAGTTTTCATTCCAGAAAATCAGCGAAACCT
The DNA here is from genome assembly GCF_015163655.1 of Xenorhabdus griffiniae. Classification (GTDB taxonomy): domain Bacteria; phylum Pseudomonadota; class Gammaproteobacteria; order Enterobacterales; family Enterobacteriaceae; genus Xenorhabdus; species Xenorhabdus griffiniae. The sequence continues at coordinate 57,496 of NZ_JADEUF010000007.1, read as the reverse complement.
AGGGCTCATAGATTACGCCAAAAGCGAAGCAAACAGAGCAGTTAACCAAATCAGGCTAAATGAAGGTTACGAATGGATAACAGGCCCTAACTTTACGTTAGCTGATATCTTCGTGACACACACTCTTTTGTGGGCAAAATTATGTGGTATAGCTATAAGTTCAGAAATAAAGGATTACATGGACAGAGCTATGAGTAGACCTGCATATCTGAAGGCCCAGGAAAGAAATAATCGTTAAAAATGATAAACGAGTGGTGGTTGTGGCTATTCGTTTTATTTATGTTGTGTCTTTGGGTTAAAAAATATACTTGGTATGGGATGTTTTCCGTTTTCCAAGCGAACCTCTATTATATCAGTTAATTAATACTGCATTTTCGGGGGTTCTTATACACAGACGCATTAACAGATATCGTCAAATTGTAGCTTTCTCCCACTGGGCCTTGTTGAGGCTAAGATTTACTCTAATACTTGATCTTGTATCTTGAGGCTGTTGGGGGAAGAATTTTTTTTTGCCAATCCTCCTCAGTGTGGATTTTATATAAATGATCAATTTATTAAATTTTTGTTAATAAAGGATAAGGGCATTAAATAAAGATATATGATTTATATTATTATTTATTGTTGTTCATCCAAAAGTTGATATCAAGATATAAATCGTGGATGGCATTAAAATTAATACGCAGAAAATTTTGATTTGGATCAATTTAAAATATCCAGTAAATGAAATAATAAAGTGGTAAATACCTTACTGCGCCAAAAATATTTAAAAGATGTGATCTATCTTAGATCACAATAGTAAACAAACGAGTATATTTCTGACTGTTTTAAAACCACATAAATGGGATGGATAATGAAAAAGATTTCTGCGCTTGTATTGGCTGCTGCTACGTTAGCCCCGTCATTGACTTTTGCCCATGAAGCAGGTGACTTCTTGTTCCGTGCAGGTACAGCAACGGTAAGGCCGCATGCGGGTTCTGATAATGTATTAGAATTGGGATCTTTTGGTGTCAATAATAATACCCAGTTGGGCTTAACTTTTGGTTACATGATTACTGATAATATTGGTGTTGAATTATTGGCAGCGACACCATTCCAGCATAGGGTCAGTTTGCCGGGAGCGGGTGAAATCGCTGAAGTTAAACATTTACCACCAACGCTAATGGCACAATATTATTTTGGTTCATCAGAAAATGAATTTCGTCCTTATGTCGGGATTGGTGTTAACTACACGACTTTCTTTAGCGAAAAATTTAGTAATAATGCAACCGTGAAGGCCGTTAATTTAAATAGCTTAGATCTGAAAGATTCTTGGGGTATCGCTGGGCAGGTTGGCCTGGATTATCAACTAAACAAAAACTGGATGCTGAATACTTCGCTTTGGTGGATGAATATTGAGACTGATGTGAAATTCAAAGTTGGTGATGTAGAAGAGAAAAAATATAAAACCCGTCTTGATCCATGGGTCTTTATGTTCGGTGTTGGTTATAGTTTCTAACTAAAGCTACGTATGTGTTTGACTGTGACATAAGAGAGAACCAATGGGGCGTCATTGCCCCATTTTTTGTTAGTGGGCTTATAATTGTGTGGCGTTTTTCATGGCACGAACAAAATCCATTAATTTTGCCAGCATGATATTGGGTTGATGTAAGTTATTTTCAATAATTCTGACAACAGCTGAACCTGAAATTGCACCCGCCGCACCACCATTGAGAGCGGTTATAACCTGCTCTGGCTCTGAAATGCCAAAACCTTGTATAGCAGGAGCTGCGTGATATTCTTTGAGTTTATTGACAATATGGCTAAGTGGTTGTTGAGCACGATTTTCACTACCAGTTACTCCTGCTCTTGATAGCAGATAGGTATATCCCCGTCCAAATGAAGCAACTTCACGTAATAAATCATCATCTGCATTTGGGGGACAAATAAAGATCGGGGCAATATCATGCTTTATGGCGGCTGAACGGAAAGGCGATGACTCGGATAACGGTACATCAGCCACAAGAACAGAATCAACACCGGCATCTTTGCAGCGACGATAAAATTCATCAATGCCATTGTGAAAGACGAGATTAGCGTAAACTAACAGGCCAATGGGTATATCAGGGTATTTAGCCCGAATTTTAGCCAGCAGGTTAAAACATAATGTAGGCGTGGCCTTGGATGATAACGCGCGCAGATTGGCATTTTGGATAGTTGGGCCGTCAGCCAGGGGATCTGAGAACGGAATACCCAATTCAAGGGCGTCAGCACCACCTGAAATTAAGGTATCAATAATTTCCAACGACAATGCGGGATTAGGATCACCGAGGGTGACAAAAGGAACAAAAGCGCCTTGGTTTTTGTTTTGCAGCTTCTTAAAAAGTTGTTCGTAACGTCCCATCAGATTTCCCCCCTGGATTTTAAAATATCGTGAACGGTAAAGATGTCTTTGTCACCACGGCCAGATAAATTGACAATTAATAGTTGTTCCTTGTCTGGGGATTCATGGATCATTTTCAAGGCGTAAGCCAACGCATGAGAGGATTCCAGTGCCGGAATAATACCTTCATTGCGTGAGAGTTCCTGGAAAGCATCTAGCGCTTCATCATCAGTAATTGAAACATAATCGGCTCTACCGATACTGTTTAAATAGGCATGTTGTGGACCAACGGAAGGAAAATCTAAACCCGCCGAAATGGAATAAGATTCTTCAATTTGTCCATCTTCTGTCTGCATAATGGGTGCTTTCATGCCAAAGTAAATTCCCAATTTTCCGTGTTTCAATGGGGCACCATGCTCTCCAGTTTCAATACCATGCCCCGCGGGTTCAACACCAATCAAGCGGACATCATTTTCTGGAATAAATTCAGCAAATAAACCGATGGCATTTGAACCACCACCAATGCAGGCAATGACTGCATCAGGTAAACGGCCTTCTTTTTCCAGAATTTGAGCTTTGGCTTCTTCACCAATCATACGTTGGAATTCTCGTACCATTGTCGGATAGGGATGAGGGCCAGCGGCAGTGCCCAATAGATAATGTGCTTTCTCATAGCAACCTGACCAGTCACGCATTGCTTCGTTACAGGCATCTTTCAAGGTTGCCGAACCGCTGTGGACAGGGATAACTTCTGCGCCCATCAAACGCATACGAAAAACGTTGGGCGATTGGCGTTCAATATCTTTTGCTCCCATATAAATACGGCATTTCAGCCCCAATAGTGCACAAGCCAGCGCGGTGGCGACGCCATGTTGACCTGCGCCTGTTTCAGCAATAATTTCATGCTTTCCCATGCGTTTTGCCAACAATGCTTGCCCTAAGACCTGATTGGTTTTGTGAGCACCGCCGTGAAGCAAATCTTCACGTTTCAGATATAAACGTGTTTTTGTCCCTTTCGTCAGGTTTTGACACAGCGTTAAGGCAGTAGGTCTACCTGCATAGTTTTTTAAGAGATCCTGAAATGCATACTGAAATTCAGGATCTTTCTGTGCATCAATAAAAGCATTTTCTAATTGGTTAAGTGCAGGGATTAAAATTTGTGGCACAAATTGCCCGCCAAAGTCGCCAAAATAAGGATTCAGTTTACTCATACTCTACTCATCCATTTTTATCTGAAAAATTAGTGATAACAGCGCAATTGTTGAAACACCTGCTTGATTTTCTGGCTGCTTTTGATGCCTGGAGACACTTCAACGCCTGAGTTAAAATCCAATCCATAGCAACCAAGAGTTGCTGCCAGTTGACAGTTTTCAGCATTCAGGCCACCCGCCAGAAAACTGTTATGCTGAATTAATGGATTAATTAATTGCCAGTCAAATGGTTTTCCCGTTCCGCCAGCTCCGTTATCCAACAGTAAGTGATCAACATGAGGTATTACGGAAACGTCCTCAGCCTTAGACATATTAATGGCTTTCCAAATTTCACAATGTTCAGGTAGTACCGAGCGCAGAGCGTTGATGTAGTTTTCATCTTCACTTCCGTGCAGTTGCACTGCGGTGAGTGAAAGCCTACGGGCAGTATTATTGACAAAATCAATGGGTTGATTTTGAAACACACCAACATATAGCAGAGAGGCTTCATTGATGATTTGTTGAGCTTTTTGCAGACTGATTTTGCGCGGTGATTTTTCGGCAAAAATTAAACCACCGTAAACGGCACCCATTTGCAACGCAGCTTTGGCATCTTGTGGGCGAGTCAAGCCACAAACTTTGTTGTCACCCAAAATTAGGCGTCGTAAGGCGAGATCTAAATTTTGTTGTGCCATTAAAGAACTACCGATAAGAAAACCATTGGCAAATTGGCTTAATTCTCGCACCTGACGATGCTGGTGGATACCGGATTCACTGATGACGATGGTGTCTTCAGGTAAACCCACCGACAATTTACGGGTACGCTCTAAATCAATGGACAAATCACGGAGATCCCGATTATTGATACCAATAACCTTTGCGCCCAATTTAATTGCCCGTTGCCGTTCATCTTCATTACTGACTTCGGTCAATACACCCATATCAAGGCTGTGGGCCAATGCCGATAATTTACGATATGTATCATCATCAAGGACAGACAGCATCAGTAAAATAGCATCAGCCTGATAATAACGGGCAAGATAAACCTGATAGGCATCAATAATAAAATCTTTGCACAAAACAGGTTGATGGACAGCAGAACTGACCATGGCGAGAAAATCATAACTGCCCTGAAAGTATTTTTCATCGGTCAGGACAGAGATTGCAGCGGCATAAGGTTGATAAGTTTTAGCAATATGGACAGGATCGAAATCTTCGCGAATCAATCCCTTTGAAGGGGATGCCTTTTTGCATTCCAAAATAAAAACGGTTTGCTTATGAGCCAATGCCTGATAAAACCGACGATGACTTGGAACGATATCAGCAATAAAGCTCTCCAGCGGTTGCTCTGCTTTACGAGTAATCAGATATGCCGCTTTATCTTCAACAATTTTCTGTAATACGCTGGTTTTCATGATCTGGTCCTTGCTGCCAATGCCGTTACTTTTTCATAAGCCTGGCCGCTGTAAATAGTATCGAGTGCCAATTGAGTGTTTTCCCGTAGGTTTTCTTGCCCGTGGATCTTCATTAACAGAGCTACATTGGCTGCTACGGCATGAGCATGGGCTTGGTTTCCGTGACCTTGTAACAACATTGCCAACATGTTGCGGTTTTCTTCTGGTGATCCACCTTGCAGTGATGATATTGGATGGTTTGGCAAACCAAAATCGGTTGCTGTTAATTGATATTGGCGAATTTCACCGTGATTAAGCTCTGCAACATAAGTTGGTGCATGTAAGGCAACTTCATCCATTCCTCCGCTGTGTACAACGGCAGCGCGTTGATAACCTAAAGCGTGTAAGGTATGGGCTATGGGTTCAACTAATTCAGGGTGATAGACGCCGATGAGAGACACAGGAGGACGCGCTGGATTGATCAACGGGCCAAGTACATTAAATAGTGTTCGGGTTTTTAGTTGCTGGCGTACTTGCACCGCATGACGGAATCCACTGTGATATTGGGGGGCGAACAGGAAACAGACACCAATTTCATCCAAAGCCTTGCGTGATTCTTCAGCTTGAGCATCTAATGCAATGCCGAATGCAGCTAATAAATCAGATGATCCAGACCGACTGGAAATACTGCGATTTCCATGTTTTGCCACCTTAAGGCCACAGGCAGCAGCAATAAAGGCGCTGGCTGTTGAAATATTGATGCTATTGGAACCGTCTCCACCTGTGCCGACGATATCACAAAACGTGTAATCCGGGCGAGGAAAGGGGGCTGCGTTTGCCAGGAACGCCTGGGCTGCGCCCGCAATTTCTTGTGGCTGCTCGCCCCGCAGTTTCAGGCTAATTAATACGGCAGTCAGTTGTGTATCGTTCAGCTCACCATGAATAATGGCGGTGAATAGCTGCTGGCTTTCTTGTTGTGTCAATGCCTGAGCACTGAATAATTTGTCAAAAATCAACTGCATCTTCCCATTCCTGTAAGTTGAGTGCTTTTAATTCGATACCCTTAAACTCATCTATCTTTGAAATTGTTAGTTCAATGCCCAGGCTAGAGTTTGTTCAAGGAGTTTGGCACCCTGTGTAGTCAAGATAGATTCGGGATGAAACTGAAAACCACAAACTTTGTGCTCATCATGTCGCACAGCCATCACAATATCACCGCATGAAGCAGAAGCAGTCAGTTCTGCCGGAGTATGCACAGCGGCAAGAGAATGGTAACGGGCGACAGACAAAGGATTTGGGAGGCCGGAAAACATATTTTTCCCATCATGGATGGCCGGTGTTGCTTTGCCATGCAAAATTTCCTGAGCAGCAGAGATTTTTCCTCCGTAAGCTTCAATAATCGCCTGATGTCCAAGACAAATTCCGATTATCGGGATCTGGCCTATTACTTGTTTAATCAATGCGGGCATACAGCCTGCCTCTGAGGGTTTCCCTGGACCAGGGGATAACATTAAAAGAGGAGATGCCATCTCATTAAGTTTGGCAATAATGACGTCTGCTGGCACGGTATTGCGGTAAATAACAACATGGTGACCATGAGTACGCAGTTGATCTACAAGGTTATATGTGAAGGAATCTACATTATCGAGTAAAAGAATATTAGCCATCAGAATGTCACCTCCACATGATGCGCTTGTGCAATAGCGCGAATAACAGCTCTGGCCTTACTGTGAGTTTCATCTACTTCTGACTGAGGAATAGAGTCCAGCACGACACCGACTCCAACTTGAATGGTGGCTTGATCGTTTTCCACATAGGCAGAACGTATCACTATGCAGGTATCAAAATCCCCTTTGCCCGTGAAGTAACCGACGGCTCCGCCATAACTGCCACGCCGTACACCTTCATATTCTGCGATGAGTTGCATCGCCCGAACTTTAGGGGCTCCCGTCAATGTACCCATATTCATGCTGGCTTGATAGGCGTGGAAGGCATCTAAATCATGTCGAAGTGTGCCGATAACACGGGAAACCAGGTGCATAACAAATGAATAACGATCGACTTTGGTTAAATCGGCGACATATCGACTGCCCGGTTCGCAGATACGGGCTAAATCGTTGCGAGCTAAATCGACTAACATCACGTGTTCAGACATTTCTTTCGCATCCGTGCGCATTTCCAGCTCAATTCGGCTATCAAGATCGGCATCCAATTCCCCGTTGTGATCACGTCCACGTGGTCGAGTACCGGCTATCGGATAAATTTCGATCTGGCGGTTGTTGGCATCATATTTAAGAGCACTTTCTGGTGAAGCCCCAAACAGGCAAAAATCTTGATCTTGCATAAAAAACATATAAGGGCTTGGGTTTTGTTTTTTCAATACATGATAAGCGTTCAGCGGAGAAGGGCATGGCAAGGTGAAACGACGCGATGGAACTACCTGAAAAATATCCCCTTGACGGATAAATCGCTGTAGCTGACGCACGATATTTGCGTATTGTTCATCACTTTGGTTACAGCCAACAGTAATATCAGGCAATGTGACAGGTAAGAGAGGCTGAAGCGGAGCTGAAATGGCTGCAACTAAGGTTGCTAAACGCTCTTTAAGGCGTTTTCTTTCTGAATCAGATTCGCCAAACAATGAAGTTTGTAGACGTGAATGTTTCTCTTGATGATCGATCACTAATAGCGTTTCTGCGAGATAAAAACAGAAATCAGGACAGCGTTGGTGAGCTTCTACTTTAGGTAATGGTTCAAACCCGGCGACTAAATCGTAAGCAAACAATCCACCAACAAAAATGGCATCGGGGTTTTCTGAAAAAGAGGCTAGCGCTGCCAGGGCACGCAATGCATCAAAAACTGAATCGGATTTTAGCCGGCTATCTTCGTCCAGATTGTGCTCAATGACCGGAAACCGTGCTCGCATAACCTTCAGTTCTACATCTAATTGAGCTTTACCTGATAGTAAGTTAGTGAGTATCGGGAGCAGGTTTTGGCCGTTTTCAGTGAGTGCCTCAAAAGTAACTTGACGCCCGTTGGCCGTGATGCGCATAGCACTATCAATGATCAAAATGCTTTTGAGATTCTTTTTACTGTGAATTTCAGCAGAATCCAGCAATAACGTTGCTGGGCGATTATTACAAAGTTGATGAAAAAGCAGTGTTGGATCTGTTTGGTAGAGAGTATCTACCTGATTTATAGAGATATTAAATTCTTTGCCAGTCATCTTCATACCCCGTTTCTAATCTTTATTTATAAAAAAACCCGCCTCTTAGGGCGGGTTTTGGCACTTGCGTATCTATTCTGAACTTACGTGCGTGAGCCAACCGCCCTGACTGGGAAGTTGTGCCACCAACGCTTTGACTGCTTAGTTTGCATAAATACGCTCATTTCGAGTGCCTCATTGGTTCAATGGTTTTTTGATAAAAGTTTTTTTAGTAAAGAGTGTCTCAGTCAACCTGCGTACTAGTAAACTAGTTCGTGGGTTGCTTGTCAATGATTTTTTTTCTTCTTGTGTTATCATAACCGCTTTGCGCTTGATAGCGCTTCATATCACTTAATCGATAGTGCCTTCTTCCCATCCGAAAACAGGTTAAAAAACAATGATTGAAGCCGCCAGTGAAATGACAAGACGCTATGATCTGCATAGCCATACGACTGCTTCAGATGGCGTTTTATCACCTGATCAGCTCGTGGACAGAGCTATTGCTATGGGAATTGATGTACTGGCAATCACCGATCATGATACGACGGAGGGGATCCCGCCCGCTTTAAACCATATTCAGCAAAATAATTTGCCATTAACTTTGATATCCGGCGTTGAAATTTCGACATTATGGCAAAATCTGGAAATTCATATCGTTGGCTTAGATATTGATATCCACTCTATTTCCTTAAGGAAGTTTTTAGCGCATCAGGTTGATTTAAGGCAACAGCGTGGTGTTGAAATGGGAAAACGATTAGCCAAAGCAGGCATTGCTGATGCCTGGGAAGGGGCATCCAGATTAGCCAATGGTGGACAAGTCACTCGCGGCCATTTTGCCCGTTATTTGGTAGAAACGGGAGTTGTACCGACTATCCCGAAAGTGTTCAAAAAATATTTGGTAAAGGGAAAAATCGGTTATGTTCCACCGCAATGGTGTACAATCGAGCAGGCTATTGAAACCATTCATCAGGCAGGGGGACAGGCTGTGATTGCCCATCCCGGCAGGTATAATTTGTCGACGAAATGGTTAAAACGGTTAATATTTTGGTTTAAACAACATGGTGGTGATGCAATGGAAGTTGCACAGTGCCAGCAAGCCCCTAATGAAAGACAGCAACTTGGTCAACTGGCAAGAGAATATGGGTTGAAAGTATCATTAGGATCGGATTTTCACCAACCTTGTTCATGGATAGAACTTGGGCGCAATTTGTGGTTACCCGGTGATGTTGTACCGATATGGCACGACTGGTCACGGCTTGGACTGCATAGAAGTATAGAGGTTATTGTATGAGCCAGTTTTTTTATATCCACCCTGACAATCCACAAGTCCGTCTTATTGACCAAAGTGTGGATGCACTGAAAAAGGGCGGAGTTGTCATCTATCCTACTGATTCAGGTTATGCCATTGGTTGTTGCCTGGAAAATAAGGATGCTATGACCCGTATATGCCGTATTCGCCAATTGGAAGGACGCCACAATTTTACCTTGATGTGTCGTGACTTATCTGAAATTGCCACTTATGCCCATGTAGATAACCAGGCGTTCAGGTTGATTAAAAATAACACACCTGGTAATTACACGTTTATTTTACAGGCAACAAAAGAAGTACCGCGTCGCTTGATGAACGAAAAACGTAAGACGATTGGTTTACGTGTTCCTTCTAATCCTATTGCGTTGGCATTGCTGGAAGGGATGTGTGAACCATTGATGTCATGTAGCTTGATTCTGCCCGGAAATGATTTTGCCGAATCGGATCCTGAAGAGATTAAGGATACTTTGGGTAAACAAGTTGATTTAATCATTCACGGTGGTTATCTTGGGCAGCAACCGACGACGGTAGTAGATTTGACGGGGGATTCGCCCGTAATTCTTCGTGAAGGCGAAGGTGATGTAACACCTTTTTTATAAAGTGTACGATTTTCTTAAAGTATACAATTCAATTTTATTTAGTATCACGACGCCTGTGAAGGCGACAATAGAGGTTGCTCAATGAGCGATAAAACAGAAAAGTTACAAAAAGTTCTCGCGCGTTCTGGTCATGGTTCCCGTCGCGAAATCGAAGGGTATATCCAACAAGGGCGCATTAGCGTTGATGGTAAGATCGCAACGTTGGGTGATCGAATCGAAGTTAATCCCGCAATAAAAATTCGTCTGGATGGACGGATCTTAAATATCAAAGAGCCACAGAAAACAGTTTGCCGGGTTTTGGCTTATTACAAACCGGAAGGTGAATTGTGTACCCGCCATGATCCTGAAGGCCGTCCGACTGTATTTGATCGTCTGCCAAAAATGCAAGGCGCACGCTGGATTGCGGTAGGGCGTTTGGACATTAATACCAGCGGGTTGTTGTTGTTTACTACCGATGGGGAATTGGCTAACCGTTTAATGCACCCAAGCCGCGAAGTTGAGCGTGAATATGCAGTCCGTGTGTTCGGTGAAGTCGATAACGCAAAACTCCGTCAATTGACACAAGGTGTACAACTGGAAGATGGCCCGGCTTCATTTAAGACCATTGCGTTTAAAGGTGGAGAAGGGATCAACCAATGGTACAACGTGACTCTGACAGAAGGCCGTAATCGCGAAGTCAGACGCTTATGGGAAGCCGTTGGTGTGCAAGTCAGCCGCCTGATCCGTGTGCGTTATGGCGATATTAATCTGCCGAAAGGGTTGCCGCGAGGTGGCTGGACTGAGTTGGGGTTGGAACAGACTAACTATTTACGTCAGTTGGTTGACTTGGATGAAGAGAGTGTGACCAAAGTTGCTGTTGGGCGCGATCAACGCCGCGTTAAGGCTAATCAGATCCGCCGTGCAGTAAGACGACATACTCAGGTTGCATCCCGTCCGGCAGGGAAACGTCCTGCAAGCAGTTCTCGTCAGAATGCAGGGAAGAAAACGACACCTAAAGGTCGTTAATACGTTTAAGCCGCTGTTTCAGCTCATATCAACATTTATCTGGGCGATTTGAAACAGCGGATTCATTTACCAATCAATACCTTTTTGTGCCTTGATACCGGCATTAAAAGCATGTTTTGCCGGGCGCATTTCCGTAATCGTATCGGCATATTCCAATAATTCTCGATGGCATCCTCTGCCAGTGATAATTACACTTTGATGAGCAGGGCGCTGTTTGAGAGCGGCCAGAACATCGGTCAGTTCTAAATAACCATAACTGACCATATAGGTTAATTCATCCAGCACGACAAGGTGTAGTGAAGGATCAGATAGCATTGCTACAGCCTGTTGCCAGGCTGTTTGGCAGGCTGCTGTGTCTGATTCGCGATTTTGCGTCTCCCATGTGAAGCCTGTTGCCATCACATGAAATTCAACACCTTGCTGTATCAGCAAGTTTCTTTCACCGCTTTCCCATGTCCCTTTAATAAATTGGATAACGCCAGCACGTTGTCCATGCCCGATTGCACGAGTAACTGTGCCAAATGCAGCGGTCGTTTTTCCTTTACCGTTTCCAGTGAACACAATGACAATACCCCGTTCTTGTTGTGCTGCTTCAATACGGGCATCGATTTTTTCTTTCAGGCGTTGTTGTCTTTTCTGGTACTGGCTGTTATCTCTGGTCATTATTCGGCAGGCCCCGCTTTGCGTCCGGGTTGAGCATCAAAACTGATGCCGGAATCATTTCGGCTATCATCTCCCATTACATAAAGATAGACGGGCATAATATCCGCGGGTGTTTTTAACTTAGCGGAATTTTCATCAGGAAAAGCGCTTGCTCGCATGTTGGTACGTGTCCCGCCGGGATTGATGCAGTTGATACGCAGGGAAGTATCCCGATATTCTTCTGCCAAAACTTGCATTAGACCTTCTGTAGCAAATTTGGAAACAGCATATGCTCCCCAACCACTTCTACCTTGACGGCCGACACTGGAGCTGGTGAACACCAAAGAAGCGCTGGTGGATTTTAATAGCAGGGGGATCAATGCCTGAGTCAGCATAAAAGTGGCATTGACATTCACTTGCATCACTTCATGCCAGAGTTGAACAGCTTGTTCTACGATAGGGGAGACGGCGCCAAGAAGACCAGCATTATGCAAGACGCCATCCAAACGTGAATAGCGCTGTGCCAGATCATGGGCGAAAGTTTGGCATTCCTCGGCGGTCACTGTCAGCAGATCCATCGTATAAATGTCAGCAGGTAAACCGCCCTCGTTTGTAATTTGCTGCCTGACTGCTTCCAGTTTCGCGGTCGTACGTCCCAGTAAAATAACCTGTGCACCGTGGCGGGCATAGGTCAGTGCGGCTTCGCGTCCAATGCCATCGCCAGCACCAGTGACGAGAATAATTTTTTGTTGCAGCAAATGACTATTGGGTTGGTAATCAAACATCGAACAATCTTCCTATATTGCTTGTGAATCTATGATTTGCCATTTCAGATTGGCATATACAGGTTATCATCAGAACAAAACTTAAGGTTTCCGTCAAATTTGCCTGCATGAGTGAAAAATGGGTATAAAAAAGTGTAACTTCAATTGAGATAGGGTTAAGTAAACTGTTAGGGCAAGGCGTTCGATTTTTGGTTAGAATGAAACAAATATATTGTTTGTTATAAATGAATAAAGGTGGATCTGTGGAATATTTGTCTCTATACGGATTGTTCTTAGCCAAAGTGCTCACGGTGGTCTTGGCAATCGCTGTTCTGGCGATCGTTTGTATCGGATTAGGTGTACGTAAAGCAATGCACAAAGGGGAATTAAAACTGACCAATCTTGGTGAGTCATATAAGGAAAGACAGCGTCAGATGCAGCAGGCGCGAATGAGTGAAGCAGAACAAAAAATTTGGCAAAAAGAATTAAAAAAACAGCAGAAAAGTGATGCTAAGCAGAAAAAAGCGGCAGCCAAAACAGGTCATAAAGGCATACAGAAGCCAAGTCTTTATGTTTTGGACTTTAAAGGCAGTATGGATGCCCGTGAGGTGGAGTCACTCCGCGAAGAGATCAGTGCAATATTGGCTGTGGCTGACAAAAAAGATGAAGTTTTGCTGCGACTGGAAAGTCCTGGTGGTGTGGTTCATGGATATGGACTGGCAGCATCTCAATTGGTTCGTTTGCGGCAGAAAGGGATACGCCTAACAATTGCCGTGGATAAAGTCGCTGCAAGTGGTGGATATATGATGGCTTGTGTAGCTGATCGCATTATTGCAGCACCGTTTGCCATTATCGGTTCTATTGGCGTTGTGGCGCAATTACCCAATATCCATAGGTTATTGAAGAAAAACGATATTGATGTTGAATTGCATACTGCTGGTGAATATAAACGTACCTTGACCGTTCTGGGAGAAAATACTGAACAGGGCCGCAAGAAATTTCAGGAAGATTTGAACGAAACGCATAAGTTATTCAAATCATTTATCCACCAATATCGTCCATCTTTGGATGTGGAAAATGTAGCCACGGGTGAGTATTGGTACGGTACACAGGCAAAAGAAAATGGATTGATTGATGATGTGGGTGTTAGTGATGATTTTCTGATTGAAAAAATTGAACATTGTGAAGTCATCGGCGTCAATTATTATCGCCGCAAACGTGCCATAGATCGCTTTATGGGCAGCGCGATGGAGAACGTTGACAAATTGTTTATGCGTTGGTGGCAAAGGGGAGAAAAACCTTTGTTGTAACGGCAAAATCGTTACCCAAAACTATTACAGATTATGCGGGTAAATAAAGGCGATTTATATATCCTTTATTGCCCGTATATTTATTCATCAACCAGGGGGAATACTCCACTTCTTTGTTCTGCCTCTCTGCGTACATGCCTTGTATCAAATCTTCGTATGTCTTAATGATTTTATTTACTTTTTTTAGTAACTGTTCTCGCTTAATGGGGATGGTTTCAGTTTTCATTTATTGTGCTCCTGCAAGAAATAAGTTGTTGCGCATCGTTTTTTATCAGGTAGAGTGTGGGCTTTTCGTCATGCAGATGGAAGATTTTGTTTACAACTGTTAAAACATACAATTGCATGGTTTGTGTTGGTATATAAAATACCCTAAATATTTCAACGGGTTTTGCGTTTAAGTAAAAGTACAAGATAAAAATTAGTTGATATCTTGCAAATCTATCGCAATATAAAAAGAGGTTTTATTTTATATATCGCAACATAACGCCGTGATTTTCGCCATCTGAAAAGAAGATAATTAGGTAAAGGTAACTATGGCTAAAGCTCTTGTTATAGTGGAGTCCCCGGCAAAAGCCAAAACAATCAATAAATATCTGGGGAATGACTACGTTGTAAAATCCAGTGTAGGTCATATCCGTGATTTGCCGACGAGTGGAACAGTGAGTCAAAAGAGTTCAAGCTCATCTACCGATAAGAATAAAAAGAAAGTAAAAAAAGATGAGAAAACGGCGCTAATAATTCGTATGGGCGTCGATCCTTATCATGGTTGGGAAGCGAACTATCAAGTTTTGCCAGGTAAAGAAAAAGTTGTTTCAGAGCTGAAAACGCTGGCTGAAAAAGCTGATCATATCTATCTTGCAACGGACCTTGACCGTGAGGGAGAGGCTATTGCATGGCACCTGCGGGAAGTGATTGGTGGAGAGGAATCCCGTTTCAGTCGGGTTGTATTCAATGAAATTACCAAAAATGCAATCACACAGGCTTTTGATAATCCTGGTGAATTGAATCTTGACCGTGTGAATGCCCAGCAAGCGCGTCGTTTTATGGATCGCGTTGTAGGCTACATGGTTTCACCGCTACTGTGGAAAAAAGTTGCCAGAGGGTTATCCGCTGGGCGGGTGCAATCTGTCGCAGTTCGGCTTGTGGTTGAGCGGGAGCGTGAAATTAAGGCATTTGTGCCGGAAGAATATTGGCAACTGCACGCGGATTTAATGGCTAAGGGCGATATCCCTCTCCATATGGAAGTTACTCATGAGAAGGGAAAACCGTTTAAGCCCGTCAATGCGCAACAAACGCAGTCAGCAGTTTCTCTGCTTGAAAAAGCAAGATACAAAGTGATTGAGCGTGAAGATCGTCCAACATCGAGTAAGCCAGGTGCACCATTCATTACCTCAACATTACAACAGGCGGCAAGTACGCGGCTTGGGTTTGGGGTTAAGAAAACCATGATGATGGCACAACGCTTATATGAAGCTGGGTATATCACTTATATGCGTACCGATTCGACTAACTTGAGTCAGGACGCGTTGGAAATGGTTCGTGGTTACATCAGCAACCATTTTGGTGATAAATACTTGCCGAAAAGTGTCAATGTTTACAGCAGCAAGGAAAACTCTCAGGAAGCTCATGAGGCGATTCGGCCTTCTGATGTTAATGTCATGGCAGAAGAATTGAAAGATATGGAAACTGATGCACAAAAATTGTATCAGCTGATCTGGCGTCAATTCATTGCTTGTCAGATGACACCTGCGAAATATGATTCCACGACACTGACCGTTCAGGCTGGTGATTTTGAGTTACGTGCTAAAGGCCGTACTCTGCGTTTTGATGGTTGGACAAAAGTCATGCCGGCTTTGCGCAAAGGAGATGAAGATCATACGTTGCCGATCATGGAAGTGGGCACAGAGCTTGATTTGCAACAGCTAATACCAAGCCAGCACTTTACAAAACCACCAGCACGTTTCAGTGAAGCATCCTTGGTTAAGGAGCTGGAAAAACGCGGAATTGGTCGTCCATCGACTTATGCATCAATTATCTCAACCATTCAAGAGCGAGGATATGTTCACGTTGAAAATCGGCGATTTTATGCAGAGAAGATGGGTGAAATCGTTAATGATCGTTTGGAAGAAAATTTCAACGAATTGATGAACTACGATTTTACGGCAAGAATGGAAGATCAGCTCGATCATGTAGCCAACAATGAAGCCAATTGGAAAGGCGTTTTGGACGAGTTTTTCTCCAATTTCAGTAAACAGCTTGATGTTGCCAATAAAGAACCAGATGAAGGCGGAATGCGTCCGAACCCGATGGTCATTACCTCGATTGAGTGTCCGACCTGTAGCCGGCCAATGGGAATTCGTACTGCGACAACAGGGGTATTTCTTGGCTGCTCTGGTTACGCATTGTCACCTAAAGAGCGATGCAAGCAGACGATTAACCTGATACCGGAAAATGAAATCCTAAATATCCTGGAAGGGGATGATGCTGAAACCAATGCATTGCGCGCTCGTTGTCGCTGCAAAAAGTGTGGTACAGCGATGGACAGTTATTTGATTGATAACCAGCGTAAATTGCACGTATGCGGTAATAACCCTGAGTGTGATGGTTATGAAGTTGAAGAAGGTGAATTCCGCATTAAGGGTTATGATGGTCCGATAGTTGCGTGTGATAAGTGCGGTTCAGAAATGCACCTGAAAATGGGGCGTTTTGGTAAGTACATGGGTTGTACAAACGAAGGATGTAAAAATACCCGTAAGATTTTACGCAATGGGGAAGTGGCGCCACCAAAAGAAGATCCGGTTCCGTTACCGGAATTGGCGTGTGAAAAATCAGATGCTTACTTTGTTTTGCGTGATGGTGCGGCAGGGGTATTTTTAGCAGCGAACACTTTCCCTAAATCTCGCGAAACGCGGGCGCCATTGGTTGAAGAGCTTGTCCGGTTCAAAGATCGCTTACCGGAAAAATTGCGTTATTTAGCACAAGCTCCTGTTGCTGATCCTGAAGGGAATAAAACGGTTGTTCGTTTTAGCCGTAAAACTAAACAGCAATACGTTTCGTCAGAGAAAAATGGCAAGACGACCGGATGGACCGCATTTTTTGTTGAAGGGGCTTGGGTTGTGAAAGAAAAGTGAACGATCTTTAAGATAAATTTGTGCATTATATCCTCATTTATAGGGTATAATTCATGTAAATATATTTAGAGGGATATTTCTTTTTTTGTGGGAAATGTAACTTTTCTTTCTAAAAAGCCAGTTCTATGGACTGGCTTTTCTTGTATTTCAACAAAATTAAAACACAATATATCTGCAACAGGTGCTTGATAGTAGTTACTCGACTTAATTATTTGTTATATAAATATATAGCAGGTGTTATAGTGGTTATATTCTCACAAATATATATTCTATATAGTTATAAGTGAGTAACCATTAGCAATATAGAAATTGGTTAAACTACAAAACGTTCATACATTTGATTATTAGGGACAGTGCTGATATGAAATTACAGCAATTGCGTTATATTGTAGAGGTGGTTAACCACAATCTAAATGTATCTTCTACAGCAGAAGGGTTGTATACCTCTCAACCGGGGATCAGCAAGCAAGTCAGGATGCTCGAAGATGAACTGGGGATTCAGATATTTGCTCGTAGTGGTAAACATTTGACGCACGTGACTCCGGCTGGTGAAGAAATTGTCCGTATTTCACGTGAGGTTCTGTCAAAAATTGATTCAATTCGTTCTGTTGCCAGTGAACATACCTATCCCGATCGGGGTTCTTTATATATAGCGACCACCCATACACAAGCAAGATATGCTTTACCTCCTGTTATTAAGGGCTTTATTGAACGTTATCCCAATGTATCACTGCATATGCATCAAGGCTCTCCAACGCAAATTGCGGAAGAGGTATGCAAAGGAAATAGTGATTTTGCGATAGCAACAGAAGCATTACACCTCTATAACGATCTGATTATGTTGCCTTGTTATCATTGGAATCGTTCTATTGTGGTGACGAAAGATCACCCTCTTGCGAGCAGACAGAATGTGACAATTGAAGAACTGGCTGAATATCCGATTGTAACCTATACATTTGGTTTTACTGGGCGCTCTGAGTTGGATGTTGCTTTTGATCGGGTGGGTTTAAAACCTAAAATCGTATTTACAGCAACAGATGCTGATGTGATTAAGACTTATGTGCGGTTAGGGCTAGGAGTTGGTGTGATTGCCAGTATGGCTGTAGAACTCGTTAAAGACAGTGATTTAGTACGTATTGATATGCGTGATCAATTCGGTTACAGCACGACCAAGATCGGTTTTCGACGCAGTAGTTTTCTGCGCAGTTATATGTATGATTTTATTTGGCGTTTCGCACCACATTTAACGCGTGATGTCGTAGATAAAGCCATTGCGTTACGCTCCAATGAAGAAATCGAAGAAATGTTCAAAGATATCGAACTGCCGATAGTGTAAAAAGATATTTAATATCAGCAAAATAGATATAAAGAAGGTAGATATAGCTAGTGTCAAGAAGATTAAACCACCGCCAAACAGCAGGCAGGTGGTTAATCTTTTATTTTATGTCTCTTTTGGCAGCACCGTCTTAAATTCACCACTAAAAAAATTGTCAGAATTTTCAATTGAAGATTTTTGATTTTTAAGAATGAAATTATCGAAAGCTATTTTAACTTCGTGATTTTCTAACGCTTGATAATTAAATAAAGAAATACAAGAAGAGTAAGTAAATTCAACATTGATATTCTCGTGAGAAGCGCAGTTTGATGTCACTTCTGAGTTAGTTCTGTCAAAATCTATTTTATAGAGTTTTATTTTAGGGACATACATGACACGATCTTCAACGCCAATTGCTTCAATAACACTGGCTAATGTGAGAGTGGAATAATGATCCCCATTCCTTTTTAAGCCCAGCCTTATAGCATCACCTTGTTTTTGCAAAAAATCGGAAAAGCTTTTCAGGCTTGGAGAGTTTGCATTTAAAATAATATCCATGATGAGTTGGAGTAAATTTGTTGCAATAGAAACTCCTTTCATTTCATGCTGATAGGTTTGACTTTCGACATTCATGATACTCATCAATGGCAGTTTCGCCATAATTTCTCCCCAAAATTGAATGTCAGTCTTATATTCTGTGCCGTGGACATGGGTATATTTGGCGATGTGATCAGCGGCTATTGAAGAAAGGGCGATCTGTACTTTTTTGATTTCATTCATTTTCTGTATGACACTGGCTTTGTCGACAATATTTGCAGTAATAATAAATTGGACAAGGCCGTCTGTGTCACTAAGCAGATAATCTGAAAAGGAAAATTTATCTCTAATGCCAGCCGAAAAAAACTGATCAGCTTGTTGTATATGGCTTAGGTAATGTTGGAATTCTTTGTTTTTTTCTGTATCCATAATGTTACCTCCAATCTCTAATAAACGTATTGAGCACCCTGAATATACCGATCTAACTTCAAGATTCGTGTGATTTCTCCCCGTAAAGCAGGGAAAAACCAGGTTTCATATCGTGTTGTAAATTGCAGCTTGACGTTTAATGCGTATATACCTTTATTTTTCAAGTTGCAAATTGAACTTATTAGCCAGAAATGTGTAGAAACTTTAGAGTCAATTCAATCAAACTCTTAGGGTGTGAATAAAACATATCTACTTTAGCGGTGTCATCATTAAAATTTATCAATAAATGAGGATTTACAGCCAGTTAGCAAAATGTGTGGTGACGGAATAACAAATAGTTGCTTATATGTTATGTTTAATGATGGCTGACCATCAATAATAAGAAAGGAGAGGAGTTATGTCGTTTAAATTGAAAACGGACTGTGCTTCAACGCTCTCGATTGGAAGCAAATCCACTGGCAGTAAAACCTATCACTATTACAGTTTACCTCTGTTATCTGAACAAATTGGCAATCTATCCCGCCTGCCAAAATCACTGAAAGTTCTGCTCGAAAATCTCTTGCGCAATGTTGATGGTGAATCCGTTGTGGAAGATGATTTACAGGCGCTGGTGGAATGGCAAAAAACCGGTCATGCAGACCGCGAAATCGCTTATCGTCCCGCCCGCGTACTTATGCAGGATTTTACAGGTGTGCCGGCTGTCGTCGATCTTGCTGCGATGCGGGAAGCTGTGTTGAGACTCGGTGGTAATGTAGAGCAGGTTAATCCGTTATCCCCTGTTGATTTGGTTATCGATCACTCGGTGATGGTTGATAAATTTGGCACTGAACAGGCATTTTCAGAAAACGTCCAGATAGAAATGGCACGTAACTATGAACGTTATCTGTTCTTGCGTTGGGGACAGAAAGCTTTTAATCGTTTCCGTGTTGTCCCTCCTGGTACGGGGATTTGCCATCAGGTTAACCTGGAATATCTGGGTAAAACCGTCTGGTATGAAAATCAGAATGGTAAGGATTTTGCTTATCCTGATACGCTGGTCGGGACGGATTCTCACACGACCATGATTAATGGATTGGGCGTTCTGGGATGGGGTGTAGGGGGAATTGAAGCCGAGGCGGCGATGCTGGGGCAGCCAGTTTCCATGCTGATCCCAGATGTTGTTGGCTTTAAACTGACCGGAAAATTGCAAGAAGGGATCACAGCAACTGACCTGGTCCTGACAGTGACACAAATGCTGCGTAAGCACGGTGTTGTAGGTAAATTTGTTGAATTTTATGGTGATGGATTATCTGATTTGCCGCTGGCAGATCGGGCAACTATTGCCAATATGTCCCCTGAATATGGTGCAACTTGTGGTTTCTTCCCTGTAGATGACATTACATTAGACTATATGCGCTTAACGGGGCGCCATGAAGAAGAAATTGCTTTGGTTGAAGCTTATTGCAAAATTCAGGGACTATGGCGTCATACGGGGGATGAGCCTATCTTTACCAGCACCCTGGAATTGGACATGTCGACAGTTGAAGCCAGTTTAGCTGGACCGAAACGCCCTCAAGATCGGGTTGCATTGGGAAATGTCCCACAGGCTTTTCAGTCTGCCATGGAATTGGATATCCATAAAACGCAAGCGCACTCAGCAACGGTATCAGTGACTTTAGATAACCAAACTTTTTCATTGCAAGATGGTGCCGTGGTGATTGCTGCTATTACCTCTTGCACAAACACCTCTAACCCGAGCGTATTGATGACAGCGGGATTACTTGCCAAAAAAGCGATTGAGAAAGGCTTGCAGCGTCAACCGTGGGTTAAAACTTCACTGGCACCAGGTTCGAAAGTTGTGACAAATTATCTGGAACTGGCAGGTTTCATGCCATATCTGGAAAAATTGGGTTTTAACTTGGTGGGGTATGGTTGTACTACCTGTATTGGTAACTCTGGGCCATTGCCTGATCCTATAGAAGCTGCGATTAAGCAAGCTGATTTAACCGTTGGGGCAGTGCTTTCTGGTAACCGAAATTTTGAAGGACGTATTCATCCCTTAGTGAAAACCAACTGGTTGGCATCACCGCCGCTGGTGGTGGCATATGCGCTTTCTGGCAGTATGAAAACGGATCTGACGCGAGAACCTATCGGAAAAGATCAACAAGGCAATGATGTTTATTTGAAGGATATTTGGCCTGATAGTACAGAAGTTGCAGAAGCGATTGGAAAAGTCAGAACCGAAATGTTCCATAAAGAATACGATTCTGTGTTTGATGGTGATGAAAGCTGGCAGTCCCTGAGTGTGGAAAGTTCAGCAACTTATGCCTGGCAGTCGGATTCCACCTATATCCGACATCCACCGTTCTTTAGTGATATGACGGCTGAACCGAAACCTGTTACAGACATTCATCAGGCTCATATTTTGGCGATCTTGGGGGATTCAGTCACGACGGATCACATTTCCCCCGCAGGAAACATTAAGGCTGACAGCCCTGCCGGACGATATTTACAAGAACATGGTGTTGCACCAAAAGATTTTAATTCGTATGGCTCAAGGCGTGGCAATCACGAAGTTATGATGCGAGGAACGTTTGCTAACATTCGTATTCGTAATGAGATGGTATCAGGAGTTGAAGGCGGTTATACCCGGCATATTCCTTCACAATCCCAATTGACTATTTATGATGCGGCTATGCGTTATCAGGAGGAAAAAATACCATTAGCCGTTATTGCGGGGAAAGAATATGGTTCAGGATCAAGCCGGGACTGGGCTGCAAAAGGAACAAGATTGCTAGGAGTCAGGGTGGTGATTGCAGAATCTTTTGAACGCATCCACCGCTCTAACTTGATTGGTATGGGAGTCTTGCCATTGGAGTTTCCTCAAGGTGTGAACCGTAAGAGCTTAAACCTGACGGGAGAGGAGCGAATTGATATTACAGGATTATCTGATATTCAACCTGGGCAGACAATTGCCGTGAAAGTTACCTATGCCAATGGACAGGAAATTGTGATTGATACTCGTTGCCGTATTGATACGGGAACAGAACTGGCTTATTTCTATCATGATGGTATTTTGCATTATGTGATTCGTAATATGCTGAAATGATAAAAAATCACATTTAGAAATAAAAACTGCGCCCACACCGACGCAGTTTTTTCTATTTCATAGAAAATAATTAGGGAACTTTTAGCTTGATTTAGGCAGCAAATGGCCCATTCGGTTAGCTTTGGTGTCTAAATAGTGAGCGTTCTGGGGGTTGCGTCCTACGATCAATGGAACACGTTCGGTGACATTAATCCCTGCTTTTAGCATGATTTCAACTTTTTCAGGGTTGTTAGTAAGAAGGCGAATTGCATTAATATTCAATATCTTATATATATCTGAACACAGGGTGAAATCTCTTTCATCGGCAGCAAAACCTAATTGATGGTTGGCTTCAACAGTATCAATACCTTGATCCTGTAAAGCATAGGCACGAATTTTATTCAGCAGGCCAATATTGCGGCCTTCCTGGCGGTGATAGAGCAAAACACCTCGGCCTTCCTGGCTAATTTGCGAAAGTGCGGCTTCTAATTGGAAACCACAATCGCATCTTAGGCTGAATAAAGCGTCTCCAGTGAGGCACTCTGAGTGGATGCGCGATAATATAGGCTCATCACCCGAGACATCGCCGAAAACAAGAGCGACATGATCGCGGCCTGTTTTGATTTCTTCAAATCCAATCATTAAAAACTCGCCCCATGGCGTAGGTAATTTTGCTTCAGCTACTCGTTTTAGCTGTATTTTTGTATTCATATGTTGATTTAACTCGTTATAAATATTGCGATATCAGAACAATACCGGTTGAGAAATCAGCTAAAACTACGCAAAAATTTTCTCTGATTACAACGCATGCACGCCGACGCATTGTAACAGAAATTATTAATACGCATGAATATAAAGCATCCAGTCCTTTAATGATAAATATATTAACATGCTAAACTATAGGCAGATTTTTGCAGATGTATTTATTACAAAAAGAGGGAAATCAGGGTTTATTGCAATAAATTGCTCCCTTTACGTAGACGTGTGTAGACGAGAAATGCTAATTTAACACGCCACTATGTCTGTTATTTGGCATAACTAATCAGCAACGATAGATAACAGGAAGAAATGTGAAATATTTTCTGATCTTATTACTGGCACTGGTTGTTTTTGTTATCTCAGTGACACTGGGAGTAAATAATAATCAGGTAGTGACGTTTAATTATTTGATTGCTAAGGGCGATTACTCTGTATCCACATTGCTGGCTGCATTGTTTGCTGTTGGCTTTATCCTCGGTTGGGGAATTTGTGGTTTTTTTTACCTACGCGCCTGTGTTTCTTTGCGACATGCGAAACGCAAAATTAAGCGATTGGAAACTCAAGTGGAACAACCCTCTGAATCATCCAAAAAAGTCGTTTCTACCGTAGCATTAAACAAGGAATAATTCTCTATGTTAGAGCTGTTGTTTCTGTTGCTTCCTATCGCCGCCGCTTATGGCTGGTATATGGGGCGCAGAAGTGCTCAACAAGATAAACAACAATCGGCTGACCGCCTTTCGCGTGAATATGTTGATGGTGTTAACTTTTTGCTTTCCAATCAGCAAGATAAGGCAGTAGATTTATTTCTTGATATGCTGAAAGAGGATAGCCCGGCTTTTGAAGCTCACCTGACATTGGGAAATCTCTTCCGTTCCCGTGGTGAAGTTGAAAGAGCCATCCGTATTCACCAGTCCTTGATGGAAAGTGCTTCCCTGACATTTGAACAGCGTTTACTTGCGATCCAGCAGCTTGGGCAAGATTATATGGCTGCAGGAGTCTATGATCGCGCAGAGAACATGTTCGTTCAGTTAGTTGACGAAACTGACTTCCGTGAAAATGCTTTTAATTCCTTGCTAACCATCTACCAGTCAACCAGTGATTGGAATAAAGCCATTGATATCGCTGAAAAACTCGTAAAGCTGGGTAGACACCATTTTCGGGAAGAAATTGCCCATTTCTACTGTGAGTTGGCTCTGCAATGTATGGGCAGTGATGATTTTACTACTGCGATCGGCTACTTAAATAAAGCGGCCCAAGCAGACAAAAATTGTGCCCGTACTTCTATTATGTTTGGTCGTATTTATATGGCTCAGGGGGAATATCTTAAAGCGACCAATGCGTTGAAACGCATTCTTGAGCAGGATAAACAATTGGTCAGTGAATCTTTGCCAATGCTGGAGGAATGTTATCAGCATTTGTCTCAACCGGATGAGTGGCAAGCTTTTGTGCAGCGTTGTGTAGAAGAAAATTGTGGTGCGATCGCTGAACTTCATATGGCCGATATTATTGAGAAAAAGGAAGGACGTGAAGTTGCTCAAAACTTCATTAACCGTCAGTTGGAACGCCATCCAACAATGAGATTATTTTACCGTCTGATGGATTACCATATGACGGAAGCGGAAGAAGGGCGGGCGAAAGAGAGTCTGATTCTTTTGCGCAATATGGTAGGTGAGCAAATCCGCACAAAACCTGGTTATCGATGCCATAAATGTGGCTTTACTTCTCGTTCGTTATATTGGCATTGCCCATCATGTCGTTCTTGGGACTCTATTAAGCCGATCCGAGGATTGGATGGTCAGTGACAATGTCACGATTATGCTGCTATTCATTAGTAATTTAAGTTAATTAGTAAATCAAAGGGCCTAAAAATGATCTCCCACACAGTTCAAACTTTAGATAAACAGATTGACTCGCCTGTTATTGTTGCACTGGATTATGACAATCAAGATGCAGCGCTGGCATTTGTCGACAAGATTGATCCACAATCCTGTCGTCTGAAAGTAGGCAAGGAGATGTTTACACTGTATGGCCCACAATTTGTTCAGGCGCTGCATCAGCGTGGTTTTGATGTGTTTTTGGATCTTAAATTTCATGACATCCCCAATACAACGGCAAGAGCTGTTGCTGCTGCCGCAGAATTAGGTGTGTGGATGGTTAATATTCATGCAAGCGGTGGGGCGAGAATGATGACAGCAGCTAAAGAAGCGTTGCTGCCTTACGGTAAGAATGCACCTTTGTTGATTGCGGTGACAGTGCTGACCAGTATGGAACAATCTGATTTATCGGGCACAGGTATTGATATGACTCCAGCGCAACATGCGGAGCGTTTGGCATTTTTGACAAAACAGTGTGGTTTAGATGGCGTAGTTTGTTCAGCCCATGAAGCACAGCAATTGAAATCTGTATGTGGACAAGCCTTCCAACTTGTTACTCCAGGTATTCGCCCTGAAGGTACAGAAGCGGGAGATCAGCGCCGGATTATGACACCTCCTCAGGCGGTTCAGGCTGGGGTGGATTATATGGTGATCGGGCGTCCAATTACCCGCGCAGAAAATCCGGCATTAGCACTCCAACAGATTAATCAATCTATTGGAGTTGTTCATGGATAATAACTCTCGCCTGGTTTATTCGACAGATGGTGGCCGCATTCAGCAGGAGGAAAAAGTAAAGCCTTCTCGTCCGAAAGGTGATGGTATTGTACGGATCCAGCGCCAGAGTAGTGGCCGTAAAGGGAAAGGGGTTTGTGTGATTACGGGCATAGATGCTGATGACCAAACTTTGGCTAAGCTGGCAGCTGAATTGAAGAAAAAATGTGGCTGCGGGGGTTCTGTCAAAGAGGGTGAAATTGAAATTCAGGGCGATAAACGCGACTTGCTGAAGCAACTGCTGGAAGCAAAAGGCATGAAAGTAAAACTGGCTGGAGGCTAAGCTTCTACCAGCTATGCAGTTTATTGGCTGCATAGCTGGTTAATTGAACTAATTAATACGTGTCACGATACGAGCAGCCGCTGCCAGTACATCAGGACGGGCAGTGGCTTCTTTGTTATCTGGCTGAGTAAAATAAGTCACTAAAACTAATGGTGCACGGTTAGGTATTGGCCAAATAACCGCAATATCATTTGTTGTACCATAATCGCAGCGACCGGTTTTATCTCCTACAATCCAATCCTTGGGGACTCCCGCTTGAATACTGGCACCACCCGTTGTATTGCCTTTTATCCACTCGGCTAATTTCGGCTAATTGTTCACGTTGTGTTATAGCCAGGGCATCGCCTAAAACCAAATTATATAAACTTTTTGCCATAGCTTGAGGGGTGGAAGTATCACGTTCATCACCTGGAATAGCGGTATTTAATTCGGGTTCATAGCGATCGAGACGAAAAGAATTATCACCGATAGTACGGGCAAAACGTGTCACTTCATTTGGGCCATTCAATTGGTTAAGAAGCAAATTCATAGCCGTATTATCGCTATATTGCAGTGTTGCTGCGCTCAACTCTCCTAAGGTCATACCCTCTTTGAGATGTTTTTCCGTAATTGGGCTATATTCAACAAGATCTGCTTGTTGATAGTGAACTTGTTGATTTAATAAGTGAGCATTTTTTTCGCTCTTTTGCAGAATAGCGGATACCGCCATCAATTTACTGGTGCTGCATAAAGGAAAACGCTCGTTTGCACGGTAGGTGATAGTGGAATGATCAGTCGTGTCTATCAATACCACACCAAGTCGGCCATTGGCATTTTTCTCCAATATGGAAAGCTGGTGGGTGATTTGATTTGTCTCACTTGGTTTTTTTGCAGATATTTCATGGTGAGAAATTTGATTGTTATGAATAGCTGCATTGGCTGGCAAAGTGAATAATACACCAAGTAAGGACGTGAAACCTATTCGGTTTACCGAAGAAAATAGCATGTGAAAGTCCTCATAGAGATTATTTTATTGTTATTACAAAACTGCCGCCATAAATGGCGGCAGAATTTAATGGAAATGACTTGCAAGATGTGTCTATACAGGGCGTGCCACAATATTGCGGGTTTCCATTCTGACCTCTTCAATACGGACATTAATGATGTCGTTCAGGCGATGAACTGTTTCACCCTTGATCAATACGGAACCTGTTTCTTGACTGCATTGAAGTTCATCACGAACAGCATGCAAAAATGGTCCAGGGACGAAAGCAATGGCACCGTTATCAACCAATCGAACTCGCAGGCCACCACGGGTGATATCGATAATTTCTGCCGGGAAGGTTTTATCTGTACCAGCATGAGGTTGCAAGAAACGAGCATAGAGCCAATCACCAACATCACGTTCTGCCATGCGGTTAGCTCGGCGACGATCAGTCAATTGCAGGCAAAGATCTTCAGTCGGTTTTTCTATCTCCACTTGCTGGATAACGGCTTTCAACAAACGGTGATTGATAATATCGCTATATTTACGGATAGGAGATGTCCAGGTCGCGTAAGCATCAAACCCTAAACCAAAGTGTGGGCCTGGTTCTGTTTTGATTTCAGCAAATGTTTGGAAACGGCGGATGCGACTGTCCAGGAATTGGGTTGATTGTTTATCCAGTTCACGGCGCAATTCGCAGAACCCTTCCAGATTCAGTAATGCTTCGGCATTCGCTTCAATGCCGTTTTCCTTGAGAACTTCAACGACCTGCTCAATCTGGGTAGGTTCAAAACCCGTGTGGACGTTATAAATACCAAAGCCTAACTTATCACGCAGAATTTTAGCGGCACATAAGTTTGCTGTGATCATGGCTTCTTCGACAATACGGTTAGCGGTACGACGCTGTTCAATAACGATATCAACAAAATGGCCGTTTTCATCAAGGATAAATCGATAATCTGGACGTTCCTTGAAAACCAGCGCATTTTGCAGACGCCAGTTATTGCGACGTTCACACATCTCTTTGAGGAGAGTGATTTGATTAGTCACGGCGCCTGATTCTGGTTTCCAACCTTCCTGGCCTTCTAAATAGTCTGAGACTTCGTCATAAACCAGCTTAAATTTAGACTCAACCCAAGCAGAGAAGAATTGAATATCATCACCCAATTGACCATCTTCGAAAATTGAAACCTGACAAACCAGGGCAGGGCGGCGTACATTAGGGCGCAGAGAACACAGGTCATCGGATAGCTCACGAGGGAGCATTGGGATATTGAAACCTGGCAGGTAATTGGTGAAACTGCGCTGGTAGGCAATTTTATCCAGTTCGCTACCTGCTTTGATATAAGCCGTAGGATCGGCAATTGCGATAGAAAGTTTTAGGCTGCCGTCATCATTTTTGGTGATGTGTAGGGCATCATCCATATCTTCGGTTGTTGCGCTGTCGATAGTGACAAAATCCAGTGCGGTCAGATCGATGCGTTCGATGGAACTATCATCCAACGGGCAATCTGTCATTGCTGGCGCTTCGCGTTCCAGTTCGTGGCGAGTTAATGTTACCCACCATGGTGCGTAGTGGTCATCACCTTGGGTAATATAGCCAGTAATTTCGGCATGAAAACCGCGATCACCTTTCAGAGGATGGCGGCGCATTTCAGCTACGGCCCAATCGCCGTTTTCAAAGGTATGGTCAACGTGGTTTGCTGGGCGGCAAGGGATAGTGTCTTTTAATAATGGGTGATCAGGAATAATCCATAGTCGGTTGTCATTTTCTTTCTTCTGGACCTTTCCTACAAAACGAGTCAGGAAGGGTTCAATCAGAGACTCAGGTTCAGCAATTTCTTTCTCTTTGTCTGTGTGGATAGCTGCGGTAATCCGATCTCCGTGCATGACTTTTTTCATGTGGGGAGGTGGAATGAAATAACTTTTTTGGCCGTCGACTTCTAAAAATCCAAAACCTTTCTCAGTCCCTTTGACTAAACCTTCTACACGCAGGGTCTGAGCGTGAAGTTGCTGTTTTAGCTGCGCAAGCAGCGGATTATTTTGAAACATAATATCTGGGGAATATAGAGTTATTATCGATAATTTTGGACAACAGTTTTACGCGAATCGAGAGTATGGAGCAAGTAACATCTTATCAAAACAGGAAAAACTGTGGTGTAAGACCAAAAATCGGCCATTTTACCGAAATGGGGAATGCCATTTTTATTTCTCCACTGATACGACAATATTATTAGTCCTAATCCGTATTAGATAATGTTTTAAACAGAAATATTTAGTTACAACATACTTTTTCAAATCCCAACAACACAACCATAAAACTCAACTTACAAATCTCAATAGGGGAAAAAATGATAATGATATGATTTTCTCAGTCTGCCTCCTGTAAGAATTAAAGGAGACAGACTAATGGAGATTCAGGATTTTTAATTATTCGGTTTTATCCGTATATTCACAAAGATCCTCAATAATACAAGAGCCACAGCGCGGCTTGCGGGCAATGCAAGTATAGCGACCATGCAGAATCAGCCAATGATGACAATCAACCTTGAATTCGGCTGGCACAACTTTCAATAAGTTCTTCTCGACTTCATCAACATTCTTCCCTGGGGCAAATTGAGTTCGATTACTGACGCGAAAAATATGTGTATCAACCGCAATAGTTGGCCAACCAAAAGCAGTATTTAAAACAACGTTAGCCGTTTTTCGACCAACGCCTGGTAACGCTTCCAACGCTACGCGATCTTCCGGTACTTCTCCTTGGTGTTTTTCCAGCAATATCCGGCAAGTTTTAATCACGTTTTCAGCTTTAGTGTTATATAACCCAATAGTTTTTATATACTCTTTTAAACCATCAACGCCCAAATCAAGGATCGCCTGCGGTGTATTAGCAACGGGATACAGTTTTGCCGTTGCCTTATTCACGCTGACATCTGTAGCCTGTGCAGATAGCAATACAGAAATGAGTAACTCAAATGGAGAATTAAATACCAGCTCAGTCGTTGGGTGTGGATTGTTATCCCGTAAACGGGTAAGTATCTCAATCCGTTTTTGTTGATTCATATCTGGTTACTCTTTAGCTTCTTGTGATATGGCTTCCACAGCCTTTTTCTACGTTGTATTGGCGTTCTTTATGTTCTGCCCGATTTTTGATGCGTTCATCGATGATATATTTTCCTGCCAGCATCAGACCTAATCCGATAAAAGCACCTGGTGGCAGGATGGCAAGCAAGAAAGGGGAGTCCAGATGGATGATTTCAATACGTAGTGATTTAGCCCAGTTACCCAGCAATAGATCGGCGCCATCAAAAATAGTTCCGTTCCCCAAAATCTCTCGCATGGAACCCAATACAAATAAGGCGAAAGTTGCTCCCAGCCCCATTGCAAGACCATCAATCGTTGAATGGTAAAGAGAATTTTTTGATGCGTAGGCTTCAGCACGACCAATCACAATACAGTTAGTCACAATCAGGGGAATAAAAATACCCAATGATTCGTAGAGTCCGAAAGCAAAAGCATTGATTAACATTTGGACGGCACTGACGACAGACGCGATGATCATCACATAAATAGGGATACGAATTTCATGGGGTACCCAGCGACGTAATGCTGACACGGCCATATTGGTACTCACTAAAACCAGTGTCGTCGCTAATCCTAACCCCAGAGCATTGGTAGCTGTAGAGGAAACGGCCAATAAAGGACAAAGCCCTAAAAGCTGTACCAATGCGGAGTTATTTTTCCATAGCCCCTGAATAAATAGGTTCTTAGTTTCATTCATAATTATTTCTCTTCGCAAGTTGGCAGGGAAGAAAGTTGTGTCGGCACTGTTTCCAGATAAAGCGTGGTCCGTTTAACAGCATTGACAACAGCCCGCGGTGTAATGGTTGCTCCGGTAAATTGGTCGAATTCTCCACCGTCTTTCTTGACCGCCCAGTTGCGATCATCCTTTGACATGATTTTTTTGCCAGAGAAAGCATAAATCCAATTGGAAATTCTGGTTTCAATTTTGTCGCCCAAACCGGGGGTTTCATGGTGTTCAGTGACTCGAACACCCAGCACGCGGCCAGAAAAATCAGCACCAACCAGTAATTGAATTGCACCCGAATAGCCATCAGGTGCTGTACTTTCTAACGCAGCCGCAACCGGAACGCCTTTTTTACGGGCGAGGTAAAGACGGTGAGGCTGTTCATTGCCTAATGCACTGTTTGTCACTAGATAACATTCATTTTGCAGGTTATTGTCGTATAAAGCAGGGGGAACAACTTGATCCAGCAATACCTTATGTTGCAAAGCTGCCTGTTCGTCGATCCGATCCTTTGTTAATGAATAAACAATTGCCGTTAACCCTGTCGTACAAGCTGCGAAAATTGCGAGGGTAATACCGTGACGACGCATAGTTTCTAACATAGTATCTCTTTTCCTATTTATGGCCGTAAGCACGAGGCTGGGTGTAATTGTCAATAAGTGGCACACATATGTTTGCCAGTAATACCGCAAATGCAACCGCATCAGGATAACCACCATAAACACGAATTATCCAAATAAGCCCGCCAATAATGGTTCCGTAAATCAAACGGCCTTTTGGTGTTGTTGATGCGCTAACCGGATCAGTTGCAATAAAAAATGCGCCTAACATGGTTGCACCGGAAAAGAGTTGCAATAAAGGCGGTGAATAACGAGTAGGATCAAAAAGCCAACTCATCAATGCACAGATACCCAGTGACAAAATAACTGCAGTTGGAATTTGCCAGTTAATGATTTTTCGGTTGAGCATGATCAGGCCGCCAACCAAATAAGCAACATTAACCCATTGCCAGCCAATGCCAGCTAAAACACCTTGTAATATAGGTTGTTGTAATACTTCATCAATATTGTGAGTCAACCTGCCAGTTTTGAAACTGTCCAGCGGTGTTGCTTGACTCAATCCATCAATACCTTGTTGCAGTTGTAACAAAGTTGAGCCATCTGGCGTATGTCCTGTGAAAATGACCATAAGGCTATCCCATGGCGTTAAAGTGAATGTCTGTAAAGATTCAGGAGGCATCCAACTGGTCATTTGTACGGGGAAAGAGATCAATAGAACGACATAGCCGATCATGGCAGGGTTAAACGGATTTTGCCCAAGTCCGCCATACAAATGCTTAGCAATAATGACAGCAAAAAATGTGCCGAGCACGATTAGCCACCATGGCGCTAATGGTGGCAGGCTAATACCTAAAAGCAATCCTGTCACTAAAGCAGAGTTATCTTTGAGATGGGGAAGTATTAGCTGTTTTTTCAATGCTATAGCAGCAGATTCAGCTAACAATGCGGTAATGACAGCTAGCAAAATCTGGAATAATGTTCCAGAGCCAAAGAAATAGGTCTGGACAGCAATACCAGGTATGGCCGCTAAAACTACCCAAAGCATGATCTGACTAGTGCTTTTTTGGTTGTGTGTAAAAGGTGAACTTGCGACTTTTAGTTGGTTGTTGTCAGTTTTTACTGGCCTAAATTTCATCGATAAATTTCACTATTCGGTTGTAATTACTTGTTCTTCCTGAGCGGCTTTTTTAGCTTTGACACGAGCAATAGCCGCCGCAACAGCTGCTTTACGGGGATCAGTCTCTTCCGGCTCTGCGGAATCCGCTTGAGGGAGAGTTGATTCCGGTTGGTTTTGCGCGGCTTTCTTGGCTTTAGCACGGGCAATAGCCGCCGCGACAGCTGCTTTACGGGGATCGGTTTCTTCCGTTTCTGCGGAATCCGCTTGAGGGAGAGTTGATTCCGGTTGGCTTTGCGCGGCTTTCTTGGCTTTAGCACGGGCAATGGCCGCCGCAACAGCAGCTTTACGGGGATCGGTTTCTTCCGTTTCTGCGGAATCAGCGTGAGGGAGAGTTGATTCCGGTTGGTTTTGCGCGGCTTTCTTGGCTTTAGCACGGGCAATAGCCGCCGCGACAGCTGCTTTACGGGGATCGGTTTCTTCCGGCTCTACGGAATCCGCTTGAGGAAGAGTTGATTCCGGTTGGCTTTGCGCGGCTTTCTTGGCTTTAGCACGGGCAATGGCCGCTGCAACAGCTGCCTTGCGTGGATCTTGTGTATCATCCCCGCTATCTTGTTGAGATTGCTCTAGTGACGTTGTCTCTTCACCGCTTTGTGCTGCCTTTTTCGCTTTTGCCCTGGCTATCGCAGCGGCGAGGGCGGCTTTACGCGGATCATTGTCTTCAACCGATGTTGATGTATTTTCCTTTATATCTAAGCTTGTAGTAATTTGTTTTTCTGCCTGACGAGCACGCAACTGTTCTTTTCTGGCCTTACGTGCTGCAATTGCTGCCGTATTGTCAGGTGATTGTCCTGCCTGCACAATAATAGATTCGCCAGTATTACCCTGTTTTTCCTTCGCACGGGCAAGGGCAGCTTGTACAGCACTTTTATCACTGTTATTTACTTGAACAGCCGCTTTTTTGTGGCGTTCTTCACGCGCCAATTTTTCCCGTTCCATACGTGCTTGTTTGGCTTCAAAACGCACCTTGGCTTCAGCAGATCGGCGTGCTTCTGCTTCTATCGCCCATATTTCAGCTTTTTCCTGTCGGTAGTATTGAACCAGGGGGATGTTACTTGGGCATACATAAGCACAAGCGCCACATTCAATACAGTCGAATAAATGATGATCTTTGGCCTTTTCATGTTCTTGCCCACGACTGAACCAGTACAGTTGTTGCGGCAGCAATCCGGCAGGGCATGCGTCAACACATAGGCCGCAGCGAATGCACGCTTCTTCAATGACTTTGGGTTCCATCTCTTGTACCGAAGGTGCAAGAATACAGTTACTGATTTTGACGATGGGGACATTCAAATCAGGTAAAGTGAATCCCATTAATGGTCCACCCATAATGACCATTTGTTCTGATCCTGGGTTAAATCCGGCTTGTTGTAACAGGAAGTGAACAGGCGTGCCGAGGCGAGTCCAGAAATTACCAGGCGAAGTGACTGCTTCACCTGTTAGCGTAACTACACGTTCGATTAACGGTTCGCCGTCAATAATGGCACGTTTTATCGCCACGACTGTTCCCACGTTTTGCATAAGAACGCCGATGTCTGAAGAACGACCGCCAGAAGGTACTTCTTTTCCGGTCAGGATCTTGGTCAGTTGTTTGGCACCACCAGAAGGATATTTTGTTGGAATGACGCGCACAATGATGGACTTATCACCACTAAGTGCTGCGTTTAAGGCATTAATTGCTTCGGGTTTGTTGTCTTCAATGCCGATCAATACCTGCTTTGGATTAAGCAAATGTATTAAGATGCGGATACCCGCAATAATTTCTTTTGCATGTTCTTGCATTAAACGATCATCAGCGGTGATATAAGGTTCACACTCGGCCGCATTGATGATTAGGGTGTTGAGATTGTGTCGTCCGCCTTTCAGTTTTGTTTCAGTAGGGAAGCCAGCACCACCTAAGCCTGCAATACCGGCTTGTTGAATGCGTTGTAATATTTCATTGACTTCCAATGTGGTGTAATCAGCGACTGGGTTGCGTTCTCCCCATTGATCTTTACCATCAGGACGCAACCGGACACATAATTCTTTCAGCCCGGAAGGATGTGTCGTGACGCAAGGTTCAATTGCAATAATTGTCCCAGATGTGGAAGCATGAACAGGTACTGTTTTGCCCATTCCAAACGTTAGTGCCTGACCTTTCAGCACATTATCGCCCACTTTAACCAGCAGTTCGCCTTCTGGCCCCAAATGTTGCTGTAGGGGGATGATTAATTCATCTGGCAATGGTGCATGGCGTAATGGGGTGCGGCTAGATTGCAACTTCATTTCCGGTGGATGGATACCACCATTAAAATCCCAGATTTTATTTTTGTTAAGCAAGTTGAGCAAATTAAACATGGGTTTTAACCTCAACAGACTTAGCAGGAGAGAACAGAGTGGGATCTGGTGTTACGGGAATATTTTTCACTGGAATGGTGGTTAAATCCCATTTCCAATTTGAGGTAGTAGTAGCAACGGGGATCATTGTAATGCAATCTGTTGGGCAAGGTGCGACACATAGGTCACAGCCTGTGCAGAGATCTTCAACAACGGTGTGCATGGCGCGGTTTGCACCAATAATAGCATCTACAGGGCAAGCCTGAATGCATTTTGTGCAACCTATGCAATTTTCTTCATCAATGAAAGCAACTTTCCTGGCTGGATTCTGAACACTATCGTCGCCATCTAACGGTTGTGGATCAACACCCAGCAATTCAGAGATTTTGAGCATAGCTTGCTCTCCACCAGGGGCACATTTATTGATCATTTCGCCATTATTGGCAACTGCTTCCGCATAGGGGCGACAGCCGGGATAACCACACTGTCCACATTGACTCTGGGGCAATAGATTGTCGATATTTTCAACAATCGGATCTTCTTCTACTTTAAAACGACGCGCAGCAAAACCAAGGATTAAGCCAAAGGCTAATCCGAGTATGCTTAGTACGCCGATAGCAATCCATAATGACATCATTAGAATTTCACCAAACCACTAAATCCCATAAATGCGAGGGACATTAACCCTGCTGTAATAAGCCCTATTGATGAACCACGAAAAGGGACAGGAATGTTGGCAACGGCCAGGCGTTCCCGAATGCCGGCAAATAGCACCATGACAAGAGAAAAACCCGCGGCAGCACTGAAACCATATACAGCAGATTGTAAAAAATCGTGAGATTGATTGACATTCAGTAATGCAACACCAAGTACAGCACAGTTGGTGGTAATCAGTGGCAAGAAAATTCCTAACAGGCGATAAAGCGTCGGGCTGGTTTTGCGGACGACCAATTCCGTAAACTGAACTACAACCGCAATAACGAGAATAAAGCTTAAAGTGCGCAAATAAACCAAATCAAGCGGGACAAGAATAAATGTGTTTACCAGCCATGCGCAGATAGAAGCCAAGGTCAGAACAAAAGTTGTGGCCAGCCCCATACCGATGGCAGTTTCGAGTTTTTTGGATACCCCCATAAATGGGCATAGACCCAAAAATTTCACTAAAACAAAGTTATTGACTAAGACTGTGCCAATAAATAACAAAAGGTATTCAGTCATTGCTATACCTGAAAATAAGATATTGGAAAATGGAACACTGCTTACATAGTTTGAGTAGAAATTCCCCACCTGAATGTGGGGAAGCGGGGCAATGATAACAATCAATTGTGGGGTGTGTTATCGATCTTGTGTGAAAGTCATTTTCACCCGATGGGAACGTTTAATGTAAGGAGTAAAAACGGCAGCAGCCAGTAATGGCCATAATAGGGAACGTATTGCCATTTCATCAGAAATAGGAGAAAAGGCGAAAGTTTTTATCGCTATCAGCACGGAAAGCATCAGCCAAATAATAAACATACGGGGGAATCGTTTCGAACGAATAAAAAGTAGCTTCAATACCCATACGGTGAAACACCACATTATTGTCGTGGTTAATACTGAGGTATACCACAACGTGGTAAAACTACCACCTATTTGATGAATCGCTTCATTTTTATGGATAAACGTCATTATATATAACAGTAACATCAAACTGGCAGCAATTAATGTCATGATTAGATAGGCAGCAGGCGCTAATAACCAGCCATTAATACGATAATAATCATTGGACTGATACATAAGAAGTTTTCACTCCATCATGAGTGTTTTTGATATTGGGGAAATAATTATAGGAAAAAGAGAGTAATACTGGAATCAGGATTATTTGCTAACGTGTGAGAGGTGGTGATACTTTCTGATGCCTGATTATGCGTTTACGACACTACGATCATTTTTTAGAGGCAGTTATGAGTGATTTTTTAAAAGTTGGTTTGGTAGGTTATGGCTATGCAAGTAAAACATTCCATGCGCCATTGATTGCGGGAACACCCAATATTGAATTGGTGGCTATTTCCAGCAGTGATGCAAATAAAGTTAAAAAAGACTGGTCAATGATATCAGTCGTTCCCTCACCGGAGGAACTTTTCCATGATCCCAACATTGACCTTATTGTGATCCCAACCCCAAATGATACTCACTACCCATTGGCACAACAGGCATTAGCGGCAGGTAAACATGTCATCGTTGATAAGCCTTTTACCATTACGGTAGAACAGGCCCAATCGCTGAAAAAGCAAGCGGAGGAAGCCAATTTATTGCTATCTGTATTCCATAATCGCCGCTGGGATTCTGGTTTTCTGACGGTGAAATCAATTATTAAAGAAAATAAATTGGGAACATTAAAATATTATGAATCCCACTTTGATCGTTACCGTCCCGCCGTTCGTCAGCGCTGGCGTGAAGCCGCCGGAGTCGGTAGTGGCATTTGGTATGATTTAGCGCCTCATTTACTGGATCAAGCCGTGCAACTTTTTGGCAAACCTCGAGCTATCACAACCGATTTGGGTATGATGCGCCCAGATGCAGAGACGGCGGATTATTTTCATGCCCAGCTCACCTATCCTGATTTGAAAGTGGTATTACATGCAACTATGCTTGCAGCGGCAGAATCGCCTATTTATACATTGCATGGTATGACTGGGAGTTATATCAAGTATGGGTTGGATACTCAGGAAGAGCGTTTAAAGGCAGGGGAAAGGCCGCCACGGGCTGACTGGGGATATGATGCACGGGATGGTTATGTGACGTTGTCACAAGATGAGAGCTTGGTTGCGAAAGTTGTCCCTACTGTACCTGGCAATTATGGCGCTTATTATGCCGCTATTCGTGATGCGATTTTGTTTGGAAAACCAAACCCCGTGACGGCCAGCGAAGCTATTTTGATTATGAAGCTTATTGAGGCCGGTGAAAAATCGGCAAAAGAACAGCGTACAATCTTAATTGACTAATTAAACAGTGGCAGGTGGGTAAAGGGGCTTATATTGATGAACGTGTTGCAAAAATTAAGAATCGATCCTTTTTTAGTGACATTAATTGCTGTGGTCATCATTGCATCGTTTTTTCCTTGCGAAGGTGAAGCCAAGAAGTGGTTTCAATACTTAACTACGGCCGCTATCGCATTATTATTTTTTATGCATGGCGCGAAATTATCCCGTAATGCCATTTTGGCAGGGATAGGGCATTGGCGGTTGCACTTGGTGATTTTCACCAGCACGTTTATTCTGTTTCCCATACTGGGAATGGGATTACGTTTCATCGTGCCAGAGTGGATGCCACCAACAGTTTATATGGGCTTTCTTTATCTTTGTGCTTTGCCTGCCACGGTACAATCAGCGATCGCTTTTACTTCCGTTGCAGGGGGAAATGTTGCCGCAGCGATATGCAGTGCTTCAGCCTCAAGCTTGTTAGGTGTATTCCTGTCTCCATTGTTGGTTGGTTTTTTGATCCAAACTCAAGAAGGAGGGGCTCAAACCGATACCTGGAAAGCGATAAGAGATATTATCTTGCAGTTAATGGTGCCTTTTATCGCCGGACATTTATCGCGTCCTTTGATTGCCAGTTGGGTAGAAACACATAAGAAATTAGTCAACATGACAGATCGTTCTTCTATCTTGCTGGTGGTTTATGTTGCATTTAGTGAGGCGGTGGTGGAAGGCATTTGGCATAAAATCGATGCCTATTCATTGCTTATGATTGGGATCGTCTGCTGTGTTTTATTAGCTATCGTACTACTAATTAACGTATATAGCTCGCGTTTGCTGGGGTTTGGCAAAGATGACGAAATCACTATTGTGTTTTGTGGTTCGAAGAAGAGCCTGGCGAATGGTGTACCAATGGCGAACGTATTATTTCCCGCGTCAATGGTTGGTGTGATGCTGTTACCGTTGATGATTTTCCATCAGATCCAACTGATGGTTTGTGCTGTCCTTGCTCAACGTTATGCGCAGCGCCTAAAAACAGAAAAGGCAGAATAATTTCTGCCTTTGGAACAAATAATGTTTCTTAGCGGTTGGCAACTTTTGCTTTCAGTGCCTGTTTTTCTGCGTCACTAAGGAATGCAGTTGCCAAGCCATTAATCTGCGCCTGTCGGATTAGCGCTGGAGACAGTCCCGCTGCTGGCGCAGCAACGTGATACTCATGGCGAATTTCAATGCCTTCTACTGCCGGATCATCTGTATTGATTGATGCCAGGATCCCGTGTTCAAGGAACTGTTTCAGCGGGTGAGCTTGTAAGGAACTGACTGTGCTGGTTTGCAAGTTTGATGTCAGACAGGATTCAATACCGATACCATGTTTAGCCAAATAATCCATTAGTGCTGGATCAGTGATTGCTTTGACTCCGTGGCCAATACGAATGGCACCCAATTCCCGAATAGCGTGCCAGATGCTTTCCGCACCTGCGGCTTCACCTGCATGTACGCTAATATTCCAACCTGCGTCACGTGCTCGGATAAAATGTTGTTCAAAGAGATGACCGGGGAAGCCTAATTCATCACCAGCCAGATCTAATGCAGTGATATGTTGTTTATGAGCAAGAAGTCCAGCGAGTTCTTCGGTGCACGCTTTTTCCCCAAATGTTCTGCTCAGGATACCAATTAAACGGATCTGAATATCATGTTGCTGGCTTGCTGAGTGAATACCATCGATTACTGCTTCCACGACGCCTTCAACGGGAAGTTGGTGTTTCATTGCCATGTAATAAGGAGAGAAACGTAGTTCTGCGTAATCAAGACCCGCATTGACCGCATCTTCAACGTTTTCAATGGCGACTCTGCGGCAAGCTTCTAAATCGGCAAGTACAGTCACACCCCAGTCTAATTTTTGCAGGAAGCTGACAAGGTTAGGCTCATTTTCAATGATTTGGACATGCGGACGTAATGCTTCCAGCTCATAAGCTGGCAGTGGGATATTATGTTGACGCGCAAGATCCAAAATAGTTTCAGGACGGATATTACCGTCAAGGTGACGGTGAAGATCGGTCAATGGAAGCTGTATGTCAATCATTTTATTATCCTTTTTATTAAATTTTATATATACAAAAAGCCAGCCAACGTGTTGACTGGCAAGAAAGTGAAAACGCTATTCTGCAAGGCCATTATCAAGCAGGAATTGATGTAAGTTGGACTCTTTGTCGTTTAATTTGACTTTATCATTGGCATAGAGGAAGTTAAGACCAATGATATCGTCTTTATCAGTCAGGATTTTGTATTCAATCCCTTTTTGGATGATCATCTCAACTTGCTGTTTTGCTTGAGCTTCTGCGGTATCTTTATCCTGACCATCTAGCATTGCTGACTGCGCAATAGATTCTACCAACATGGCTTTCGGTACATTAATGTGCAAAGACAACTCTTGAACCAGGGTATGAATCATTTCTTCTGGTCCCATCAGTTGCAATGCACTTTTATCCTCTGGAATATTTTGTAAGGAGAGGTTGAAATCCACTGAACTTTCACCTTTGCTGTTTTTCCAACTAAAAGGAGAAATACTGAATTGTGGATTGTTATTCAGGAGAAGATGCAAATTACTGAGGATCGCCAAGGAAGTCGCATCATAAGATGCGTGATCCGTAGTCAAGGCTGCTTCTGCCGCATCATTATAGGCTTGGGTAAATTTACGCACAGACGGGCCATCAAGTTTTTCCATCCCCAGAGCTAACTTACCAGAGCCAAACTCTATATCTTTAATCTTTACACCATCAATGCTATAAACGATTTTGATGTTCAGATTGTCTTTATCCTCACCTAAGTTGGATGTCACTTTTATTCCTTTAAGAGCGATATCTGGCTCATTAGGAATTCCATTCATGCTGAATTCGCCAATACTGTAGCTTTGATCTCCGGTATAGATATCGAATTTGCCTTTTTTGTTATCCCCTTTAAAATCAATACTCTTCAGCGAAATTGACTCTTTTTTGGTCGGATCACTGAAAGACAGTTCATCACTTTTGACTGTGAAGGAAAATTCACTGAGATCACGATTGACGTCGGCACGGATTTTTGCACCTGAAAATGACAGAACCCGTTGGTCATTATTTTCAGTCGCTTCCGTATGATTAATAGGGATCAGATCAATATTAGCAGAGAGCGCACGGCTATAACTGACTTTAGCATCTAAGTTAAACAGTGATTTTTCGTTTGTGATATTAAATAGTTTTTTCAACGCATCACTTTTCTCCAGTTCTGCGTGGACAGAGGCCATTTGGGGGATCAAATTGAATTTCTTCAAGTTAGAGATCGGAAATGGCCCATGATCGATTGTCGATTTGAAAATGATTTCTTCATTTGGTGGGATATCGGCATTTTTTACACCATTCTTGATGTTTAGAATCAAACGGACATCGGAGCTGAAAATACCTCGTTTGACATCTTTTGCTTGCCATTCTATACCGCTTTCAGGAAACGATTTTACCAGTTCTGTGTTTGCCTGTTTTATGAAGCCATCTAAATGATCTTCAAGTTTCTTACCTGTATACCATGATGCTCCTGTCCATACAGCACCCAGAGCAACAACAACGCTTACTGCAACTAACGATTTTTTCATGTGGAGATCCCATCCTTTTAACGCGTATACATAGACGTATTATGCGTTTTGTATTTATGTCAAAATATGATTAACTGCCAATAAAAAATTAATCATAACCATATGAATCTAATAAAATTAATTAGATACTCTGGCTATTCTTCCCCTACCATAAACAGTGACGGCTTTTTCAATAGCAGGCAAGAAAATTGATTCACCTGAAAGTAATTTCAACTGCTGTTTATCAGTGCTGATCACTGCTTGCCCTTCAATACAAAATAGAACCGATGCTGCACCATTTTCCAATGAG
The DNA here is from genome assembly GCF_015163655.1 of Xenorhabdus griffiniae. Taxonomy (GTDB): domain Bacteria; phylum Pseudomonadota; class Gammaproteobacteria; order Enterobacterales; family Enterobacteriaceae; genus Xenorhabdus; species Xenorhabdus griffiniae. Next base: position 15,863 of record NZ_JADEUF010000007.1, on the reverse strand, counting down.
ATTAGTTGTTCTGAAACAGAATAAACAGAAAAACAAAAATCATTAACAGGAACAGGGTAATTCAGCGCATCTTTTTCCTGCCTTGGCACGGTTAGCAAAGTATCGGCAGCTTTTGGAATAAAATCCAGATTAGCCATTAATTCAGGGACATCAATATGCTTGCTGGTTAAACCAGCACGCAACACATTGTCAGAATTGGCCATAACCTCTAAGGCAACGCCATCAAGATAGGCGTGGGGTGTGCGAGCATATAGAAACATCGCCTGACCGGGTTCAAGTTCAACGACATTGAGCAAGAGTGGTGCAAACAGTCCATTATCATCGGGATAGAATGAGGCCATGTTTTTAATGGTATCCCACGGCTCGCCCTGATGACAGTTTAATGCTGACTTTAAGACAGCCATCGCCAACTGCTTTTGTTCGCCTTGCATATTCAATAATTGTGAAAACAGAAACGCCAGATTTTGTTCAGTTGGTTGCTGGAGGAAGGTTTGAATATCTGGATGCGCGGCAGAAACATAATCCAATAATTGCGCGATCTCAGATAACGGTCTAAAAGCATTCATGGCTTTGAATGGCGTCAGCGCATAGACCAATTCAGGTTTGTGATTATCATCTTTGTAGTTGCGTTGTGCTGATTCTAACGGTATCCCTTGTGCATTTTCTTTGGTAAAACCTATTTCTGCTGATGTCTTATCAGGATGCACTTGAATAGACAGTGGTTGAGCTGCACATAATACTTTGAACAGGAAAGGCAAACGTTGGAATTGCTGGGCTACTTTTTCTCCAAGGTATTTCTCTGGCTCTTTATCGATCAAAATATTTAAGGCGATAGTTTCACCCGTTTGAGGATCTGTTACCTGTGAACTACATTTTGGATGTGCGCCCATCCATAGCTCTGCCATTGGCTGATTATCCGCGTTCTCGATACCATAAATATCCGTCAAAGCAGTTTTACTTCCCCAGTCATAATGTTGGATTTTGTTGGTCATTTTCAGCATGGCGAAATTTCCTATAATAAAAAGTCACTTATTTATATGACAACAATACAATAAACACGGTTAGGTCGCATTATCGATAATAAATTTATGGCATGATATGAAAATGCCGACTAATTTATCTGCAAAGTTTGTTCCGGCGTATTCAATTATTCTGTGTGCTAAGGAGATAGTAATGGCAGCCACTCGCATTGAAAAAGACTCAATGGGACCTATCGAAGTACCTGCTGACCAATTATGGGGGGCGCAAACTCAGCGCTCACTGGAGCATTTCCGCATTTCTCAGGAAAAAATGCCTGTTGCCTTGATTCATGCCCTTGCATTGACTAAACAAGCAGCGGCCAGCGTTAATATGGATCTGGACCTTCTACCTAAAGAGCGTGGTGAAGCAATTATCGCTGCGGCGAAAGAGGTGTTAGAAGGCAAACACCCAACAGAATTCCCTCTTGCTATCTGGCAGACCGGTTCGGGAACTCAAAGCAACATGAACATGAATGAAGTGTTGGCGAACCGTGGTAGTGAGATCCTTGGTGGTAAAAGGGGTAATGAACGTCTGGTTCATCCTAATGATGATGTTAACAAGAGCCAAAGCTCTAATGACGTTTTCCCAACGGCCATGCATGTTGCAGCAGTTACTGCATTACGTGAGCATCTGTTACCAGAGTTAAACGTACTCCAAAAAACTCTGGCAGATAAAGCGGAAGCATTTAAAGACATCGTAAAAATTGGTCGTACTCACTTACAAGATGCAACGCCATTGACTTTAGGTCAGGAAATTTCCGGCTGGGCAGCTATGTTGATGCATAACTTGAAACACATTGAAGAGAGTATTCCTCATGTGTGTGAGCTGGCCCTGGGAGGAACTGCGGTAGGAACTGGTCTGAATACTCACCCTGAGTATGCCGTCCGGGTTGCGCAGAAAATTGCTGAATTATCTGGTCATCCTTTTGTTACTTCGCCAAATAAATTTGAATCCCTGGCAACTTGTGATGCTCTGGTCCATTCACACGGTGCATTGAAAGGTTTGGCTGCATCATTGATGAAGATTGCTAACGATGTTCGTTGGTTAGCTTCTGGCCCTCGTTGTGGTATTGGTGAAATTTCCATTCCTGAAAATGAGCCAGGTAGCTCCATCATGCCAGGCAAAGTCAATCCAACTCAGTGTGAAGCGATGACTATGTTATGTGCCCAAGTGATGGGTAACGATGTGGCCATTAATATTGGTGGTTCGTCTGGTAACTTTGAACTGAACGTATTCCGCCCAATGGTTATCCATAACTTCCTGCAATCTGTTCGTTTGCTGGCGGATGGTATGCGTAGTTTCAATGAGCATTGTGCTATTGGTATTGAACCTAATCGTGATCGCATCACTCAATTGCTGAATGAATCACTGATGCTGGTAACGGCATTAAATACTCATATCGGTTACGATAAAGCGGCTGAAATTGCTAAAAAAGCACATAAAGAAGGTCTGACGCTGAAACAGTCAGCACTTCAGTTAGGATATTTAACTGAAGCTGAATTTGATGCATGGGTTCGTCCAGAAGATATGGTTGGCAGCATGAAGTAATGCTTGTGCTATACGCATTAAACTTCAAGTTGCAATTTACGTGATTTCTCCCCGTTTTGTGGGGAGAAATATAAAAAGCCGGAGTAAATGCTCTCCGGTTTTTTTATTTCTTAGATTTCTTTGTAGAGATGTAAGCGGGGAATGACCAACTCAAGTGACTGCGCTTTGGGTTTATACTTATGTTTAATTGCGTTGGCATTGTAATTGGACAAATTGCCGAGTTTGGGTTTGATTTCACTTTCTTCTGTGTAGAAAACAATCACAGGAACCGGACAAGCATATTGGACTTGCTTTTGTATTTCTGAATACCATACACGAGCAATAGGTTGTACTTTCACTGGCCGTTTAATTTTCAATACCACATCATCGGGTAATTTTTTTATATCTGTAATCTCCAATGCTACCAATGCTGCCCATTGATCACTGGAGTAGGGAGGGACTGCTCTACCCGCATTATAGCTTTTCTCCAGCCTTTCCAGAATTTGTTGCTTGGTGACTTTATTAATAATGTTTTTATTAGCCCAGCCAAAATTAATGGAGTCGGGATTTAATAGAGGAGTGATAGTGCGATAGGCATTCAGGGTAATAAGGCCACGCAAATGATCATGAACAAATTCAAAACGTTGTTCTTTGCTGATACCTGATTCTTTGGTAACGATATTTTCTAACTCTATTTTTAATTGGTTTACTTCATTAATGATTGCCATTGCTTCTTTATATTGCGGGTGGTTAACCGCAAAACACAAGGCACCAGGCAGGCGGCTAGCCGCTTTACTGCTGACATTCGGATTATTATGGTGTATGAATAGCTTCTGATAGAAGTGTAATCCTACATTGAGCGCTTCATTTCCCTGTAGCGGATTGACCATAATTTCGGTTATTTGTTCATGTTCTTCACCTTTTTCGATTTTCGGTAATTCAAATACCCGGGCATCAATAAGCCTGTAACTCATTAACAACTCAATCAGTTCAGATAGCTTTTCTTCTTGTTTTTTAAAGCAAATTGTCAGTGATTCTATTGAAAAATACTTATTCATAATTGTTCTTAACCCAAATTTCCGGCGAGCATACGACGACTTATTTAGTTACAACATACTAATAATATAAAACCAAACTTCCAAAAAATCTACCATCCACTACCACAAAAGCTAACTAAAAAAGAAAACGCCTATTGCGAAATAATTTAACATTGTGATAAAAAACCAGTAACACATTAATTTGAAATTAGATGGTTGATAGAGTGGGGCATACACCAAGGTCGTTACTTATGAAAAGATTAGTTAAGCCAGTGAATTCCTTTAAGAAAGTGATTGATGCATTGTTACCATACGCCGAATTGATCACAGCTGATTTATCAACACAAGAAAAGGTGATTAAAATAGAAAGTGAATTTGCTAAGTTTTTTTTATTAGATCAAGGATATATCAATATGCGCAGAATCAACGATAATTTAATCATTGCGACACTTTTTTCGCCCTACATTATCGGATTATCTTTCTATTCTGGAGCAGAAATCTATTATTCCATTGAACTGGGGGAAAGCTGTAAACTTTATCAAATTCCCAGGGTTAGTGCATTGAATACGATAAAGAAGCATGATCTCTATAGAGAGTGGATGAGAATAATTTCCTATAAAATAGCTTTCTTATATGCCAGAGATATTAGCCTTTTCCGTCATACTAATAAGGAAATCGTGTGTAGTTTGTTATCTCGCCTGATGACCTTACCGACAGAATTCAGAGAAAATATTACGGTAATTAAATATATAGAACAAAGATGCACACTTTCACGCAGTTGTATACAACGCGTGTTACTTACTCTAAAAAAAGATGGATGCATTGAAATTATTGATGGATATTTAACAAAAGTTTTAGTGTTACCGATTGAATCCTATTATTAATAATAAGCCGACATTTCTCATTTATGCCGGCAGCTATATTTTATTATTTTGGTAATTTATTGAGTTTTAAACCTAAATAAATAGCAACTATCATTAATAATGAAATAAACGCAGCAACGCCATTCCATGCAAAATAGAACCAAAATATTCCACCTAATGTTCCTGCAATACTGGAACCGGAGTAATAACAGAATAAATAGAGTGATGAAGCTTGTGCTTTGGCGCGCTTGGCTCTCTGTCCTATCCATCCACTAGCAACGGCATGAGCGGCAAAGAAGCCTGTTGTCAATATCATCACTCCCAGTATTACCGCCCAGATAGGAGAAAATAGGGTGATTAAGCAACCTATTAACATCATACTAATAGCGGCTAACAATACTGTTCCTCTTCCATACTTACTTATTAATCCACCAGCTTTAGTTGCGCTGTAAGTTCCTGTTAAATAAACGACAGATAACAAACCAACTATAGTTTGGCTTAAATGATAAGGGGCTTCTAATAACCGATAACCAATATAGTTAAACATAGTGACAAAACTTCCCATAAGCAAAAAAGCTTCGGCAAAGAGCAGGGGAAGACCTTGATCACGCAGGTGTAGCTTCAAATTGATAAGTAATGGTTTAGGTTTTAATGAGCTGGATTTAAAGTGCCTGGATTCCGGTAACATCTTCCAAAACGCAAGAGCGGAGATTAAAGCAAATGTACCAAGTAAGAGAACGGCAATCCGCCATGAATAGTGATCAGCGATCACACCAGCAATCAAACGTCCACTCATTCCCCCTATTGAATTACCACTGATATAGAGGCCGATAGATAAGGCTACATAACTGGGATGGATCTCTTCACTTAAATAAGTCATCGCGACAGCAGCAACACCACTTAATGATAACCCCACCAGTGCACGCATAACTAAAATCCCGTGCCAACTTGTTACAACAGAGCTTAAGAGAGTAAAAATGGCGGCAGTAATGAGTGATACTACCATGACATGTTTACGGCCAAGTGCATCGGATAAAGGGCCAGTTATTAATAAACCGAGGGATAACATTCCAGTGGACAGGGATAAAGCCAAACTACTATTGGCCGGCGAGATGTCAAATTCATCTGACAAAATTGGCAAAATGGGTTGAACAAAATAGAGTAATGCAAATGTTGCCAGTCCTACGGCAAAGAACGAGAGAGTGACTCGCAGGTATACAGCATCTTCACGTTGAATGTAAGGCTGTTTACCTTTGTATCCATGATTAATTGTGTTTTCAACATCTCTTTCGACGTCAGAGACTGCTGATTTTTCACTGACGCTTTGGATTGTATTCACGTTACTTCCTTATCTAGGTAAAACAAACGTTAATTACTTGATGTAGATCAAGGATAGAAATTCATGAATATTTTGTCTAATATATTAATCATTCAAAATGATATGTTAAAAATATCAATGAGGTCATAAATAATGACTGCTAATATTGAGCTCAGACACTTACGTTACTTCATTGCTGTGGCAGAAGAGTTGCATTTTGGACGTGCAGCAGAACGATTGAATATCTCACAACCACCATTAAGCCAGCAGATCCAAGCGCTGGAAGCAAATATAAATGCCAAGTTACTGGTGCGTAATAACAGGAATGTTAATCTAACACCTGCCGGACAGATGTTTCTCCAGGAAGCATATCAAATCATTTCCCAGGTTGATGCTGCAGCAACCAAAGCTGCCAGAATGCAGCAAGGGGAGTTGGGGGAGATATCGATTGGCTTTACATCTATCACACCTTTTATACAAAAAGTAGCACTGAGTTTACGTCAATTTCGGGAACGTTATCCTGACGTCGCCATCCATATGCATCAAATGAATACCAAACAGCAAATAGCACCTTTGCAAACAGGCAGAATCGATATAGGAATTATGCGTAATACGTCATTGCCCGATAACTTGGAGCATCAGTTACTCTTCCGCGAGCGTTTTATGTTGGCCGTATATGATGATCATCCTCTGCTGAAGTACGCTAATGAAGGTGTGAATTTGGAAATGCTATCTGATTATCCACTGGTGTTTTTTGAGCGCGATGTAGGAACGGCACTGTATGATGAAATTATTTCCTTATTGGCTAATGTAGGAGTGGTTCCAACGATTTCCCAAGAAGCGGGAGAGGCCATGACAATATTAGGATTAGTCGCTGCGGGATTAGGGGTAAGCATTATTACAGAATCGTTTACTCGAATGAAACTGGATGGAGTTCAATATTTGCCTTTAGCAAACAACCCTGCTTATTCCGAAGTTTGGCTGGTTAAACATAAAAATCACAATAACAGCGCTGCGGCGGATCGGTTAACTCATCTCCTGATTTCAAACATTGTGGATGAAGCTAGTAGATGAAATTGTTCATCAAAAGTAATAATCACGATAAGTTCGTGTGAAAGATCACATTTCTACCTTAAACGGATATCTTCTCATTTAAACAGAGACATAATCGTCATTATTAATTTTTTAGCAGCGTGAATTAAATGCAGGAGGCGAGGTGAGTGTTGATGTTCAACCAAGTCATATTGACCAGATCAGACAAACTAACATTGGGTTGGTTTATAGGTTAATTGATCAATATGGACCTATCTCGCGTATCGCACTTTCCAAAAAAGCTCAATTAGCGCCGGCCAGTATTACTAAAATCACACGAGAACTCATTGATGCACATTTAGTGAAAGAAACTGAATTTCCTGATCTTGGTTTTAGAGGTCGTCCTGCTGTTGGGTTGAAGGTAGATAGTAAAGGGTGGCAATTTTTATGTATTCGTATTGATGAAGGACATATTGTCATTGGGCTTCGTGACTTGAGCGGTAATCTTGTCGTTGAAAAGCAATCAGTATTTTCTGTGCCTCAGCATTGTTCTTTTTTAGATTGCATCGTCAATGAGATTGATAACTTCTTTTTGTATCATCAATCTGCTCTGGAACGTTTAACAGCCATCAGTATTACTATCAATGCGATAGTCGATCCGGTAAATGGGATTATTCATAGTTCACCCTACTACGATATCCACGATCTTCCTCTGGGAAAATTTTTACATCAGCGCACAGGACTACCAATTTTTCTGCAACATGGCATAGCCGCATGGACAATCGCAGAATCTTTATATGGAGCAGGGCAAAACTACCAGAATCTTATCCAGATTGTTATAGATGACAATGTTGGCGCAGGAGTTATGACAGCAGGACAAATGCTCCATGCAGGAAATCATAGTGTCGTAGAAATCGGGCATATTCAAATCGAACCTAATGGCGAACATTGTTACTGTGGCAATATCGGCTGTCTTGAAACTGTGGTGGGTATCAAAAAAATTTTGCAAAAATTTCACGCCCAGACAGAAAGCCAAGCTGACTCCGTGACAATTGATTCATTTTGTCAGGCCGCTATGGAGGGAGATCCACGGGTAACAGAAATGGTTCGTGATGCAGGAGAACGAATCGGGCGCATCATGGCGATTATGGTCAATATCTTTAACCCCGAAAGGATCCTGATTGGTTCGCCGCTGAACAGCATTAAACATATTCTCTATCCTGCCATTCAACAACAGATAACACAACGTTCACTTCCTGGTTATAGCCAACAAGTTGATATTGTGGCTACTCAATTTAACAATACAGGCACACTACCTGCGGCAGCCTTAATTAAACAGGCATTGTATAACGGTGAATTACTGCTTGAGCTAATGCAAGGATAGCACCCATCACGCAAAACATTGAGCTAACGCAATCCCTGCCTTAAACACATCTCCTACACTCTAGCCTTGCTCGCTAAAGAGAGTAAGTAACCGGTCAATCTATTCTGTTATTACGGAAAAATGAATTTATGTTAACGCGCTTATTTGTTACAGGCACGGATACCAACATCGGTAAAACAGTTGTTACCCGCGCATTATTGCAAGTCTTTAATCGTGATGGAACAACCGCTGTAGGATATAAACCTATTGCGACAGAAAAACATGAAACTCCGGAGGGAATACGTAATCGTGATGCCTTAGTCATACATAAATCTTCACCGGTACAAGTGGATTATGAAGAAATCAATCCTGTTGTTTGGGAAAACAGCTATGAAAAAGAAAATCGTACTGATTTTACTCAAATGACGAAAGGACTAAAAAATTTAGGCTATAAAGCAGATCGCGTCATCATTGAAGGTAACGGAGGGTGGCGTATGTTAATGGAAGATGAAACGTTTTATTCTGATTGGGTAGTGCAAGAAAAACTTCCTGTCATTTTGGTCGTTGGTATTCAGGCCGGTTGTGTCAACCATGCTATCCTAACGGCGCAATCCATCAGGAATGATGGTGTACCCCTGATTGGCTGGATTGCTAATCGCATCAATCCAGGATTAGCACATTACGCCAAGGTATTGGAAAGGTTACAGCGTCACATACCAGCTCCGCAATTGGGAGAAATACCTTATCTTTTAAGACCAGAAGAACGCGATTTATCTTGCTATCTGGATGCGTCTGCGATACTGGCAATTGACGATTAAAACGAGAAGTAAAAAGGGAGCAAATTACGCTCCCTTTTTCGAAAATCAGCAAGAATATTACTCTCGGCCTTTCTTATCATGAGAAAGACGGACATAGACTATTTTTTGTTTGCCATAATCACAATGACCAACAACTTTTCCACTTGCCGTATTGTTTTCAGTGACTTGATCACTAGGAACTAAGTCAAGTCTAAAATCCGTTGCTGAAACACCATTTTTAATGATTTTCTGCGCAATCTCTTCTTTCAAGTTTTCACATGTTATCTTTTGTGAAGCTTGCACTGTAAAGGAAAAAAGCGCAAAAAACAAAGCTCCGGTCAGTAGGATCTTGTTCACTATCATCTCCTTATTTTGATGTCGGCGTTGATTTTATCAAGGTTTAATCGGGCGGCCCGTATTGATATCCAGGCAACGTTTTGTGCTCGGTTCCCAATAAGCATTAATATCGACACTTTTTAAACAGGCTTCACGATTATCAGCTTCCGCTTCATACTTATCAAACTCTTTTTCTTTACGTTTGTCCGCTTTATGGCGCAATCTTCTCTGTTCATCCCATTCTTCTTTGCTTTGACGAGCCATTTCTTTGCTTAAGGAAGTTTCTCCACCATTGATGGTTACACACGTACTTTCTGACGCACATGGCGTAGAGAAGGCGGACGTCTGCCAAAAGAGGGAGGATACCAGAGCAACAACAGAAACACTTTTAACAATCAAAGAACGAACGTTCATTTTTGAACCTCTTTATTACTTAAACTATAAAACTAAGCCATTTAGCGAATCTGCTAAAAAAGCATTAGTTTCTATGTATGCTTAAACCTGCGAATGACTGACAAACGGGCATCATTTCCAATGTATTAATGTTGACGCGAGAAGGCAGGTTAGCAACCCAAAATACCGCTTCGGCAATATCATCCGCCGTTAATGCATCGGCGCCGACATAAGTTTTGTCAACTTTTTCTTTATTGCCTTTAAAGCGAATATGAGAAAATTCGGTTCCTCCAACCAGACCAGGTTCAATATCGGTGACTCGGATATTCTTCCCATGTAAGTCAGCTCTCAGCCCTAAACTAAATTGTTTGACAAAGGCTTTAGTCGCACCGTATACGTTACCGCCTGCATAGGGCCAACTTGCTGCAGTGGAACCAATATTAATAATATGGCCATGATTGGCTTGTACCATATTAGGCAACAAAGCCCGCGTCATGTTCACTAACCCTTTCGTATTAGTATCAATCATTGTTTCCCAGTCATCAGGATTAGCTTGGTGAGCGGGTTCTAACCCTAACGCAAGCCCTGCATTATTCACAAGAACGTCTACATGACGTAGGTTATCTGGTAATTGTTGAACGGTTTGCTCGATTGCTGTGCGATCTCTCACGTCAAGTTGGATGGGGTGGAAGTTCTCACCCAATTCATTTTTCAACTGATCTAATTTCTCTTTACGGCGTCCTGTTGCAATGACGATGGAGCCATGTTTGATAAATTTTCTTGCAATTGCTTCACCAAAACCCGAAGTTGCACCTGTCACAAAAATAATCATAACTATCCTCTTATCTGTGAATTATTATCATAATATCCATGTTATTAGAAAAATTTGTTTCTCATTAGTCAAGGTTAAATTTTTTCATTTGCATTTAATTTATTTTTTTAATATATGCATGCAACTTCAAGTTGCAATTTACAGCACTATATGAAAGCACACACATCTTGAAGTTAGATTGGTATATACCACTCGTCTTTCAAAATTCGTCTTATATCTTCCCCGCTTCGCGTGGAGATATAAAAAATCACATTGATTTGCAAGCTGCAATTTGAAGTTGAATTAGTATATATAGTTACTTATTCATAGCATGCGAGTAATTAGCCAAAAAAGTTCTATAGGAAATTAGCCACACCATTCAATGAATGTATGTAAAATAATCTACACTGAAATAGAAATCAGAGGATAATATGTCATTTTATCAACCATTTAAAATTTCTTTTGAATCAGGGGATCTTATATTTTGGTTAGATGATAAGAGAAAACAATATGCTCAAAAATACCCAGAATTTCAGCTGTTTCTTGATTCTAATAACATATCAACCCTTGATAGATATTCAATTACTCAAAATGAAATTAAGGTACGTAAGATGTACGGACAACAGATTCCTCATAATCAAGAAAGCTTTACAACGGCGGTAATGAAACACTGGAAATACAAAGACATACTCAATCAAGAAGATAACTATGATATTGATTATAATAATGGGAACGTTTACTACCCTAGAAGAATAACAAGCCGAAAATGTAAGGCTGGGTTATCTTGGTTTTCTCACTCACTAAACCATGCAAGTATCCATTTTATCTTAGATGGAATAGATATGGAGAATGCTATCAATAAAAAAAACAACCCAAAAATCAACAAAGGAAAAGACTCATATACCAACAAAGAACTGAGATGGATATACCGAAACAGGAAAGATCCAAGGGTTCAATCCTGCATACAATTCTGGCTAGATGGTTCGCCAGTATCTCCACCTTGGATAGAAAGAAGATATGTCGATTTATGGAAAAATTACCATCCGAAATTTGAAAATTCAGAGATCGAACTAGGGGAATTTGCTGAGACCGTTTTGAATTTTGAATATAGAGACTATACGTAGGTTTGTGTAATTATGGATGAAACGCAGATGGCCCGCCAAATGCGGGCCTGAAAAAGTGAGCAGGTTAGTTTGCTCTTGCTTGCTCCATATATTCTTGTAGGGAACCATCGAATGCAATTTTCCCTTTGTCGATTCGGATTACTCGCTCAGCCAGTTTAAATACACGCGGATCATGGCTTATCATAAGCACTGTTTTACCGCGAACAATATTGTTCAATGACTCAGCAAAGCTATTTATTTTACTATTGTCCAGATAGGTCGTAGGTTCATCAAATAGCAGTATTTCTGGTGTCTTAAGGTACAAACGCGCTAACCCAATTACCTGCCTTTCACCACCCGACAGGGAAGAGCCTTTTTCGTCAATGTATGAATCCAGGCCATCTTTCAATTTGTCCAACAGTTCATGGCCACCTGCTTTAATCAACGCAGAAATCATCTCTTCCCTGGTTGATTCTGTATTGGCAATGTGCAAATTATCGTATAACGTGCCCTTTATAATCTGAGTTTGTTGTGACATCACACCAAATTTTTGTAACCAGCGCTGAGAATCAGGATTATCCAGCACTTCACCAAAAATTGAAACGTAGCCTTCGTTTAGTGGTGTTAAACCTGTCACGATATCAAATATCGTACTTTTACCTTGGCCATTATCACCGACGATAAGAACCCGTTCTCCTTTTTGTATAGAGATATTCATGTCTCTGAACAAAGTATCTCTGTCGTTATAGGAAAATTTCTTAACGTTGATATCAATAGCATTGGCACTACAATTTTCCACTGATTGGCTCTGTTTGCGATTGTTTGGCTGGTATGCTCCCAACAATTCGAAAACCCTGTCCAACAACGACTTGAGTGAAGCAAATTTATTTAAATGATTACTGTATCTCTTAATGGAATCAGACATCAATTGTTCATAGGTAAATGCAGCAACAAAGTTACCAGGGTTGATCGTTCCATCCATCAATAGCAAACCACCATACCAAAGCACAGCAATGGTCGATGCTAACTGTGCAAAAAAGCCAAGAGGAATAGATAGGGACATAAACAGTCCGGTGATCCTCTCAACATTTTTCACTTTAGTATTAGCATCATTAATTCTCTTTTTCTCCGACTCTTCAGAATTGAAAATCTTGACAGATTTGATCCAAGAAAGTGATTCTTGGATGACGCCGGTCAATCGTGAGTTATAAATTTGCAGAATTCTTTCATAAACAGCCACTCGGTTAGTGATTGGCTTGCTGATTAAAGTCGTCAGACAAACCATCATAAATGCCAAAATCGCCAATTTAATATCAATCAGGGCCATAGCAATAAATGGGCCGATTATTGATAACGTATCATAAAGAAATTCGCTATATAAATCTCTAACTCTATCTGATACAAGGTAAGTATCATTTTTTATTCTGAATGCCAGATTCGCTGAATGAAATTTTCTGGTGATATGATAAGGAAAAGAGAGGAAAGAATCGACTAGCGATTTCCTCATATTATAACTCAGTTCTGATGCATTAATTGTTTGCATCCAAATAATAATAGCGTGACTGATGACAATCAATAATGATACTGCAATTAGAGAAGCAATTAATTCATTAAATGAGAAAGAAAGAATTAGCTTATCCTTTAATAAAGTATTGACTAATTCCTGAACCAGGAATGGAAATACAACCTCCGCTAAAGCAGCCACTACCGTAAAAACAATAGCCAGCACCAACGCTGTTTTTTGTTTACGTATAAAAGAATAAAGGAATATAATATATTTCATATACTGATCACTGTTAAGTTATCAATCTAACTAGTATAGACAACATGTTAAAACTTATCATCCTACCAAAAAGCGACTAACTCCATCCTTAGAATACATTTATTCTATGGCAATAAAATACAACTTATGCTAATTACCTTTCAAGATGCGTCTTATATCTCCCCGCTTCGCGGGGAGATATAAAAAATTACATTGATTTGCAAGCTGCAATTTTTAGATTACTTGTATTTTATAAGAATACCTATTTAAATGCATAACCATGCAGGAAAGCAGGGCGCCGCTCTTCATATATTCAGATAAATTGAAAAGTTTTGGTGTTAATGCCAATTTAGAGCAAACTTTTTCCAGCTCATGGTTTTTGTTCATTTCATAGATATACTCCTCCGTGCCTGCTTTCAGATCATTAATATTGGATGAACAAAGAATATGCTGATTGACTCTGACAGAGTTACAAATCCCACTGTATGCAATATCTTTACTGATGCTGATAATGTTGGTGACTTTCTCCAATTCTTTCAGCTCGTCGCTGTTGAATCCGCCGGTATAAACGAGCGTATTTTCTTTATCCAGTGGGAAAATGCTGCAATCCAAATGGTAAAGATAAGGATCTTTTTCTTCCACTTTCACGATTTTGAGGTCGAATTTTTCTTCCATCCAGTCATAGGTCTTAATATCACTTCTTATACCATAACCACCGACCAGGACATTATCATGCAAATGTTTTAATTCAGCTTCACCTTCAAAATAGTAAGGGGCAACTTCAGTTTTATAGCCCAATGATTCAAAGAAACTGACTCCAATAGGTGTTTCTGATCTTCTGATTTCTGATGCAAAATTAGCAACTATTGCTGTTGGATCTTCATCTCCAATAATAATACCCAAGTTAGCAACATATACTTGATCTTGTAGCTCTTGGTGAGTATCGGATGGCAACAGATAGACCAACGATTGTGATGACATAAAGCTATATAGCTTATAGAACTGTCTTAAAGCCACTTTGCTATTAACATTGATAGCGGATTCGTCCAGTTCCTCCATCCAAATGTTATTTCTTACATTGGTGTTTAATGAAAATGGAGGAGCTAATAAAAACACGGGCATTTTCAGATCAGAAATGATATTAGGAGAATTCTTTAACATCTTAAAACCTCAATTCTAGTTTATATTATTTGTTTATAGAGAGTTATCGTTGATTCTAACTAACTTCGTCATACCACCAGTGACATGTTCCTTTTCAGTGACTAATGAAGTTAATTCATCATCATCAGCAACAGGGATCACCAAGTCGACTTGTGAACCATACCGAATCATTGAAAATCTATCACCCTGATATACAGGCGTATTTTGTTGTATATGGAACGGTGTTATCGTATCAACATCATAATCACCGACTTGAACCATATAGTATTCTCGATTAATGCCAGGCGAATAGACCTTATTGACAACCCTTTGATTTAAATATAAATAGTCGTCATAAATTAATTCAATGTTCTCTTTATAAAAAATATTATTCTCTACATCAATCATTGGTAGATTGTTGGTTTCCAGAGGTTCATGTTCCGCGTAACTAAGGATACCATCGTAAGGAATTCTATTAATATGCACATCATAGCATGTCATAAAGATACCAATGACCAGCGAACGCTTGTCATAATGTTTATCTCTGATGATATCTTGAATGCTATATTTTTTTCCTTTTACTTCGGTGATCGCTTCATCTGGGTTTATTATCCCACTATAGATGACAAACCCATCAGCAGGAGATAAAAAATACCTATCATCTGTATTGATTGTTCTCGCTGGGTCCCTGAAAAAGCCTTCCTGGAAATAAGTTTCAGGCGGAAGATCAGGGAGTCCATTAAATATCGATTTAATGGCTTCGTTCATTTTGTTACTCATTATTACCTCTAAAAATGTTCATCAACTAGAACATGAAAAAGAGAAAAAACAACATCATACAAACAGTTACAGCGAGATATGTTACAGACTAATATTAATGATTCAATTTTATTTTTTTTATGGGTATGTTTATTTTTTGTTTGTCAATAAACAAAATTTCACCTAAGTTAACTAGACTGATATATATAGCCAACTAAATATAAATATATTGATGATACAAAATATGGGTAGTAAGGTAGTGTATTATATATATCTGTCAGTGACATTTATCACAAATATGACAAAAAATTAATTGAAATTTAAATAAATGACGTGTTTGGTTCAATTTTTAATCCACTTAAATACTTAAAGTGATATAACGCTAAAGTCAATTAAAATAAATGTGGAGTTTGATATTTGAGCATTTTAAATTTAAATAATTCATTAAAAAATAACAATATCAGGTCACGTATTCAAAATGTTGATTGGTCTTAAATATAATATTCTCTTTCGATAAAAGTCCCGATGACTTTGTCATGCATTTCCGGTGATTTTGAATAGCCTAATGTTTTACGATTCAGCCGCTTAATTCGGTTTCTAAG
>NZ_JADEUF010000069.1 GCF_015163655.1 Xenorhabdus griffiniae | reverse complement strand
AGTGTTTATACCCATGCAACTTCAAGTTGTAATTTGCAACACAATATGAAACCTGATATCTCCCCGCTTCGCGGGGAGATATCACACGCATCTTGAAGTTAGATTGGTATATAAAAAAATACGTCCTCAAAATGGAATGGCCGCTTTTAAGAAAATTTGAGAACCTGATGGGCGATTACTGACAACAAAATCTTTTTGCCACTTCAAAGTCAGCAGCCAGCCTTTATCATTGGCATAGCGAATGGAAGGACCGAAACCCACCGCCCTCGCTTTACCCTGTGCGGAGTTTGAGCCACTATCATTCGTGATCTGCTGAAAAACATAACCGCCAACGCCTGCGACCAAACCGTTGCCAAATCCCCAACCCAACGCATAATCCGCATGTAGTGCCTGGCCGGAGGTTGTTTTAGTGTCCTTGTTGCGGAAGTTGACATCATACATCACTTTTAAATCCGCATTGATGCCGTCAGCAGGGAAATAGCTGATTGCCCAGACGGGTTGCGCTGTCCAATAGTTTTTCCCCAGGCTGGAAAGATCGTTGCGGTCATAGTGGCCTGTCGGTGCATTGACATTCAAGCCAATAACATAAGCCAAATCAGGCGCGGGATGATAACCCAAAGCAGGGCCAAAGGTGATATCCCCTATCCCTTTGCTGTTATCATGTTTGTCAGCAGTATCAGCGGTGACATCCAATAATGGCACGATAGCATGATAAGCCAGCTGGCCGCCAAAGACTTGCGCCTCGGTCACCCAAACCAATCGCGGGGCAAGGACATTCACGTTGACTTTAAAACCAGGAACAGGAATCAAATTGCCATGATTGTCCTTAAGCTTGGTATAGTGAATATTGCCACCATAAAACAGGGTATGAAGGCCCGCAGGCGGTAAAGCACCGGATAAGTAATTATCCAGACCATCAGGATAGGCGCCGACACCACCTTCTGTTGCCATCGCGGAATGACTTACCATAGCCAAGAAACCTGGCAGTGATAAAACCGCTGCATAAAAGAGCCGTCTGAATTTGGACGTCATATAACCCTCCTCTCTGTAAGAGATGAATTGATAAAAAATGAAATGATTGGCTACTTTGATCAGCGTCGCGCAAGTCGACGAGCGACAAGATAGCCAGAAGTCCCACTTAATCCGGGGCCTGGGTGAGTTGAAGCCCCAATGTGAAACACGTTACGGACTGGAGTTTGATGCGCCTTGGCACCTTGCGCAGGGGCAAACGGGCGTAACCAGAAAAATTGATCAGGTGAGCAAATGCCTGAATAGGGATCTCCCCCTGACAAGTTACAGTTCAATGCCTGTAAGTCCGCCGGAGAATAAGCTTTGCGGCCAACAATCGAAGATGAAAAACCTGGCATCACTGTTTCCAAACGAGCCTGCACCCGATCCGCAACCGCTTCGCGAATTGCCTCATTCCAATTGCCATCGACAGGAATGGGAATTTCTCCCAAAGCATCGCCTTTTAGCTGCGTGGGTAATTCCTGCATTTGAATCCATAAAATCCAACCGCCTTTTGGCGCACGGGAAGGATCAAGGGCTGTTGGCTGTCCTATCGCCAGTGTCGGATGACTGGGTAGATAACCATTATTAGCCTGTGTCACGGATAAACAGACTTGTTCCATACTCTCCGTTAAATGAACCAGTGGCACATGGCACAATTCAGGCTCACACCACGGCGGTGGGGCGTTCAAGGCAAAATGAATCTGCATTCCCCCGCGCCCATAGCGATAGTTCCGTGCTTGTTGCAAAAGAGTATCGGGAACCCTATCCAGCAAGTGACCATAAAGCTGTTGGGGGGGTACATTGCAGACTATCGCTTCGCTGGCGTGATAAACCTGCCCCGCAACCATCACACCAGAAGCACGACGCTTTTTGCCCTGCCCTTGGGTGATGATACGGTCAACTTGAGCATGGGTGATAAGCTGACCGCCGTGTTGCTCAATGATCCCTGTTAGGGCTTCTACCATACGCATACTGCCACCTTTTACCACCGGCATCCCGCCGGCAACTACAGCAGTAAAGGTGAGCTTACCGATCAGAGCGGAGCTGGCATCATCCGGCCCTAACCCCGTATGCAATACCCACGGTGCCAGCAAAGCACGGCCGAAATCAGACTGTAACTCACGTTCAGCCCAGCGCCGGAAAGTTTCCAGCGAACTGCCGGCAAACCTAGCCAATCCATCCAGGCCACGTTTGCGCCATTCAGAGAACAATAATTTGAGTATCCCGCAACCATAGGGATTTTGCCCTAATAAACCAAAGATCAGCGCCGCATCATCATGGAAGATTTGCTGTGCTATGCGACGCAATGTCTCTCCATCACCTGCCGCGATTTCATCAAGCCGCAAAGCTGAGGCCAGAATATCGTGCTTTAAGGCAATTCCCTTGCCATTAGGTTGTACCAACCCCGTTGAATAATCGCTTTGCAAAAACACCAAGCCTGCCTTTTCCAACGCAGGCTTGAGTTCCTGATAGGCTGGGCTGCCTAAAAACAATGGATACCAGCAAGAGAGCACATCATGGGTATAACCGGAAAAAAGTTCTTCCGTGCGAATACAACCGCCAAGTACTGCGTTGCGTTCCAGTACCAAGACCGATTTACCCCATTTTGCCAACAAAGCGGCACATACCAACGAGTTGATGCCACTGCCGACAACGATCACTTGTGGCCTGGAATCTGTCATGGTATCGCTCCAGAGAAAGATTCAACCAATGCCAGAACACGCAGGGGACTTCCCGAACCACCACCAATTTTGAGAGGAGCAGCAATAATGACCCCCCCCGTGGGAGGCAACAAATCGAGGTTTTTCAGGCACTGCAAGCCATATTTATTCGCCCCGTGCATTAACGTGTGGCAGGGATATGCCACTGGCCAGGCATACGATTGCCCCGCATCCGTATTAATGGTTTCTACCCCGAACCCTCGAATATCCCGCTCGTGGATCAACCATTCCACCGCTTCCTGACTAGGACCTGGTGTATGGGCACCATCATCATGCAGGTTGAGAAAACGTACCGGATCGTCTGCCCATTTCGACCAATCTGTCCTGAACAGCAACCATGCTCCGGCGGGAATATGACCATGCTGCTCTTCCCAGGACTGTAAAAACTCAACCGTCAATATCCAGTCTGGATCTTGTGCCACCTGCTGACTGGCATCCACCACCACAGCAGGCGCAACAAAATTATGCAAGGGAATAGTATCAACACTGTTATCCGGCTGATCTTTACCGCTGATCCAATGTATTGGCGCATCAAAATGCGTGCCGGTATGCTCACCACAACTAAAATTGTTCCAGTACCAACCTGGGCCATTCTCGTCATAGTGAGAAATGCGTTCCACATTGAAGGCCCAAACTTGTCCAAATTGTTCAGGCAACTGCAAGGCCGGAAAATCCGGCGTCAATGTTTGTGTAAGGTCGATGATTTTCACACTGCCTTGATTTAACGCCATGACAAACGCATTTAACGGACTATTCATTAATCATGCTCTCCTGAATGTTTTCCAACAGAATCATTTTTTATATTCCGTGAATATCATGCAGACCGGTAAACATACCGCCGTGAAAAACCAATGGCTTACCTTCGATACTGGCAATGCGTTTGACCTCTCCGATTACCAGCAAGTGATCACCAAGATGCGTTTGCTGGTGATTGGCGCACACCAGTGTCACTATCGCTCCTCCAATCGAAGGGATACCTTCGGGTGTTTCCTGCACTGAAATACCCTGAAATTTATTTTCTACCCGCGAACTGGCAAAACGCAGAGCCAGTTCCTGATGATCACAACTCAGGATACTGATGGTGAAATATTCGCAATCACGGAACACGGACAGATTAGGTGAATGATTGACCAAACTCCAGAGCACCAAAGGCGGCTCCAGTGAAAGTGAAGCAAATGAATTGATGGTCAATCCCACATTACGTCCCTCAGCAGTGCGAGTCGCAACAATGGCAACCCCTGTCGGATACTTCCCAAAAAGCGTGCGCAAATCTCTCGTTTCAAATTCCGTTGCACCCCATTCACTATCAAACAGCGGCATTTGGTTATTCAGGGTAGTTATGCTCATATTTATTTCCCCCGTTTATGCCCGAATTTCTTCAATCAGTTGTGAATGGATATATTCTTCACAAGCATTGGCATCTTCCCACCATGGGAACAGTACCGGAGGATGGTTGAACGCATTGGCAATTGTGCTGGCAAGTGCCGGTAAACGTTGGGCTGCCCCTAATAATTCCAGAACGTGTGGCTTTGGTGGGATAAGAAGGCTGTTTGTCCATTCCACAACGTAATGACCATATTGCCAAAATTGTTCAAACGTGTTGTTCATCCATTCAGCCGTAAAAGGTTTGTCGCCATGGGCAAGAATGGCTTCGTAATAGACTTTGCAGGCTTTTGTTGCGTTATTCGAACCCTGCCCGGTCAGCGGATCATTGGTAACCACGGCATCCCCCAGTCCAAAAACCTGACGACCAGAAGGCAAAGTCAGCACGGGCTTACGCACTACTGGCGCAAAACGTCCCGCCAGAATGCCATTTTCATCGGTCAGCTCGATATGCTCACAACGTTCAGATTCCCACGGCAGGAAAGTTTTGAGGATCTGCTTGCTATAGGCCAGATGTTCTTGCGGTGTTCTTGCCTCTTGCCAGCCATCCATTGCTCCCCCCGGAATACCCTCGAAAACCATGATGTCGCAGGGACCACTGAGTGTCAGGGCAGGAAAAACGAAATATTCCCCTACACCCGGGATCAGGTTAAAAGAGACACGGGAATATTGAGGCGTTGGCAACATACCATTCACATAGGTCAATGCCAGTGCACGCCGAGGTGTATCATATGGTGAGCGTGAAGCATCGCGTTCCAGCAATTTTACAATCTCCCCTTTGCCTCCCGCCAGAATGACCAGTTCATGGCTGGCCGCCAGGCGTTCCAGTTCGGCAACGCCCACATCGCTAATTTCCAGATTACCGCCACGAGAAGCAAATAGTTCCAGCCAAAATGGCATCTTGATGCGTTGATCGACAGCCTGCGCATATTTGTCGAGCCGTGCACTCCATTCAATGGCTTTGTCATGGGGAATTTCAGGATGTGGCACGGTGAAACCGATCCCTTCAACGGGCGGACATTGCGTTTCCCACTGATTCAATCCCAAATCACGTTCAAACTGCAAAGAAACATCAAACATGCACTGACTCGACAGAACCCGACCATGACGAACATCATCAGGCGTGCGGTTGGTGACTACAGTGACTTGATAGCCCTTGTCAAGCAGACCAAGGGCCAGAGGCAGTCCGGCCTGGCCACCTCCGACGATAGCGATACGACGCATAGTATTTTCCTCTTTTGTTTTGGATGTCGGAACTGAACCTATTCCGCCAACCGTGGAATAGCGGGTTTCGCCTGTTCTGGTCCCATGACTGAATAACCACCATCAACGGCATAATCCGCACCGGTTACAAAACTCGCTAAATCTGATAGGAGAAATGCCACGACCTGCGCAATTTCTTCGGGATCACCGACACGACCAAGCAGGTGATAATCTGCGGCAACGTTATCGGCTTTCTGTCGCTTCCCCTGGGTTAACTCATCCATAACCCGTGACCAAGTCCACCCTGGTGAAACAGAATTAACGCGGATGTGGTCAGCGGCATAATCCATTGCCATACTACGGGTGATTTGCAGTAACGCGGCTTTTGAAGCGGGGTATAACCAGCGGCCTGTCTGGGCAATTGAGGAAGAAATGCTGGTGAAGTTAACAATAGCGCCGCCTCCCGCCGCAGTGAGGTAAGGCCGGACAAATTGGGCTGCTCTGATGGCACTGATCACATTGATATTCAAGGCGGTCAGCCATGTTTCACGGCTGGAGTCGGCTCCCTCATCCAGATAAGTCGCTGCAAGGTTGATGAGATAGTCCAGACGGTGATAATAAGCAACGACCTCATGTATTCCCTGAGAAAGTTGATTATCGTCAGTAATATCAACATGCCAGAAACGGATGGATTCCGGTTGCAGGCTAGCCGCTTTTTCCCCGCCTGCCTGATCAATATCAAAAATCGCAACCTTAACCCCATATTCACTCAATACCCTGGCAACGGTTGCCCCAATTTTGGTAGCCCCACCAGTGACAATAGCGACTTTATTGTTTAAGTCCTGCATACAGGTTCCCCTTTTGTCATATGCTCACCAGAGTAATTAATCATGGAGGGTTATCATTACGTGAAACAGGGAGATACAAGTAGCCGCTATATGCAAAAAAGATCCATTCAGTGCAGATTTGACATCTTATCTGCTTCAAAAACACGGGTAAGAGAACACGAAAAGGGAGATTAAAGATGAGGGATTATTGCAAGGAGAGTAATTCTTCACGGCTTGAAGGAGTTTTTTTCTAACTTGTCGAATGCCTTCTTTCCGGCCTTTTTCATATAATCGTTGAGCAGCAGTCATAATCACTTTCTGACGACTATCTGTCTGTTCAATCAATTATTGGATAACTTGTTCAAAATACGGTGAATCCATAGCTTTTTTAAAGCCTGTTTATAAAACCGCTGAAAAAAACTCACATAATTAATCTGTCACCTCTAATTGATTTTATTATTGAATATTTTTACTTAATCCATCAATCTGAAAAAGTTAAGCCATGAAGTTAGAGTAATATTATTCCATACTTTAAATCATAAATATGAGAAATAATAATTAATCAGGATGATTTTCAGAAGGTAGCATATGAATTATTCAGTAGAAAACTTGATTAGGCCGCTAATAAAATTTTGGGAAATTAGTAATGATCCATGGGGTGCGAAAGATCACACCTCAAAATTTATATATGCAAATAAAAAATATCATAAATTACTTTCTCTTCCTAAAGGATATGATGTAGAAGGCCATTTTGATGGTGAACTTCCGGCAGCAACTGCAAATTTTCAGGATGAATTTCAGAAACACGACAGGAAAGTTGAAACATTATTAGATCGGGTTACCTCTATTGAAATTCATCCTTTTCAAAATCTCCCATATCTTCAACCATGGTATTTCGATAAATTTCCATTAATTGATGAAAATGGGGTATGCAGAGGCACCATTTTCCATGGAAGGCCGGTAGATACTATGACACTAGAAAAGCTAAACAAAATAAATGTACAAACATCATTAGTTTTCACACCTCCATCAGAATTTTTTAGTAAAAGAGAATGGGAAATAATGTTTTATATTCTGCAAGGGTTTTCCACTAAAGATATAGCTGAAAGATTATTTCTGTCCAACAGAACAATCGCCAATTACATTCAGAAG
Source organism: Xenorhabdus griffiniae (assembly GCF_015163655.1). Taxonomy (GTDB): domain Bacteria; phylum Pseudomonadota; class Gammaproteobacteria; order Enterobacterales; family Enterobacteriaceae; genus Xenorhabdus; species Xenorhabdus griffiniae. Next base: position 13,996 of record NZ_JADEUF010000069.1, on the reverse strand, counting down.
TTGTATCAAAAAACAGGGGTAAAATGTAAGAAAGATTTGGTTGCATATTGTTATGAAAATAACATAGCTAACTATATCCCTGAAAATTTTTTCAGGGAGTCACGGTCTATCACTCTTGCAGAGTAATTATTCACAGATATCTGAAAAACAGGTCCTATCATGGGATAGATGGGACTCTGGACATAAAAATATTAATTTTACATTTTCATGAGCAACAAGTTGATGTGCTGTATTTGGATAAATACAAAAAATATCTCCCTGAGAAAATCGCCTTTTTTGGATATCATGAACATCATTATCTAATACTTCACCTGTCCAAATTTCTCCTTCACCAGAAAGTATTATATACCATTCATCTCCGATACTGTGATTATGACATCCAACTCTCTTTCCTGCATTGATAAACGTAGCATAAGCGTTTAGTCCTTCTTTTTTTATAATATGTCTGACTGAAATACCAACAGCATCATCTTTGATCGCATCTTCTGTAGAAAAACTAGCGAACTCTATCACAATTATATCCTTATATTTTAATATGAGTATTTTTTACTCTTTGTTAGGCCAAGTATTTAAATTTAACATTAATACATCTGCAAAAAAATAAATTTTTACAATTATCAAAACATTACCTTATTTTTTTAAATAATCACTATTTTTGATTACACCAGGGAAACCGCATTCATTGGTTCGTCTCAGGAAACGGAAAATAAAGTGCAATAGAATCTATGGTCATCCCTATTTTTGTAACACTGATTTTTGCCCTATGATGGGCTTGCTTCAATCCGGCGTCTCTATGTGTAAGGATGCCTGTGCCACGATGAGTTCCGCGCCTGATAAAGCACAGGCAACCACATTCGCATGCTTTTTACCCAGTTGTTTACGAACCCACTCAGCAAGTTTGCTCTTCTGGATATTCAAGCCGCATCATGAACGCGCGGGCGAACGGGATCAGGGTAACCTACGCAAATTTTTATCGCTTCGTTTGCTAATACCCAGCAAGGTGGATTTGCCACCCGTACGGTTTTATCCCCATACACATGGGGAACGGTCTTTCATCAAACCAATGCGCAATGGCGCCCTCGGTTCATCCCCATACACATGGGGAACGGTAGCGCAAAATCGTCTGAGGCTAACGCCAGATCGGTTCATCCCCATACATATGGGGAACAGGCTGGTTCAACCATCACCCGAAGAATGGATCACGGTTCATCCCCATACATATGGGGAACAGTTCAACTGACGTTGGCACCCGGTCGCCATTATCGGTTCATCCCCATACATATGGGGAACAGCGGTGTTGCCAGAGCAACGCGGGCAGACTGCCCGGTTCATCCCCATACATATGGGGAACTGTCTTTAGGTACTAAAAAGAAATTTCTACTGACAGGTTCATCCCCATACATATGGGGAACAGACCAGTGAAAAAGTCCTTTTTTATTAAAAATTACGGTTCATCCCCATACATATGGGGAACAGACACATGCAGCGGTCAGTGATGGCACGATTGTGGGTTCATCCCCATACATATGGGGAACAGTCCAACTCTATTATTATGTTTTTAAAGAACTTTTTTAATAGAAAAAATCCCACCACGTTTTTTACTTAAAAACTTCATTTTATCAAATATAAAAACACTGATGTTTCATGATGTTAAGTCATAAAAAGTTATCTATTGTGAAATGGATATTCCCTCAGCAAGCGTTAACCAACTCCACCGCCTCCCTCACCAATCTACCAACCGCCTTCCAGTCCTTATCTCGAATCAACTGTGGGCTGACCATCCATGATCCACCACATGCCACAATTTGTGGGATAGCAAGATAATCGCGAATATTCTTCACGTTGATCCCACCGGTTGGCATGACTTGCAACTGTGGGTACGGTGCAAGTAGTGCTTTAATCATCGCAATGCCACCTGAAGGCTCAGCCGGGAAGAATTTGACAAAATTGATGCCTGATTCCAGCGCTTGTTCAATCGTGCTGGCGTTATTCACGCCAGGAATGATAGGAATACCAATTTGCTGGCACGCCAGTACGGTGTTTGGATTAAACCCAGGTGAAACAACAAACTCTGCCCCCGCTGCTTTTGCCTGACGAACATGTTCACGCTGAAGCACGGTTCCCGCACCGATCAGCATATCTGGTCGCTCAGCCTTCAATAGACTGATCGCTTCGGCAGCACTCTCGGTACGAAACGTGATTTCAGCCACAGGCAGGCCGTTGTCTGCTAATGCATGACCAAGGGGAATAATATCTCTGGCCTTTTCAATGGCTATCACAGGCACAATTTTAATCTGACGCAGACGCGCCATTATCTCTTGCATTATCATTCTCTCCGATTTAGTTCGAATTAAAAAAACGGGCGGTAACCGGCTGTGTCGCTGTCTGCGGTACAATCGCACCTTTATGCTGGATCACAACCCTTGCGAGCTGATGCCCCATTAATGCTGAATCATAAATGGATTTCCCATTTAACTGCCCCGCGATAAAACCCGCATTAAATGCATCGCCTGCCGAAGTGGTATCAACGACAGGTGTAACAGGTTGAGTCTCAATATGTTGTGTGGCATCGCAGCCGCTTAAGTCACGATAAAAACAGCCCCGTTCACCCGCTTTGATAATGGCTTGTTTAACCCCCATGCTTTTCAGGCGGTTAAAGCTTTCCTCAATTGATGAATCTCCCCAGAGACGCGCTTCGTCATCGTCAGTGACTAACGCAATATCGGTGATGGCATACATTTGCTGATACCACTCACGGGCTTGTGTTTCGTTTTCCCATAAAGCGGGACGATAATTACTGTCAAAGAAAATCAATTTCCCTTCAGCAGCCAACTGTTTCAAATCAATGAGCAGCAATTGACGATCATGCTCAGGCAAAATCGCCAGGCTGATCCCACTGAGATAGAGCACGTCCATATTCTGCAATTGCTGGCGCAAGAAAGGATAATCAGGATGGCGCCAGAGATAACGCGCCGCCGAGTTATTGCGCCAGTAAAGAAACGTGCGCTCACCTTTTTCATCAAGTTGGATTAGGTATAAACCGGGTTGATGGGCGTTGTCACGCAACACTAACGAAGTATTAATGCCCTCTTGCCGCCAGCGTGAGATCATGCCTTCGCTCAAGGGATCCGTACCCATCACCGTGACGAAATGGACATCAAGTATATTGCCGCCAGCGCGAGCCAGATAAACTGCACTATTTAGTACATCACCGCCATAACTTTGTGTCATGGCACCAAATGGAATGCCATTTAGCTCAACCATGCATTCGCCAATCAGGGCAATTTTCCGCATCTGCATTCTTTAATCCTTTATAGCCTGAAAATAACGTTCAGCATTATTGAAACAGATGTCCTGGATTATCTGCCCCAGCATCTCCTCATCATGGGGAATTTCACCATTTTTGACCCAATTCCCCAGCATATTACAGAGAATTCGCCGAAAATATTCATGGCGGGTATAAGATAAAAAGCTACGTGAATCTGTCAGCATACCGACAAACTGACTCAATAAACCTAATTGGGAAAGTTGCTCCAATTGACGCTGCATACCGTCCTTTTGATCGTTGAACCACCAGCCCGATCCAAATTGGATCTTACCCTGAATACTTTTATCTTCCTGATCCCCGCCCTGAAAATTACCAGTCATAGTTGCGATCACTTCGTTATCTCGGGGATTTAAGCAATAGAGAATGGTCTTCGGTAATTCATCTGTTTTATCCATTTCATCCAGCAAGCGAGATAATGGGTAAGCAATAGGATTATCCCCAATGGAATCAAAGCCGCTGTCTGGCCCTAGCCGATTAAACATACGCGTGTTGGTATTGCGTAAGGCGCCAATATGCAGTTGCATGACCCAGCCACGTTTTGCGTACTGTTTACCTAACCAAACCAGTACCGCTGTCGTAAATTGTGCTATTTCTAATTCGCTGAGTAATTGCCCTTGTCTGCGCTTTTGCAAAATGATGTCTAACACTTTTTCGTCAGGTATCGGCGCATAACGCAACTGTTCAATACCATGATCCGATGCCACACAACCGTGCTCTTGAAAGTGTTCAAGTCGGCGCTCTAATGCCTGCAATAAATCAGCAAAACACCCGATCGCGATATCTGCGACTTTTCCTAATCGTTCGAGATAGTCACAAAAACCCGATAGCTCAATTTTGCAGACTTTGTCTGGACGCCAGCTTGGTAATACTTCGATGGTAAAGTCTTTATCTTTGGCAATCTGTTGATGATATTCGAGAGAATCAATGGGATCATCCGTTGTTCCTGCCATGCGTACCTGCATTTGCTGCATAATGCCACGGGCAGAAAATTCATCTTGAGAGAGTTTCTCGTTCACTTCATGCCAGATGGCTTCTGCGGTATCCGGCGCAAATAGTTTTCCGCTAATGCCAAAGGGACGCCGCAATTCCAGATGAGTCCAGTGATAAAGTGGATTGCCAATCGTCAGAGGAACCGTTTCCGCCCATGCGAGGTATTTTTCATAATCACTGCTTTCAGCACCGGTAATTCGTGCCTCTTCAATCCCTGCCGCACGCATCGCGCGCCATTTATAATGATCGCCCTCTAACCAAATTTGACCAAGATTGTGGAAACGGCGGTTTTGCGCTATCTCTTTGGGATTGAGATGACAGTGATAGTCATAAATAGGCATCAACGCCGCGTAATCATGATAAAGGCGGCGGGCAACGTCATTATTTAACAGGAAATCTTCACACATAAAGGTTTTCATGACATTTTCCTCTATGGTCAAAGGGCCGCGACCGCTTGGCGGGCGCCAACATTGAATAAGTTTTGGTAGGCTTTGGTGACATTATCGACAAATTCACGGTTGTTGACCAGTTTCTTGCCGAAGATCGATTCAATTGCCAGTAATTCTTTCACCACCTCGACCGACTGACCATATTTGGCAAAAATCGCCACAAAGGTTTCTTTTAATGGATCACGCACATCAATGGGTTGGCCTTGTTCATCCACGCCGCTGATATAACGCATCCAACCCGCTACACCAAGCGCTAAATGGCGATAATCACTTCCCCGCAAAAGATGCCATTCAATGGAATCAATCATGCGCTGCGGCAATTTCTGGCTGCCATCCATCGCAATCTGCCAGGTCTGGTGTTTTAACGCTGGGTTAGTGAACCGTTCGAGCAATTTATCCGCATAGGCCATCAGGTCGATATCTTCTGGCATTGATAGCGTTGGGGCTTGTTCATTTAACATCAGTGCATACACCGCCCGACGATAATCGGCATTTGTCATGGTATCGGAGATATGCGCATAGCCACCTAAATACCCCAGGTAGGCCAAAAATGAATGAGCGCCATTTAACATACGCAATTTCATCATTTCAAAGGGCACCACATCGTCCACAAATTGCGCACCGGCCAGATCCCAATTTGGGCGCCCATTGACAAAGTTATCTTCAATCACCCATTGACGGAAAGGTTCGCAGGCAATAGCACACGGATCGGCAACGCCCAGCTGTTGGGCAATTTCAGCTAACGTTTCTGGCGTCGCTGCCGGCACAATGCGATCCACCATCGTGCAGGGAAATGTCACCTGACTTTCTATCCATTGTGCCAATTTTCTGTCCTGCAAACGCGCCAGACCTAATACGGCCTCACGGGCAACATGTCCATTTTCCCGCACATTATCACAGGACAAAATCGTCACAGCGGGTAGGCTTCGTTCAAAACGCAATCTTAGCGCCGCCGTGATATAGCCGATAGCTGATCTTGGCACCGCGGGATTAGCAATATCTTTAATAATCAACTCATTATTTTGATCTAACCGCCCTGTCACGGCATCGGTACAATAACCTTTTTCCGTGATTGTCAAAGAGATAATGGCAACATCAGGATCAGCCATTTTTTCGATAATCGCCTGAACGCCATCAATTAATGGGTGCATACCTTCTTTCATCGAACCAATAATTTTTAATCTGATTTCTTCCTGCCCTTTTTCTGCAACGGTATAGCGCATAGATTGTTTTTTCAGATTTTCAATCAGTGAAGCATCATTTAGCATCAAATTAACTTCACAAAATCCCCAATCACTGTCTGTCTGTTCTAATACATGATGTGTATAAAGCGCCTGATGCGCCCGATGAAATGCACCGCAGCCTAAATGCACCATACGGGAAGTCAGACGTTCGGTTGTCCAGCCAGGGTATGGGACAGAAGTTATCGCATTGACAAGATTTTTTTCCATAATGGACTCACCAATAAGCGGTAGTGGGTGATATTCATCCACCACCATGTAGGGTTAGCTCAGAAATTATTTTTGGTAAAAAGCGCGATGAATACCCAACTCAAGGCCACGAATTTCAGCCAGCCCTTTCAGGCGGCCGATTGCCGAATAGCCGGGGTTCGTTTTCTTTTTCAAATCATCAAGTATTTGATGACCATGATCAGGCCGCATGGGAATCAGGTGATTTTCACCCGCCGCCAACCGACGATGTTCTTCTTCCGCAACCGCTTTGATCACTTCATACATATCCACATCACCCGCAAGATGTGCCGCTTCATGGAACGTGGATGGGTTTTCTTCACGCACGGTTGAGCGCAAGTGGAGGAAATAGATACGGGAGCCAAATAATTTGATCATCTTTACCAAATCATTATCCGCCCGCACACCGTAAGATCCGGTGCACATCGTATAGCCATTGGCATTGCTGTCTACCGTTTCAGCTATCCAACGCATATCTTCTATTGTAGAAACAATGCGTGGTAGGCCTAAGATCTCACGCGGTGGATCATCAGGATGAACGGCCATTTTGATACCGTGCTCTTCCGCAACCGGAATGATCTTTTGCAGGAAATAAGCAAAGTGCTCACGCAATTTGGTCTTATCAATGCCGGCATAACGTTTCAGGTGTTGGCGAAATTGTTCCAAGCTATAGCCTTCCTCAGCGCCAGGAAGGCCAGCAATAATCGTGTCTGTCAGTTGTTGTTTTTCTTCTATTGTCATTGCAGCAAAGCGTGATTGTGCTTGCACAATTTCATCTTCGGAATAATCTTTTTCTGCGCCACAACGTTGCAAGATGTGGATATCAAAAACAGCAAATTCGATTTGATCAAAGCGCAGCGCTTTTGATCCATCAGGCAATTCATACGCGAGATCTGTCCGTGTCCAATCCAGAACCGGCATAAAGTTGTAGCATACTGTTTTAATCCCACAGACAGCGAGGTTACGCAAGGTTTGTTGATAGTTTTCGATCCATCGATCGTACTCCCCAGTATGCGTTTTGATATCTTCATGAATGGGAACACTTTCTACCACTGTCCATTCAAGTTGATTAGCTTCAATCGATGCCTTACGTTGCGCTATCTCTTCGACAGGCCAGATGTTGCCGTTGGGAATATGGTGCAACGCCGTCACAATCCCAGTTGCTCCTGCCTGACGAATATCCGCTAATGAAACAGGATCTTCCGGCCCATACCAACGCCAGGTTTGTTTCATAACTCCCCCTATAATTAACTCAAGACTAATTCAGGTAACCACAAACTTAGTTGCGGCAGGTATGTCACCAGCGCTAACGCCGAAATCAGCGCAATGTACATCGGCAACAGCGGTTTCAGTACCTTATCGATACTCACTTCCCCCACAGAACACCCAACAAATAACGCGCTGCCTACGGGAGGAGTACAAATCCCAATCGCCAGATTAAATGTCATGATGATGCCAAAATGCACAGGATCGATACCCATGCTCGTCGCAACGGGTAAGAAAATCGGCGTGAAGATCAAAACGGCAGGTGTCATATCCATAAAGATCCCCACTATCAGCAGGATGATATTGATGACTAGCAAGATGGTCAGTGGATTATCAGAAACCGCCATCAACGCATCGGCAATTAGATAGGGTAGATCAGCATTGGCCATCGCCCAAGACATACCCATTGATACGCCAATCAGCAGCAAAACAATAGATGTGGTAATAGCTGAATCAAGAATAATTTTGGGCAGTTGTTTGAGACTCACTTCACGATAAATCACCACTGCGAGAATAAAACTATAGAGAACAGCAATGGCTGAGGCTTCTGTCGCCGTGAAGATCCCCGCAATAATACCGCCCATAATGACCACAATGAGCATTAATGACGGTATCGCTTGCCACGCTGTAACAAAAAATGCGCGCCACGTTGGCCGAGGTGCAACAGGATAGCGCTTCCTCTTGGCAATAATGGCAGACACAAACATGAGTGAAATGCCCATAATAATGCCTGGGATATAACCCGCTAAGAACAAGGCAGCAATAGATGTTCCCCCTGAAACCAACGAATACACAATCAAGGTATTACTGGGTGGGATCAGCAAACCAGAAGGACAAGAAGCGATGTTCACAGCAGCAGATAAGTTAGGATCATATCCTTCTTTTCGCTGCATCGGTGCCATTGTTCCCCCAACCGCAGCAGCGGATGCCACTGCCGAACCTGAAATTGCCCCAAACAGCATGTTCGCCATGATATTGACGTGCATTAATGATCCCGGCAAACGGCCGCCAATCATTTTGGCCAGATTGATCAAACGGGCAGCTATCCCACCTTGGTTCATAATATTTCCGGCCAGAATAAAGAACGGGATCGCCAATAGAGAGAAGTTATCGACTCCCGCAGCCATACGTTGTGCAACAACCGTGATCGCGGATTCCAGCGGCAATGTCATCGTAATAGCAACTAACGAAGATAAGCCGATTGCAAAAGAAACGGGAACACTCAATGCCAGCAATATTGCAAATGTGCCAAAGAGTGCGGCAATGATATACCAATCCATACTCTAACCCCTTATCTCCACAAGTTAATCATTCTCAGGCACCACGGGTGGTTGACCAGAAAAATGTTGAATAATCGAGATCACATCAACAGACGCATAGAAAATCATCAATATTCCGCTAATCGGCAGACACAAATAGATGTACCCCATTTTCCAGCCTAATACGGGGGTGATTTGACCATTTTCCAAGGTCGATGAAACCAGCAGGCCGCCACCATAAAGCAGCACAATGGCAGAAAATAAAATAATGGCAGCCTGAATAATCAGGTTGATAACGCTTTTCTTGACTCCGGTTAATTTCATCATCAGCAGATCGATAGCAAGATGCCGATGCTGTCCGGTTGTGTAGGCAGCACCAATCAAAGCGACCCACATAAACAGATAACGTGCTAACTCATCGGTTTCTGTGCTTGGTGTACCTAAGACATAACGTGAAATGACCTGCCACGACACACATAAAACCAAGAAGGCCAGCAAGCAGACGGTAAAAAATGCCAAACTTTTATTGGTCATCGCCAGAAGGTTTTTCATTTATCCGATCCCCATCATTTTGGTTTACCAATTAAAGCCCGACCAAAAATGAGAATCTATACTGATCGTACTAAAAACTCTGCAATAACTTCCGAAAGAGAGTGAGGCAGATCACAAACCCAAAAGGTCAACCAATATCAGCGTTTTTTGCGAGTAAGATCGACCAATTGAATTTTGCCCTTTGCCCAGTCAATAAAATCTGATTATGGTTTGCCCACAAGAAAATAACAAAAACCGACCCTCACCTCTGGAGAACCAAACATGCAGAACAACAAACGACAGGTTTTAGGTATAGCAGGCATAGCGGCTGGCATCATATTGATGATGGGGGCATCTCAGGCTTTCGCTGTGACAACGCTGAAACTTAGCCATAACCAGAACCGGGCTCATGCAGTCCATCAGGCCATGACCCAGTTTGCTAACGAAGTGAAAGAACAAACCAACGGAGAAGTTCGCATTCGCATCTATTCTGATTCTCAATTGGGCAACCAACGTGAATCCATTGAATTGATGCAAAACGGCGCCTTGGATATTGCTAAATCCAATGCGGCAGAATTAGAAGCCTTTTCTCCCGCGTATTCCATTTTTAACCTGCCCTATTTGTTCCGCGATAAAGAGCACTATCAACAAGTCATCGATAGCGATATCGGCAAAGAAGTCCTCGCTTCAAGTCAAAACATGGGATTTATTGGTCTCACTTACTATGATGCGGGGGCACGCAGTTTTTATGCGAAAAAACCGATTAGAACACCTGAAGATCTAAAAGGCTTGAAAATTCGCGTACAACCCAGCCCAACCGCCATTGCCTTGGTGAAAGGGTTGAAAGGAAACCCAACACCACTCGCTTATGGTGAACTTTATACCGCCTTGCAACAAGGGGTCGTGGATGCGGCTGAAAACAACATCACCTCTTTTACGCTAAGCCGCCACAATGAAGTGACAAAATTCTTTTCCCTGGATGAGCACACGATGATCCCTGATGTCCTGTTAATATCTAACAAGTCATTGAATAAATTAACCACTGAACAGCAAGAGATTGTGAAAAAAGCAGCGTTGAACTCCTCAAAATACATGATTCAACTGTGGGAAAAATCAGAAAAAGAAGAGCGGACAAAAGCAGAAAAACAAGGCGTTGAGTTTATTACTGTGGATAAAACCTTCTTTCAGGACGCGGTTAAACCCATGTATGACGATATCGCTAAAACCCAACCGGCATTATTCGAAATGGTAAATCGAATACGTAAAATAGAATAATTTTCTCTCAAAACCACCTATTGTAACAAGAATAGGTGGTTATATTTCTGGTATTGATGCCTTAGAATAACATCATTTTTAGTCGATCCATTTAAGTATATGACCTTACGGCGGCATTAAATGATGAACTTTGCAGACTCCAGACGTCCCTATCACGAAGTAGCCCAATCATTACGTCAGATGATTATAGAGATGGATTATTCTCCCGGTGATCGTCTACCGACAGAACGTGAAATTGCAGAAAAATTCAGCGTTTCGCGCACGCTTGTTCGTGAAGCGTTGATTGTACTGGAATTGGAAAACCTCATTGAAGTACGCAAAAGCTCAGGCATTTACCTCATCCAATTGCCACGTTCCTATTCAAGTGATACGACCATCAATGCCGCAGGGCCTTTTGAGCTGTTACAAGCGCGCCAATTATTGGAAAGTAATATCGCTGAATTTGCAGCGCTCCAGGTGACTCCAGCCGATATTGCTAATATGCGCAAGGCATTGGAAAAGGAGAAAAAGGATCTGATTTCGGGGGAAAGTGAATCCGGTGACAGAGAATTTCATTTAGCTATCGCACAGGCAACACATAACAGTATGTTAGTTGAATTGCTTAAACAGTCCTGGACGTGGCGTGAAAATAATCCCATGTGGATGAAACTGCATAGCCGAATTACCAATACTGATTACCGTAAAGCGTGGCTGAATGATCATCAGGCAATTTTGGCAGCGATGATAAAAAAAGATCCCGCAGCAGCGAAGCAAACAATGTGGCAACATTTAGAAAATGTGAAACAGAGTTTACTGGAATTATCCGATGTAGATGACCCGAATTTTGACGGGTATTTGTTTGAGTCTTATCCGGTTGGGATTGGGAAGTGAGATTAGGGGATTGGGGAGTTGCGGCTATTTGCAGCTCCCAAAAACTCACTCATCAGGCTGATCTCGCTTTTCATGACATAAACAAAAACCAAGAATAAATAAAAACACTGGCTAATGACTTTCAGTATTATAAGGAAGGAAAAAACTTATCCGGCCACGTATTCAATCCGTTGCTGATTATGTATAGTCGTTATTTTTTCGGGGGGAATAAAATGGCAACGGTTGAAGTAAAGTGTCGATTTTGTCAGCAAACGGAATTTATTAAAAAACACGGCAAAGGCGATGCGGGTCACTAACGTTACCGCTGCTTATCCTGCAAACGCACGTTTCAACTTGAGTACGCCTACAGAGCATGCTAGGCGGACATAAAAGAACAATTTGTTGATCTTGCTATGAATAATTATAGTGTTGCGCTTAATATGTGAATCCGAAAATATATTCTTTTATGATATTGATATATTATGAAAATAATTTACACAAGTAACTACCTAGTAAGTTCCCATTTATCAAATTGATCCTTAATTTCTTTAATAGATGTCAGTTTGATTTTGGGTATGGTTAATTGTTCAAACAAACCCGCATAGCATTTTCTGCTGTTGGGGGTAACAACAGAAATATGATGGATCATTTTCCATTTGATACTATCTCTACTACCTTCCAGACCACCATAGCGCTTGCGTTGAAATAATGTTCTGTTTACATAACGTAGCAGGCTTGATGACGTTGAAACATCTAATAAGATCACTCCAGTTGCCCTGAATAGGCGTTGTGATAGACATTTTCTATAATTCCCATCTATAACCCAGTTATCTTCCTTTATTGCCATATCATGTAATGAGATGAATTCATCTACGGAACGTTCCTGCCAGTTTGTATTGGGTAAATGAAAAAGTTGATCCAGATGAATTACCTTCAAGTTACACTTCCTTGAAATTGCATTAGCAAGTGTGGACTTACCGCTATTTGATGGCCCCATAATGCAAATTCTATTTCCTAAATCTGAAAGTTTCATGACATCCTTATAATGGTATAGCTGGTCAAAGTTCTGAGAAAAATTTCATAATACTTTAAGTTCAAATATATACCTTTTCATCATAGTGAGACACTGATATTTATGAATATCACTTACTTCTCGCGCTGCGAGAAGTAAAAGAAGTGTCCTACGATATTGAATTTTTATTTATTACACCATGGACAAATCAACCACTTGTCAGCTTGAAGTGGCATCCTAGATTAACTAAATCGGATCGGTTGGCTAATACCAGTGGATGTAGTAGAGGCTTCTCATTATATTCCCCGTCAAAATTCACTTGTAAAAGCCCAAGAGCATAATGGAGTAAAGGGATACGCTGAGTGATCAGCAATTTTCCATCATTCATCGCGTAATCACTGGCGATAATTTTTTGCTGAGTAGTGCTGAGCTTGGGGTTAGGCACTACTATAGCAGTCACCAGAGTATTCCACTCAACATCTTGCTCTCTTCCATTTTCGGAAGCATCCAGCAAATCAGGCACACCACGAAATCGACTCATTACAAAGTCCAAGTAATCTTTTTTCTTCTCACAATATGCACGTACATGCCAGCGGATCCCATCATAGACCAACGTATGAGGTACGATATTGCGTCCACTTTGTTCTTCCGAGCTTAAGGATACATAGTCAACATCTACCCTCAACTGATAACGAGCCGCTTGCACCAAACCCCGAACGATCTCTGGATCGATATGGCGGGCTGGCACATTTAAAATCTCAATATGACCGTAACGTAAATCCATTAAAGGGAGAGCCATTCCCCGTTCTAGATGCTGACGCACCTGCTGTTTTTCCTGATGCAGGAGTGTCAGATACTCATCAACCTTACCTTCACTAAAACGGGGAACAAAAAAAGCGGTGGGTTTATAACCCCTGAGTTTACTATCGTATTCTAACCCATTAGGAGAATATTTCTTGATGTAGCGATTGATGTCTTTAGATGCCTGCTGACGACCAATATTAAAAGCAGAGCAAAGGTGGTTTGTCGTCAGACGCCCTTCCCACTGCAACACTATTTCAAGTAAACGAAAGCGTAAAGTTTGATCCCAGGTTAGCTTACCCATTGCCTTTATGTGCTCCAAAATGCGACATGTTCATGTAACCAGTATCGGAATATTATTCCCTGCCGAATATACTGAACTCATTCATCACATGTAGATAAGAGAAATCAATTGCCCGTGACTTTCCACCACTATTTGTTCACTTTACCCCATATGATTTTAAATAAAAAATAAAATACCAAAATCGAACAGGACAGTGGAAATTATTCTGTGTTTTAAGAATGAATCTTTTCAAAAGAAAAAGGGGCGATATTTAAACGGGAGGCATAATGAAACTGAAGCAGGCGCGTAGTCTAGAATATAGGAAAAGACATCACAGCAGAGGAAGCGGATAAACCGAAGTATCTTCGTAAGCGGGTCACGTATTCAAAATGTTGATTGGTCTTAAATATAATATTCTCTTTCGATAAAAGTCCCGATGACTTTGTCATGCATTTCCGGTGATTTTGAATAGCCTAATGTTTTA
>NZ_JADEUF010000068.1 GCF_015163655.1 Xenorhabdus griffiniae | reverse complement strand
ATATGATAGCATGCATAATAATTATGCCAGTATATTTTAACTAAAATTCATTATAATATATGAAATCATTATCTGTTCGTAAGGTTAATAATCTTTAACTCCTAAAACCTAAATCATCATCATCTTCATTCCCTATAATTTTTCTTGTCAGCTCATAACAACACTTTATCTTGTTTTTACTAACCGAAAAATGTGAAAAAATCTCGAATTCAATCATATAACCATCCTTCTTATTAGCCTTAATCATATGATGTGTATGAACATCTTCACCATTTTCTGCAACAGATAAAATAGTAACTTTCAAATTAGTCAAAGATTTCTTTAGTAAAGTTACATGAGAAACGAAATCACTAAAAGATATTTTATTACCATTAACAACTTGAAAATAATCTTTCGAAAAAAACTTTTCGATAATGGAAATATCCAAATCATCATTTTCAAGTATATATTTCAAAGCATTTGTTACAATGTTAGAGTAGGACATAATATACCTCTAATCAATAAAAAATAGTATACGATGTTATAAATTGTAGTAGCTAAAACCAAAAAGAACTAATTTATCTTATGTTGCAACTCTTCCCACAGTTATTTTGGCTATGTTGAGAAAGTAACTGACGCGCTACGCTTGTCTTCTCCGAGTTACTAGGCTAATACATTAACTCAGTAACTCGGAGAGCTGAAAGATCACCGGCCAAAGAAAACTTTTTTGCTACCCGTACCGTATTAAAGAATTATGGATAAAACTGTTCACCCTGCAATACCTTGATATATCTGGTTTACATTATAGAGTAAATAATGATGAACACTTTTTTATATTTCTTTGAAAAATCTTTGGAGTAAGAAAAAATTATTCTTCTGGTAGATTATTCCTTGTCAGCTTCGGCATCCACTCGATAACAGCATCAAGATTCAGGCTCAGGTTACTGCGAATACCTTGTTTACTTTTTTTACTTAGGTAATGCTGTCCGTACTCTGCCAGTGCTCTTGGCATATCCATGACGAAGCGGGTAACGTAAACGGGTTTGTTTAGGTTATTGCCCTTTCATATAGGCAAGATAGGCATGATAGAGATACTTGCAGGGACTGAACAGCATAATCATCTGTACAGTAGGATCGGATGCTGAAAGAGGGTAGGAGTGCCAGCAGTTTTTTCAATGTCTTCCTGCTGCGATCCCCAAATTATCACTATTTTTTTGCTCACACAACCAGGTTTTCTAATAGATAATCTATAAAAAGACGATTCTTACGTTGAAGTTGCACATTATTTGGAAATACAATCGATATTTCCTGCTTTGGCAGATGATATTCAGGGAAAAGCTCGACCAAAGTACCAGATGCTATATCCCCATTGATAAACCACTCTGGGAGTATGGATACGCCTAAACCAGACAAGGTTAGGGAGCGAATTGCAGAAATGTTATTTGAGGCATATTTCACTTTCCCACGGACATTGATCTTGGGATAAATAGGATGATTTAATTCCCATTGAGTTGGATTTTGTAAGCTAGTGTTGGCAATCCAATTAACCTTATTCAGATCTATTGGTTCAATAACGGAGTTTTGTTCGATCCAATCTGGGGTAGCCACTAGTTTAATTTTATAAGTAGCCAGATGCCTGCTTTTCAGTGTTGAATCATTTAATATCCCCAGTCGAATCGCAAGATCAATTCTCTCTGTAATTAAATCATTTAAAGTTGAGTCAGCAAAATAACCAACTTCTAATTGAGGATAAATTTTACAGAATTGACTGATTAAAGGAAGAAGAAATTTTTCACCAAACTCAACGGTGGAAGTAATACGTAATTTCCCAGCCAGAGAGTGATGTCGTTCCGCAACATTATCAAAAGCATCCTGAATGTTATTAAATATCTTTTTAAAATCCTCATAAAACTCTCTTCCTGCTTCTGTTAATGCAATGCCACGAGTATTACGCACTAACAATGGTATGTTTAGATCTTCTTCGAGTGTTTTCACATGAATGCTGGCTACGGCTTTGCTAATAAATAAGGTTTCCGCTGCACGAGTAAAAGATCCGCATTCTACTACGGTAATAAATGTTTGTATCCGGTTGAGATGAGGTTGCATTTTCATTGTTAAATCTAATTAAATTAAATGTTTAAATTAAATTAATAGACTAAATAAGTCAATGGTTATTAAACTTCCTGAACGGAGGTAAAATAATGAGTTATCGCTATCGTATTGCATTAATATTTTTGCTTGGTTTCTTTATTGATTGCATCAATATTTTTATGTCGTCAATTGCTTTGCCCGATATTGCCGATAAAATGTCTGTTTCTGAATCTAGTGTAGCTTGGGTATCCAATAGTTATATTTTGGGTTTGACACTTATTATACCTATTAGTAGCTGGTTAGCTGAACGATTTGGCACACGGCAAATCATGGCAGCTTCGATGCTACTTTTTTCTATAGCTGCCCTGTTTTCTGGTCTGGCGGAACATTTCTATGATTTAGTATTGTGGCGCTTTATTCAAGGACTAGGAGGCGGTTTGTTGATTCCGGTCGGGCAAGCGTTAACTTTTGGGTTGTTTAAAAAACATGAACGGGCAAAAATCTCGACATTGGTTATGACTGTTGCACTCATTGCACCGGCTATTTCCCCGAGTGTTGGAGGTGCTATTGTTGATCACTATAGCTGGAATTGGGTATTTCTTAGCAATATACCTTTCAGCTTGCTAGCATCCATTCTTTCATTTATTTGGATGCGTAATGAAACAATTTCTGCTCAAAAACCTGATTTAAAGGGATTGTTATTAGTTAGCTTAGCATTGGTATTTTTGTTATTAGGGCTTTCTATGTACGCTAATGCAGCCTCAAAATGGCTGCCAGTTATTTTCTTGACCAGTGGCGCTTTTTTTACTTTGTTTTATATACGACATTACCATCGTGTGCAAAATGCTATTCTGGATCTGTCTGTAATAAAAAATACTCGCATGGGTATTTCAGTGTGGATTTATCACTCAATTCCAGGTGTCTTTACTGGAGTTAATCTGCTGAATATTTTTTACCTGCAACAACAACTGGGATGGTCAGCGGAAAAAACCGGCTCTCTCATGATCTTATATGCTATTGGTGCATTTGGAGCCATATTAATATGTGGACGAATGTATAACCGTTTGGGCGCCTATCGTCTATTTTTATGTGGGATTGTACTTCATGCTATTGGTATTGCTTTCTTAGCTACCATTAATCATGCAAACGATGTACCTGGCTTGATTGTCGCGTATTTGCTGATGGGAATTGGTGGAGGCATTGGTGCTAACACGGCACAGACAACTGCGCTGATGGATTTTACCAATGAAAAATTATCCCGTGCCAGTGTGATTTGGAATATCAATCGTCAAATGTCATTTAGTATTGGCACGGCGTTATTCACCATGATTTTTAATTTATTACAGCAAGGATCTATTTCTACTAATGCGTATCACTTAACTTTTATCCTTGCAGCGATAATCGGTTTATTACCTTTAACCATTCTGCATAATTTAAAAAAACACGCGGAGAAAATATGCGAAAACAAAAAGAGTTAATTGCCTGCCAAAGTGTTATTGATATTCATCAATGGATTGAAAATGTTTTTACCAATAAACAGGAAGAGAATTCTGACTCATTGAATAAACTACTAAATAGTTTTACTCCTGATTTTACTATGATCACTTTGGCTGGTCAGCATGTCTCATTAAATCAAGTAAAAGAAATGTTTGTTAATAGCATGGGCTCCAGACCAAATTTTAAAATTGAAGTTGATAACTGTACTGTGGTCGCATTCAGTAAAGAATATGTTACCGTACGTTATCGTGAAAAACAGACCAAAGATGGCAATACGAATTACCGTTGGTCATTGGCAGTTATCTCATTCCATAATGATCATCCTCAATGGCATTATTTACATGAAACAGCAATTTCAGAATAAAATTTTACTCAGGCATGGCTAAATATCCAATTATTCAAGTAAATAGGTTTTCATAATACTGAGAGTATCAATCAGATGTTGGAGTTCCTTACCCCGCGCTCCGCGCGGGGTAAGGAATACTCCTATTATTTTAAAATGCTATTTACATTAATCCCAAAAAACCGGCGAGACCAACCATGCTGGTCTCGCGCACAATAATCAGGCTAATCTATATTGATATTATCACTGACATTATACCGCCTCCGCTTCACACGTCGTTGCCAACGCCATACTTAAGGTTTTAGCCAAAATGACTTTATTTTTACTCTCCTCCATCAGGCTAAAGTGGTCACCTGGTACAGAGATTAGCTGGAGCAAATAATCAGGCATGATCTGCTTCCAGCCTAACGACGGTTCCATACTCAAAGAGGGTAATGCGGATTCCGTAACGAAAGGAAGTTGTGGATAAGGTTCTGTCGCATAGAACTGGTGGAGCGTTATCGCCAATGTTTGTGGTTCATACTCTTTGACCATTTGCACATAATTTCCCATCTGTTCCCAACGTCTTGCGATCAAGTCAGGATGCAGGTTTGCCGGGTATAGTCCCAGTTCCTGCGCTGCGGCAATAAATTGCACCAAATTCAGTTTATCAATTCTCTGATGCAATACCGCAATCTCCTCTTCATGTTCCCCGCCCGACTGTTTTGCCAGTTCAACAAGAAAGTGGAGTTTTGGTTGAATAACCTGCTGCTTGAAGCAGTGAGGAGCAGGCGTATCAATCAAACCCAGAAAATCGACGATCTCACCGGCATTTAAAAGTTGCTGGGCAATGGCATAGGCCAGTACGCCACCAGAAGAGTAACCGTAAATCCGGTATCGGCCTTCCGGTTGAACAGCCTTCATAAAGGTGATCATTTTGGCAGCCAACTCTTCAAGAGCCGATATTGCCTCGTCATTGATGGACGGCCAGGGCAGGGCATAAATCGGATAGTCCGACTGAATATGTTTTGCTAATCCAAAGACATAGGAGTAATCGTACATACCACTGGGCACAAAGAATAACGGCGGTTCCGTTCCGAAGGGTCGCACAGGTATCGCGCTGCTTTGCGGCTGGGACAGTGGATCTAATGTGATTTTTGATACCAGTTCAGCCAGCACAGGGAATTGGAATAGGTTATTCAATGTACACATCAAACCACGACCTGCGGCAAGGTTTATCATCCGCATAGCAAGCAGCGAGTGTCCCCCCAGCGCAAAGAAATTGTCATATCGGCCTATTTGCTCAACCTCCAACAATTCACGCCAGATAGCAGCCATTGCGATCTCAACCTCCCCCTGCGGCGCTTCATAGGCTTGATGAACAAAAGCATTCTGATCAGGCTCCGGCAGTGCCTGACGATCCAACTTACCGTTAGGACTTAGCGGAAATGCATCCAGACGGACAAAAGCAGCCGGCACCATGTAGTCAGGCAACAGTGCTCTCAAATGGCTATACAAACAGGTTGTCAGGCCATCATCCGCCGGTGCCACCACATAAGCTACCAAACGTTTATCCTGCCCCTCACCCAGAGCCAGGACGATAGCTTCACGCACAGTCGGGTACTCCATCAGCCGAGCTTCGATTTCACCCGGCTCAATACGGAATCCCCGGATTTTCACTTGCTGGTCATTACGGCCAATAAATACTAAGTTACCATCCGGCAAGTAACGGGCCAAATCACCGGTGCGGTACATCCGTGCATCCGGTATCTGACTAAAAGGGTCCGTCAGGAAACGTTCAGCCGTCAGATCAGGGCGATTGAGATAGCCACGTGCTACACCATCACCACCAATATACAACTCGCCGACCGCTCCCAGTGGAACCGGCTGGCCGCAATCATCCAGCAGATAAACACAGGTGTTAGCTGTCGGACGTCCGATAGGCGTTAATGTATCGATATAATCTGCCGGACAACGCCAAGTGGTGGCACATACCGTGATTTCTGTCGGACCGTAGGCATTGAACAGCGTGGCACGGCCACACAGTGACTGGAGTAGCGCAGCACCAGGAGCTTCTCCGCCCAGTATCAATGTTGGTCTTAGGTTTATCTCTGGTAAATCTGCGCCATCCCTGAGCAAAGCCGGGGGCAGGCAGGCATGAGTCACCGCCTGTTCTTCCAGATAATGCCAAAGGCGGAGTGGATCCTGACGAACCGCATCGACAGGAATATCCAAGGTGGCACCACCACACAATGCCATCATGATTTCCCAGACGCTGGCATCGAAACCAAATGAGGCGAATTGCAACATCCGGCTATGAGAATGAATGTCAAACTGGCTGATTTTATCTCGGATAAGGTTGACCAACCCACGATGTTCAACCATCACTCCTTTCGGCATACCGGTCGAACCAGAAGTATAAATCACATAGGCCAAATGCCGTGGAGTTAACGCTGGGATCTGCGGATTGTTATCCGGTTGGTCAGACAGAGTATTCGGGTCAAGTACGGTTAATTTCGCCAGTGCTTCGTCACCCAATGCAGCACGCCCGATATTATCCGCCAGTACTACCAATGGAGCAGCATCATTCAGCATATACGCCAGACGATCACCCGGATAGGCGGGGTCCAGTGGTACGTAGGCGCCACCCGCTTTCAGTACTGCCAATAGCGCCACCACCATCGCTGGCGAACGGGTCACACAAATCGCCACCCGCTGATCCGGTACTACCCCCAGAGAGATAAGCTGATGAGCGAGTCGGTTGGCCTGAACATTCAGTTCCGCATAGCTGAAGATCTGCTCCCGATGTATCATCGCTGTAGCATTTGGGGTTTTCTCCACCTGTTGCTCAACCCACTGATGGATACACATTTGCTCGGAATAGGCTATTTCCGTCGCATTCCGCGTTTCCAGCAACAACTTACGTTCCGCCGGCGACAAAATATCAATTTCCCTGACGGGTTGTTGTGGATTAGCCACCATGACTTGCAATACGGTGTGCAGATAACCCACATACCGCTCGATTGTCTGTTGATCAAACAAGGCCGTTGCATAATTTAGAGTACCTGCAATTCTGCCTTCTTCCTCAAACAGGTTAAGTTCAAGATCAAACTTAACCACATCAAAACCCTGATCAACCGGTAAGACTTCCAGCTCTGGCAATTTCCACTCTATTCTCTCATTGTTCTGCCAGGCAAACATCACCTGAAACAGCGGAGTATGCGCCAGTCTGCGCGGTGGTTGCACAATTTCCAGCACCTGTTCAAATGGCAGATCCTGATTATCCTGTGCTGCCAACGCAGTTTGCCGTACACGCGCAAGTAATTCCGCCACATCCGGCGTGCCCGATAAGTCGATACGTAAAGCCAATACATTGACAAAGAAACCCACCAAGGATTCAATTTCCTGACGACCACGGCCAGCAAAAGGTGTGCCGATAACGAGATCACTTTGACCTGACAGACGTGACAGAACCATCGCCCAAGCTGACAGAATGGTTATGAATAACGTTGTCCCTTGCTGTTCACTCAGGCGCTTGAGGGATTTCGTTAACACTTCATCCAGATTGATAGGCAATGAACTCCCTATAAACGATTGCTGGGGAGGACGTGGCCGATCGGTTGGTAAATCAAGCAGTACCGGTGTACCAGCCAACATGGTACGCCAACAGTCAGATTGGGACTGTAAGCGCTCACCCGAAAGCCACTGACGCTGCCATGCCGCATAATCAGGATACTGAATCATCAACGGTGGTAGTGGATCAGGTTGACCGGTCACAAAAGCTGTATAGAGGGCACTTAGCTCTGTGTTCAGTATTCCCAAAGACCAGCCATCAAAAATAATATGATGTAAGATCAACAGAAATACATAATCATTGTCCGCCAGCTGTATCAAACTGGAGCGGATTAATGGCCCCTGTGCAAGATCAAACGATCGCCCAAACTCCTCCATACACAAACGCTTAAGTTGTCCATCCGCATCAGGTACGCCACGCAGATCATATTGCTTCATGGATAGACCGGGTTCAGGCGGTAATAGTTTGACTTGGGGTTGGCCGTCAACCGTCACAATGACAGAACGCAAGGCTTCGTGGCGGGTAAACAGCGCATTCAGCGCCTGCTGCCAGGCAGAGACATCAAACTGACCACGCACACGCTGTATTACAGGAATATGGTAAGTATCACTCACCCTTTCAAACTGCGAAATAAACCACAAATGATGCTGGCTAAACGACAGTGGCAGAACACTCTCGCGAGATACCGGAGTAATCTCAGGCAACCTGTCACTATCCTCATTACACTGTGCGTAAATTCTCTCCGCAAAAGCAGCCAGAGTAGGTGCCATAAACAAGGTAACAAGCGGTAGCTCAGCACCGAAAGCGGCTACACGGTTCATCACTCGCGCAGCCATCAATGAATGCCCCCCCAACGCGAAGAAATTATCATGTCGACTAATCTGTTCAACCCCTAACACCTCACGCCAGATAGCCGCTAATGCCGTTTCTATTTCCCCTTGTGGCGCTTCATAAACCTGACGGGCAAAGTCTTTCTCTCCCGGAGCTGGCAATGCCCGACGATCCAACTTGCCGTTAGAAGTTAGCGGGAAAGCGCTCAAACAGACGAAAGCCGCCGGCACCATATAATCAGGTAACAGAGCACTCAAATGCTCACGCAGGCCCGCTGCCAATCCGTCATGCGATTCTGCTAACACATAAGCGACCAAACGTTTATCCTGCCCATCATCCAGCGCTAATACCTGCGCTTCACGTACCGCAAAATGTTCTGTCAGCCGAGCTTCAATTTCCCCCAGCTCAATTCGAAAACCACGGATTTTAATTTGCTGGTCATTACGCCCCACAAATTCCAGATTGCCATCCGGCAGATAGCGGGCTAAATCGCCGGTCCGATACATGCGCGCCGCCGGTTTATCACTAAAAGGATCCGCCAGAAAGCGTTCAGCTGTGAGTTCAGGCCGATTCAAATAACCACAGGCAACACCGTCTCCACCAACATAAATCTCACCGATCGCCCCCAGTGGCACTGGTTGACCACAAGCGTTCAATAAATAGAGGCGTGTGTTAGCGATGGGTCGGCCAATGGGAAGTTTTGTCGTCCCTGCCGGCAATTCAGTGATACGGTATGTCGTGGTAAACGTCGTTCCTTCACTCGGCCCATAGCCATTCAATAACTGCTGAGGTGGGCTATTACGCAGGACCTGAGCGATCACATGCGGATTAAGAACATCCCCTCCGACAATCAAGATATTGATCTGTGAGAGAACCGCAGACAACTCCGTTGCCAGTCGGTTAAACAATCCAACCGTCAGCCACAGAACAGTGATCCGGTGAACTTGTAAACTCTGAACAAACGCCTGTGGCGTCAATAAGGTCGCGTGGTCGATGACAACCAGCGCGCCACCATTGAGCAAAGGCGTCCAGACTTCGAAGGTACTGGCGTCGAAAGCCGGGTTAGCGGTAAAGGCCACTCGGTCAGTCTGTCCGGTTTCAGCATACCCATTATTGATAACCAACCGAACCACCGCCCGATGAGGCACTACCACGCCTTTGGGTGTGCCAGTAGAGCCAGAGGTATACATGATATACGCCGCTCCCGTGCTGGAAGCAGGTAAATCAAGATTGGGGTGATCTTCTTCCCCGATGGTGCTCATTTCACCAGAGAAACGAAATATCGGCACAGTCAGGAGGTCAGCCGAAATATCAGTCCACATATCGGTGAGCAGCAATTTGGCTGAACAATCTTTTATCAACCAGTTCTTCCGCTCGTCCGGTACACCAGGATCAATCGGGACATACACCGCACCCGCCTTGAGAATAGCTAACTGAGCCACGACCAGCTCAATAGATCGCTCTAACAAGAGCGCAACATGTTCCCCCGAATAAACCCCTCGCTCAATTAACTGACGAGCCAGCCGGTTAGCACAGATATTTAATTCCGCATAGCTAATGGCTTGGTTTTCATAGACCAATGCCGTGGCGTCCGGGGCATTCTCCACCTGTTGTTCAAACAATTGATGAATGCACAGTTGATCAGGATAGGGTGTTTCGGTCGCATTCCAGGTTTTCAGCAATAATGTGCGCTCAGTTTCCGGTAGAATTTCCAACATCTGTACCGGCGTTTCTGGTGTCTGTTCAAGTGTTTCTACCAGACTCTCCAGAGCCTGCTGCATGTAACCGCATATCCTTTCTGGATCAAAAGGTTGCACTACCTGAGTCGTCAGCCCCAAATCGGAACCACCATCTTCTACCGACAATACAAACGGGTAGTTAGTCCGTTCCTGTGCCCCAAGAAATTCAATTCCGCTGATGATTTCATCTGATGTGATTGGCTGGGTATTATGCCGATAATTTAACAGCGCATTGAACAGCGGTGTCCCACTCGCTACCCCACTGCAACGTTGAGCCAGCGCCAGTGATGCATGTTCATGCGCTAATAGCCCTGCCAATCGGTTATGGGCAGCCTGTACGCTCTCTCGCACCGGAGTTTCATCTATATCCAACCGTAACGGCAAGGTATTAATAAACAGCCCCATGCCATTGTCGGCACCTTCGCCAGCCTGCATACGCCCAAACAGCACTGTGCCAAATACCACTTGCCTCTGACCACTGGTACGCGACAATACCTGCGCCCAGGCCAAATGGCACAGCGCCGCCACACTGACGCCCAAACGCCGAGCCAGATTACGCAGGCGGTTATTCAGTGCAGGCGGCAGCATTCTGTGCGATTCTGTCACCTGTGAGCCGTCATGGTGTACTTCCGTCAATCCGAATGGCAGCGTAGGCTCATCCACCGCCGCCAGCATATTGGTAAAGAAACGGGTATGTTCTTCCTGACTGATCCCCAATCGCGACTGAGCGACCAAAGTACGAAAAGGTACTGGCGCAGGCAAACTGTCTCCCCGTCCGGTAAGATACGCCTGCACTTCGCTGTTCATCACTTCCAGCGTGGTATGGTCACCAATGAGGTGATGTAACAGTTGCAACAAGATCCAGCGGCCATCAGTATCCTGTGCAATAACAAAGCGCAACAATGGTGCCTGACTCAGATCAATACGATACTGGCACGGATCAAAGCGTTGGAATAGTTGGTCACTGATCGCGCCGTCAGCCGGATTGAGTGTCAATTTTGTGATGAATAAGGGAACTTGACGACAAACCACCTGAGCCGGAGCAGATAATCCTTCCCAGATAAAAGCGGTTCGCAGGATATCATGGCGATCAACCACCTGTTGAACGGCGGCAAGATAACGATCCAGCAAAGACCGATCGGCAAACATCTGTTGGGTTAACAGAAGATAAGGATCGCCTTCATTTGCCAGCAAATGGTGGAATAAAATGCCATCCTGTAACGGAGACAAGGCATAGATATCCTGAATGTTAGCCATCCCACCCGATATCTGATCAACAATACAGTCAATTTCACTCTGACTGAGGTTAATCAGCGGCAACATCTCCGGTGTTAACACGGACGTATCCGGTGTGATACGGTTTTCAGGCACCTTGATCTCACAATGCTGAGACAAAGACTGAGCCAGCACACTCAATGTCGGATGCTGGAATAGCGCTTGTACCGAGATACCCAACCCCATACACCGCAAACGCTCAATCATCCGCACTGCCAACAGGGAGTGCCCCCCCAGAGCAAAGAAACTGTCGTGCCGGCTGATCTTCTCAACTTCCAGCAATTCACACCAAATGGCCGCTAATGCTATTTCTATCTCCCCTTGCGGGGCTTCATAAACCTGACGGGCAAAGGCTTTCTCGCCTGGTGCGGGCAGCGCCTGGCGATCCAGCTTGCCGTTTGGCGTCAACGGAAACGCATCCAGACGTACAAAAGCCGTCGGCACCATATAATCCGGCAACCGCGCACTTAAATGTTCACGCAGACTGGTGGCCAATCCATCATCGGTTTGCGCCACCACATAAGCCACCAGGCGTTTATTCTGTCCATCACCCAACGCCACGACCAATGCTTCACTCACCAACGGGTGTTCAATCAACCGAGTTTCAATCTCTCCCAATTCAATTCGGAAGCCACGGATTTTAACCTGTTGGTCATTACGGCCAACAAATACCAAATTGCCATCCGGCAGGTAACGAGCCAAATCTCCGGTGCGGTACATCCGTGCATCCGGTATCTGACTAAAAGGGTCCGTCAGGAAACGTTCAGCCGTCAGATCAGGGCGATTGAGATAGCCTCGGGCTATTCCCACACCGCCAATATGTAGCTCACCTACGGCGCCCAGCGGCACCGGCTGACCATGTTTGTCCAATAGATAGACGCGTTTGTTCACTGTCGGTCTACCGATGGGAATTAATCCCCCTGTATAGTCTGACGGGCAATTCCAGGTGGTAGCGCAAACGGTGATTTCCGTCGGGCCATAGGCATTGAACAGCGTGGCCTGACGGTTTAATGTCTGGATTAACGTCGGACTAGGTGCTTCACCGCCCAGTATCACGGTTGGCTTTATCGTCAGCATGGGTAAATCCGCACCATCCCGCAGCAACGCAGGCGTCAAACAAGCGTGCGTCACCGATTGCTCTTCCAAATAATGCCAAAGACGGTGCGGGTCCTGCCGGATTGTTTCCGTCGGAATAACCAGCATAGCCCCACTGCTCAACGTCATCATGATTTCCCAGACGCTGGCATCGAAGCCAAATGAGGCAAACTGCAACATCCGGCTGGTGACACCAATATCAAACTGAGCAATGTGTTCCAGCGTCAGGTTAACCAGACTCTGATGTTCAATCATCACCCCTTTCGGTCTGCCAGTGGAGCCGGATGTGTAGATCACATACGCCAGATGCCGTGAGGTGAGATTAGGGATCTGTGGGTTATTGTCTGACTGATCCGGCAGAGTATTTGGATCGAGTACAGTTAACGTCGTCAGTGCTTCTTCACCCAATGCAGCCTGTCCAATATGATCTGCCAGCAAAACTGTTGGCGCAGCATCAGTCAGCAGGTAAGCCAGACGTTCGCCCGGATAAGCCGGATCTAATGGCACATATGCCCCGCCCGCTTTCAACACCGCCAGCAATCCCACGATTCTTTCCAGTGATCGGGTCACACAAATGGCTACGGGTTGATCGGGGATGACACCTAATGCCATCAGTTGATGTGCTAATCGGTTGGCACGGGCATTCAATTCAGCATAGCTGAGCGTCTGGTTTTCATACCTTACCGCTATCGCATCTGGGGTTCGCTCTACCTGTTGTTCAATCAACTGATGAATACACAATTGTTCAGGATATGGCGCTACGGTTGCATTCCAGGTTTCCAGCAACAACTGGCGCTCTACGGGTGCCAGAATATTCATTTCCCCGACTGGCTGCTGAATATCCGCGACCATCGCTTGCAATATTGTGTGCAAATATTCAACGTGTCGTTCGATTGTCGATTGATCAAACAAAGCGGTTGAGTAACCAAGATAACCGACAATCCGGTCTTCCTCTTCAAACAAGTTAAGTTCAAGATCAAATTTAACGACATCAAGGGTTTGCTCGAACGGTGAAATTGTCAGCCCCGGCAATTGCCATTCCACAATCTCATTGCTCTGCCAGGCAAACATCACCTGAAACAACGGGGTATGTGCCAGCCTACGCGGTGGTTGTACGATTTCTACCACTTGTTCAAACGGCAAATCTTGATGCTCCTGTGCCGCCAGCGCGGTTTGCCGCACACGCGCCAGTAACTCCGTCACATTAGGCTCACCCGATAAGTCGATACGCAAGGCCAAGGTATTAACAAAGAAACCAATCAAGGATTCCACTTCCCGACGACTGCGACCGGCACAAGGTGTACCGATGACCACATCATCCTGACCTGACAGACGCGACAGAACTATTGACCAGGCTGATAGCAAGGTCATAAATAACGTGGCTCCCTGTTGTTCACTCAGACGCTTAAGAGATGCTGTTAACTCTGCGTCCAGATTGATAGGCCATAGGTTACCGGCAAACAACTGTTCAGGCGGACGTGGTCGATCAGTTGGCAAATCCAGCAAAACTGGCGCGTCAGCCAATACCCTGCGCCAATAATCGGATTGAGCCTGAATCCTTTCTGCAGAAAGCCACTGACGCTGCCATGCCGCATAATCAGGGTATTGGATCATCAACGGCGGCAATGGATTAGGTTGTTGGTTTAAACAGGCTGAATAAAGTGCATTTAGTTCTGATGTCAATATTCCTAAAGACCAGCCATCAGACACAATATGGTGTTGGGTCAGCAGGAAGACATACTCATCGTCAGCCAGTTGTATCAGAACAGAACGAATTAAGGGATCACAGGCAAGATTAAACGGCATCTTAGCTTCCTGCTCACACAAATGCTCAAGCTGTTCATCCACTTCAAGCACTTTACGTAAATCGTATTTTTTCATTGGCAAACCAAAGTCCGCCGGCAGGAGTTCAACCTGTGGCTGCTCATTTACGGTGATAAAAATGGAACGTAATGCTTCATGGCGAGCAAACAGGTGATTCAGCGCCTGTTGCCAGGCATGAATATCAAGCTGGCCCTGTAAACGCAGTGCTAGCGGAATATGATAGGTATCACTCATCCCCTCAAACTGTGCCAGGAACCAAAGACGCTGTTGCGCGAATGACAGGGGCAGCGCTCTATCATGGGGTGTCGGTGTGATGGCAGGCAATGCCCCATTTTGTTCGTGAAGATGTTCATCAACCACCTTAGCAAAAGCCAGCAAGACAGGTGCTTTAAACAATGTAGTCAGCGGCAGTTCAGCACCGAAAGCCGCAACACGGTTCATCACCCGCATCGCCAACAGCGAATGGCCCCCCAGAGCAAAGAAATTGTCATGCCGACTGATTTGCTCAACATCCAACAACTCGCGCCAGATAGCCGCCAAGGCTATTTCAGTTTCCCCTTGCGGCACTTCATAAACCTGACGGGCAAAGTCTTCCTCTCCCGGCATCGGCAATGCCCGACGATCCAGCTTACCGTTTGGCGTCAACGGGAATTCATCCAGACGGACAAAAGCCGCCGGCACCATATAATCAGGTAAGATTGCGCTTAAGTGGGCACGCAGATTGTTGATTAATCCATCATCTGCTTGCGCTATGATATAGGCGACCAACCGTTTGTCCTGCCCGTCACCTAACACCAGCACCGCAGCCTCACGCACCGCAGTGCACTCCTTCAACCGCGCTTCAATTTCCCCCGGCTCAATCCGAAAACCACGGATTTTGACCTGCTGATCATTACGGCCAAAAAATTCCAGATTGCCATCCTGCAGATAGCGGGCTAAATCGCCGGTCCGATACATGCGCGCCGCCGGTTTATCACTAAAAGTATCCGCCAGGAAGCGTTCAGCTGTGAGTTCAGGCCGATTCAAATAACCACAGGCAACACCGTCTCCACCAACATAAATCTCACCGATCGCCCCCAGTGGCACTGGTTGACCATAAGCGTTCAATAAATAGAGGCGTGTGTTAGCGATGGGTCGGCCAATGGGAAGTTTTGTCGTCCCTGCCGGCAATTCAGTGATACGGTATGTCGTGGTAAACGTCGTTCCTTCACTCGGCCCATAGCCATTCAATAACTGCTGAGGTGGGCTATTACGCAGGACCTGAGCGATCACATGCGGATTTAGAACATCCCCTCCGACAATCAAGATATTGATCTGTGAGAGAACCGCAGACAACTCCGTTGCCAGTCGGTTAAACAATCCAACCGTCAGCCACAGGACAGTGATCCGGTGAACCTGTAAACTCTGAACAAACGCCTGTGGCGTCAATAAGGTCGCGTGGTCGATGACCACCAGTGCGCCACCATTGAGCAAAGGCGTCCAGACTTCGAAGGTACTCGCGTCGAAAGCCGGGTTAGCGGTAAAGGCCACTCGGTCAGCCTGTCCGGTTTCAGCATAACCATTATTGATAACCAACCGAACCACCGCCCGATGAGGCACTACCACGCCCTTGGGTGTGCCAGTAGAGCCAGAGGTATACATGATATACGCCGCTCCCGTGCTGGATGCAGGTAAATCAAGATTGGGGTGATCTTCTTCCCCGATGGTGCTCATCTCACCAGAGAAACGAAATATCGGCACAGTCAGGAGGTCAGCCGAAATATCAGTCCACATATCGGTGAGCAGCAATTTGGCTGAACAATCTTTTATCAACCAGTTCTTCCGCTCGTCCGGTACACCAGGATCAATCGGGACATACACTGCACCCGCCTTGAGAATAGCTAACTGAGCCACGACCAGCTCAATAGATCGCTCTAACAAGAGCGCAACATGTTCCCCCGGATAAATCCCTTGCTCAATTAACTGACGAGCCAGCCGGTTAGCACGGATATTCAGTTCCATATAACTGAGGGTTTGATCTCCCGCTATCAGCGCTGTAGCAACCGGCGTTTTCTCTGCTTGTTGTTCAAACAACTGATGAATGCATAACTGCCCAGGATACGGTGTTTCAGTTGCGTTCCAGGTTTCCAGCAATAACGTACGTTCCGTTGCAGGCAAAATGTTCAGTTCCCGTACCGGTGTTTCTGGTGCTTGCTCCAGCGCTTCTGCCAGACTGGTCAGCGCCTGTTGCATATAACCACATACCCGATCCGGCTCAAATGGCTGTACTACCTGCGCAGTCAGCCCCAGAGTAGAACCGCCATCCTCTACCGACAGCACTAACGGATAGTTGGTTCGCTCCTGTTCACCCAGAAATTCGATACCCGGTACAACCTCATGTGGGATCAGCGGCTGCTCATTATGTCGGTAGTTCAACAAGGCGCTAAATAGTGGCGTGCCACCCGCTACGCCACTGCAACGTTGGGCCTGCGCCAGTGAAGTATGCTCATAATCCAACAATCCGGCCAACCGAGACTGTGCCAGCCGTACACTGTCGTGCACCGGTGTATCATCCATATCCAGTCGCAACGGCAAGGTATTGATAAACAGCCCCATGCCGCTATCAGCCCCTTCCCCCGCCGCCATGCGCCCAAACAGCACCGTGCCAAACACCACTTTTTCCTGACCACTGGTCTGTGACAGCACCTGCGCCCAAGCCAAATGACACAATGTTGCTACACTGACGCCCAGACGTTTTGCCTGTTGACGAAGACGGTCGTTTAATTCCGGCGATAACATCCGGTGTGATTGTGTGACTTGCGAACCATCACGATGCACTTCGGTAAGACCAAACGGCAGCGTCGGCTCATCCACGTCAGCCAACATATCAGTAAAGAAACGGGTATGTTCTGCTTGATTGGCATTCAATCGAGCCTGCGCCACCAGATTGCGGAAAGGCACCGGTACTGGCAAGTTGTCATTCTGCCCGGCAAGACAAACTTGCACTTCGCGGTGCATCACTTCCATTGTCGTATGGTCGCCAATCAGATGATGCTGCAATTGCAACACATGCCAGCGGCCATCCGTTTCTTGTGCTACTGTTTCTTGTGCTACTACAAAGCGCAACAATGGAGCCTGACTCAGATCAAAACGGTACTGACGTAGGTCAAAGCGGTGAGCCAATTGCTCACCCACTGGCCCAGCAGCCGGGTCCAGAGTCAGTTCAGTGACCGATAAAGGCGCTTGACGCCAGACCACCTGCGCCGGTGCAGGTAATCCCTGCCAGATAAATGCGGTTCGCAAGATATCATGGCGATCAACCACCTGTTGCACGGCTGCCAGATAGCGATCCAGCAGTGTCCGGTCAGAAAAAATCATCGGGTAGGCCAACAGATAAGGGTCACCTTCCTTCGCCAGCAGATGGTGAAATAAGATACCGTCCTGCAACGGCGACAGAGCATAAATATCCTGAATATTAGCGATCCCACCCGGCACCTGTTCAACAATGTTGTCAATCTCAGACTGGGACAGATCAATCAGTGGCAACATTGCGGGTGTCAGCATGGTGGTCGCTGGGGTAATGACATTCGGCGGTATGATTACAGCCTGATGTTGTTCCAATGTCTGGGCCAGTTCTGACAACACCGGACATTGAAACAGGTTACGGGCGGCCAGTGTCAATCCCAGGTTATGCAGACGTTCAATCATCCGGATACCGAGCAAAGAGTGACCGCCCAGCGCAAAGAAACTATCATGTCGGCTAATTCGCTCAATACCCAGTAATTCGCGCCAAAGGGTCGCCAGAATAATTTCCTTTTCTCCTAACGGTGCGGCATAAACCTGACGGGCAAAAGCATCCTCCCCCGGTGCTGGCAACGCTCGGCGATCCAATTTACCATTCGGCGTCAATGGGAACTCATCCAGACGCACAAAGGCCGCCGGTAGCATATAATCCGGCAACCGCGCACTCAGGTGTTCACGCAGGCAAGCAGCCAAACCGTCACTCTCTTGGGTCAGTACATAGGCAACCAGCTGTTTGTCTTGTCCCTCTCCTAATGCCAGCACCACCGCTTCACGTATTGCCGGATACTCCACCAGTCGAGCTTCAATTTCTCCCGGCTCAATCCTGAAACCGCGGATTTTCACCTGCTGGTCGTTACGGCCCAGAAATTCCAGATTGCCGACCGGCAGATAGCGGGCTAAATCGCCGGTGCGATACATACGTGCATTCGGTTTCTCGCTAAATGGATCGGGGAGAAAGCGTTCAGCAGTCAGTTCAGGGCGATTGAGATAACCGCAGGCCACTCCGTCGCCCCCGATATAAATCTCACCAGTCATTCCCAATGGCACCGGCTGGCCGTCAGTATCCAGCAAATAAATTCGGGTGTTGGCAATAGGCCGACCAATAGGAATTGATGTCGTACCCGATGTTAAGCCGTGAATAGGGTAAGTCGTGGTAAACGTAGTTCCCTCACTCGGACCGTAGGCATTCAATAACTTTTGTGGCGGGTTCTTACGCAGCACTTGAGCAATGATATGCGGATCGAGGACATCCCCTCCCACCAACAGTATTTTAAGCTGAGGCCACACCGGGGATAGCTCCTCCGCCAGCCGGTTAAACAGCCCGACACTCATCCACAAAACCGTGATGCGATGCACCTGTAACGCCTGAACAAAATCCCGCGGTGTCAGCAACGTAGTATGATCAATAACCACCAGCGCAGCACCGTTAAGCAACGGCGCCCAAACTTCAAAGGTGCTGGCATCGAAAGCGGGATTAGCGGCGAAAGCAATCCGGTCATTGGGTTCGATGTCAGCATAGCCATTATTGATAACCAATCGGACGACAGCCCGATGAGGCACGATGACACCTTTTGGTGTCCCCGTCGAACCAGAGGTGTACATGATATACGCGGGTTCGGCACTGGCTCCCGATAAATCAAGATTGCAGTGATCTTCTGCCTGAATCGGCTCTGTCTCGCCGGTAAGGCGGAGCCGCGGGACAAGCAATTCAGCTGGGATCGCCGTCTGCATATCCGTTAGCAGTAATTTGGCGGCACAATCGTTTATCAGCCAGTTTTTCCGTTCATCCGGTACATTGGGATCGACAGGGACATAAACCGCCCCCGCCTTAAGGATAGCTAACTGAGCCACCACCAGTTCAATTGAGCGTTCTAACAAGATCGCTACATGGTCACCCAGGCAAACCCCTTGTTCAATCAGTTGGCAAGCCAACCTGTTGGCTCTGGCGTTCAGGTCCGCATAGCTCAGAGTCTGATCGCCAGCGATTAATGCGGTGGCAATCGGGGTTTTCTCTGCTTGTTGTTCAAACAACTGATGAATGCATACATGGTCAGGATAGGGAGTTTCCGTGGCGTTCCAAGTTTCCAGCAACCCCGCTTTAAGGGGATTTTCCGTGCTGGTAATACTGTCTTTCATTTACTTACTACCTCAACGAATCTATCGGATATTTGAAAACTGTTATTCCCAGCCGCCATCACAAATATTTTTCTTTTACTTTTAGGAGAAATAACAACGGGCATGCCAAGCATCGAAAGATACTCAGACAATATTTTTCTCAGGCGCTGGATGTCATAGTCCGGTTAATAACCGCACAGCAAAAAATGATGTGGCAATAATTTCCCAGACAACGAAATAAATGATTCATCTGATGAACCATAAAAAGGCATTCCATTTTTTCCCTGTTTTTTAGATAAGCGTTTTTGATCTACATCAATTTTTTATTACGCTGAATTCCATAACTAAATAAAAATGGATCTATTGAATATATCTATTGGCATGAACACTAAGTCCCTGCAGTATTTCTCCATTTAACATTAGTATTCAACTGAAATTATTTCAGATAAAATAAAGTGCTTATGTTTATAAATAACCACTAACAACCAAGGAAAAAGAAAAATAAAAAAATCATATTTATCATTGCTTTATAATAAAAACATGTATATTTCTCCATGTAAAAAATAAACTAACTCAACTACATATTATTTTATAGTAATCAAATTACACAACTAATGTAAATGTAAACGCTCATTATATTTAATAACAAAATAAAACAATTTCAAATAAATATTAATTTTCACGCAAGTGCTCAGTGAAATAATCGATAAATTTGAGGTTATCTTCGGTTTTATTCCATAAATCAGCCCATCAATTTAATTTCATGTTCCCATTTATGATACGGAATGCGATAACTTAACCATGAAGATAAATAAGTCACTACGCCATTTGAAAAAACAAGCTTGACAAAGTTAGGCGTTATTCCACTATAACTCTTCAGGTGTATACCAATCTAATTTCAAGATACGTGTGATATCTCCCCACTTCGCGGGGAGATATCAAGTTTCATATAGTGTTGTAAATTACAACCAGAGACTTCGGATAAATAGCGTTTCAAAATGATAGGAATATTCTTTACCCTCTCGCGCCGCGCGAGAGGGTAAGGAACTCCAACATCTGATACTCTCAGTCTGATGAAAACCTATTTAGAACAGTAAGCAACAGGCTGAACATAAGTGACAGGTGCAACAATGTGCTGGGCAGGAAAGGAAATCACAACAACGTCATTCCTTGGGGTGAGGTTTTAGTCAGTTTTTGCTAGCTTATCGGCTGCGATGTTTCCAGCCACAATGGTATTTCTGGGAACCTTGTACAACAGCTGTTTTTTTCAATTTTAATGCGATATGCCGAA
The DNA here is from genome assembly GCF_015163655.1 of Xenorhabdus griffiniae. Classification (GTDB taxonomy): domain Bacteria; phylum Pseudomonadota; class Gammaproteobacteria; order Enterobacterales; family Enterobacteriaceae; genus Xenorhabdus; species Xenorhabdus griffiniae. The sequence goes on along the minus strand of NZ_JADEUF010000068.1, from coordinate 416 downwards.
AAAACACTTCAATGCCGTTATTTTCCATAAAAAGATCCTCAAAGAAAAACAGAATGCCACTTGATAAAGCCACCATCCACCAAGAAAATTTATATCGTATTGTTTTTACTAGAAAAATAAAAGAATATCTCAATATCCTGTAAGAGATACTCTTGCCATTTTCAAAAAATGCAAAAATGCGAGTAAAACTCACTTTTAGGCGAATTAAAAGTCAATTTAGTGGGAAAGGTAATGGTAAATAGTATTTTTAATAAAAATAAGGTAAAACAGCCGAAATAATCCACTAAAACATCAAAATACCTTTACATAATCCAAATAAAAAAAATTATATTAAAAAACAAAACAATTTATACCAAACTGTACACATAATCCTACATAATTTAACCTAAGTCAAATTTCATTACATACTACAAATC
>NZ_JADEUF010000067.1 GCF_015163655.1 Xenorhabdus griffiniae | reverse complement strand
ATATTATTAATGTTTACAAGGGTGATTTATTTTTTCTTTATTTTAAATGCAATGGAGGTTAACGCTAATGATATAATAAAATATAGAGCCAGTATAACACAGCCTGATCGAGATGAAGTTAATTATAACCCAGTGGAAGCTTATGGAGGAGAGATTCGCTATACTATACCGCCTAATGGAGCTATAATTCATGCCGAAATTTATGGTGTTACAAGTAGAATCGATTACTCCGCAGAGATTGAGGCGGCTGTAGACTTTTGGCGAAATGTCTCTCGTGATCTATATCCACAATTAAATATTAGGCGCGCAAATAATCCTCAGGAAGTAAACTTCAGGATTGGTTATTCTTCGGCATTAAATATGCTAGCAGGAAGACCTGGTCTTGAACCTGCTATCGCTTACATACCACAAACTGGAGATATAAATACATTGGTATTAAGGCATGCTAATCTTGCAGGGCAATATGGTATATATGTTGATAATTTCCTTGCAGGAATGAATGATGAAATAATAACAGCGATAATGAGAACATTTAGTGATATTCATAATCCAGGTGAGGCAATAAAAAGATATATGTATATATTATTAGTACGTCATTTTGGTTATGCGCTCGGTTTCGTTCCTGATAATCCAGAGGTTTATTTATTTGGTAATAATATACCTTGGTATTCTCCAGAAATTTATTATATATTATCGAATGATGGGGTGACACCTAGGCTTATGTATAGAAATAACACATTTGAATATATCAACGACTTGATTATGATTAACGGCGAGGAAGATGCTTTTACCATTAACGATATACGTCTTTCACCTCAAGAAGAATTTGTTATAAGAATGTGTTCAAATACTGACTCATAATAGAGCAACTGATGACTAATGAATCGTACAGATGTATACGCATTAAACTTCAAGTTGCAATTGACGACACGATATGAAACTTGATGTCTCCCTGCGAAGCGGGGAAGACATCACAAACAGCTTGAAAATGCTTGTGACTGATACTCAATCCCAAAATATTTTAACAACCTCAGCCCAAATGCAGTAAGATTAGCCCTCAATCGTAGAAATTGATCCGGATCATTAGCTTGTTATCGCTTTTTCGCCTTTCACAAAGCCGAACACCTACTATCATCTCCTTACTGGCGATTTTGATGTTGTTCATTGCACCGGTGGTATCAAAAACACTGGAGCACCACCGTGAAGAAATAAAAAGTGAAATAAATCACAGTATGCCTGCGACACACACGATGAATCATCATGGTGTCGATCATATCCATATGGGCTTAATGGACGATATCGCTTGTGGTTACTGTCAACTTCTGATTAATCTGCCATTATTAGCAGGTGGTTTTGTTCCTTTCATTCTATTGACACTCATTGTGTTCAGGGCACTACCAATATCGCGTTTCTTTGGCCCTGTTATTCGACTGTTTTATGGCGAATCACAACCCCGCGCCCCACCCCTTATTTAGTCAGTCTGCTTGAAATAAACCATTTTATTTTCCTTGCCTTACGCAGTTTGTATGGCAATGTTGCTAATTAAGGGATTTTTTTATGTTTACTACACAACTATTTCGTATATCACCTCTGACAGCAGCTTTGACTATCGCACTCACCATGCCAAGCAGTGGCTGGGCTGCCAATCCCAAAGAAACAAATGAAAAACATATTGCTCATGATCACGATAATGAAACTGTGATCACGGTAACTGCACCGGCAGTTTCACCACTTGAGGTAGTTTCTTCATTAAAAGCACCTCGTCAACCAATACCTGCTAGTGATGGTTCTGATTACCTGAAAACCATTCCAGGGTTTTCACAGATCCGTAACGGTGGCACTAACGGTGATCCTGTATTCCGTGGCATGTTTGGTTCTCGTCTGAGAATGTTAATTGATGACAGTGAAATACTTGGCTCTTGTGGCGGACGTATGGATGCGCCAAGCTCTTATATTTCACCAGAAAGTTATGATGTTTTGAGTTTAGTCAAAGGCCCACAAACCGTACTTTGGGGGCCGGGTAATTCAGCGGGAACTATTCGTTTCGAACGTATTCGCCCTCAGTTTGAGCAAGCTGGCGCTCAAGGCAATATCAGCACAGTGATGGGTTCTCATGGTCGTTGGGATGGTAATGCTGATCTCAGTATTGGCAATGAATTGGGTTATATCCGTTTGATCGGCAATAAATCCCGTTCTAATGATTATAAAGATGGTGATGGCAAACGCGTTCCTTCCCGCTGGGATAAATGGAATACCGATATCGCCTTAGGTTGGACACCAGATGAAAATACGTTACTGGAGTTAAGCGCTGGACAAGGTGATGGAGAAGCACGTTATGCCACGCGAGGTATGGACGGCACACAATTTAAGCGCAAAAGTTTTGGTGTGCGTTTTGAGAAATCCAACATTGGCGAAGTGTTTGACAAATTCGAATCCAATTTTTATTACAACTACACCGACCATGTGATGGATAACTATTCCATGCGTCATTCAAAAATGAAAATGGCCTCAGAACCTGACCGCCTGACAATGGGTGGCCGTATGATGGGAACTTGGGTGTGGGAAGATTTCAAGTTACAGAGCGGTGTGGATATGCAAACTAATATTCACCGTACCAATACCGATCGCAGGATGGCTGAAGCTGAAAGAAATGGCTGGGTAAAAAATGTCCGCTTCCGTGATTACGGTATTTTTGGTGAATTAACCTGGGATGCAACTACACAGAATAAAGTGATCGGTGGTGTACGATTAGATCGTGCAACAGCGTATAAATATGCTACTCAACAAGAACGTAAAGAAACCCTGCCCGCTGGCTTTATTCGGCTTGAACATGACCTGAAAGAATCTCCGGTAATGCTCTATGCCGGCATTGGTTATACCGAGCGTTTTCCTGATTACTGGGAGCTGGTTTCGGGTAAAGCGGGCAGCAATGCGTTCACTAATATCAAGCCCGAAAAAACAACCCAATTGGATATCGGCGCACAATATAATGATAACCGTCTGAAAGGCTGGATATCAGCGTATGTGGGTAAAGTGAATGACTTTATCTTGTTCGATTATCGTAGCAAGAATGCGGTGGCTGGTAACGTGGATGCCACCATTATGGGCGGAGAAACAGGAGTCGCTTATAAGTTTAACGAAAACTGGAAAACTGATGCCAGCCTGGCGTATTCCTGGGCGCAAAATACCACTCATCATCGCCCATTGCCGCAGATCCCACCTTTGGAAGCTCGTTTCGGCTTGACCTGGGAGCATGGCGATTGGACTAGCAGTGGTTTGCTGCGTCTGGTAAATAGCCAGCACCGAATGGCAATCAATGAAGGTAACGTTGTAGGTAAAGACTTTGATCGTAGCAAAGACTTCGCCATCCTATCTGCTAATACAGCCTATCAGGTGACCAAAAACGTTCAAATCAGTGCTGGTGTTGACAATATTTTTGATAAAACCTATAGCGAACACCTTAACTTAGCGGGGAATCAGGGCTTTGGTTATTCCGGTAATACGGCAGTCAACGAGCCTGGACGTACTTATTGGGCAAGAGTTAATATTAAGTTCTAATATCTTCTCCTAGATCTATCTCGCCCTGATTTATATCAGGGCGAATCACTACTCGTTGACTCATTATCCAGCAACCAATGCCGCAGCAGTGTTGCAAGTTGCTCTTGCTGAGTTGCCGTTAGTGGTTCGAGCATGGCTTTTTGGTTCTCTAAATGACTTTCCACTGCTTTGTCTATCAAGGTCCTTCCTTCTGGTGTCAGAAAAACCTTACAGCTACGTCGGTCTTCTTCGTTAGCAATACGCCCAATCAACCCTCGCTGTACCATATGTTCAATACGAGTACTCATTGCTCCAGAAGTTAGCATAACGGATTGATATAGCTCAGTAGGTGTAATTGGTCTGTTATTGCGTCGTAGTGTCGCAAGGATATCAAACTCTATACCACTTAGGTCATGTTTTTTGAAAGCATGTTGCAAGCGTTGTTCAATAATCTTGTTTATGCGACATAACCGCCCAATGACGCCTATTGACGACGGATCAAGATCTGGACGCTGTTGTTCCCACTGTATCAGTAATCGGTCAACGTGATCGTATTTCATGCTTTTCCCCTATTCATTTATTTTGATGGAAAGATACTTGATAAAAACCAATTAAGCTATTATTTTAATTTAGCTTTCAGTAAAGATACTTTTGTTGATGATATCTTTAAGTTGATAGAGCGATAAATGGGAAAAAACAAACAAACTGAAGGGCAACAATATGCCAAAAATTAGATCTATCCAGAATATGTTACTGACTGCATTAGCCCCTATTGTTTGGGGAAGCACTTACATTATCACGACAGAGGTATTACCACCCAATACGCCTTTGCTAACGTCTACCATCAGAGCATTACCTGCCGGAATATTACTACTGTTGATTTGCCGTACCCTACCTAAGGGGATTTGGTGGTTACGTATTATGATATTGAGCGCACTCAATATCGGTGCCTTCTTCTATTTTCTCTTTGTTGCGGCGGAATATCTCCCAGGTGGAACGGCATCATTAATTGTGGCTTGCCAACCCATAATGGTTATCTTGTTAAGCACTTGCATATTGAAAACTTCCCTCACAATAAAGCACATTATTTCAGCAGCATTAGGTGTTATCGGGATCAGTTTATTGGTATTAAATTCGACCACCAGCTTAAATTGGCAAGGCGTTATTGCAGGCTTCGCAGGATGCAGTTGCATGGCTTTAGGGGTTGTGCTTACTAAGTATTGGAACCGTTCTACCAATTTGTCATTACTCAGTTTTACCGGCTGGCAATTAACGCTTGGAGGATTAATGTTATTGCCTGTCGCTATGTCCATCGAAGGTTTACCACAACATCTTACCGTAACCAATATGCTCGGCTACAGCTATTTATGTATGGTCGGTACGGTATTTTCTTATATTATCTGGTTTCGAGGAATTGAAAAGTTACCTGTTGTTACAATCTCTTTCCTGGGATTCCTTAGTTCTTTATCTGCTTGTATTTTAGGGTATTTGTTTCTAAAGCAAACATTTTCCTTGCCACAAATGCTTGGGGTATGCACCATCATTATTGCTGTTTGGCTTTCGATTCCGCGGGAATCAGACAAAAAAATCCGATAATTCTTCAACCTAATGAATAACAGGAAAATCAATGAAACTTACTATAATTTCAGGTAGCCAACGTCCAGATTCTCGCAGCCAACGTGTAGCTCGTTATTTACAAAAGTTAAGTAGCGAATATGGATTCGCTGAGATAGAGCTTCTGGAACTCTCCAATGTAGAATTGCCATTACATGATGGTTATACAACAGATATATCAGCGGAATCTCATCCTTGGCAGCCAATTTCACAACATTTAAGAGAGAGTGAAGCATTTATCTTCGTGACTCCAGAATGGCATGGAATGTCAACTCCGGCATTGAAGAATTTTCTATTGTATTGTTCTATAGCAGAATTAGGCCATAAACCAGCATTATTGGCGAGTGTATCAAGCGGAATTAACGGTGTTTATCCTCTTTGCGAATTACGCATGACTGGTTTTAAAAATAACCATGTCTGTTTCTTGCCTGACCATTTAGTTTTCCGTCAAAGTGAAAGTTTGATTTCAAAGGATCTGATTTGTAACGATGAGAAATTTGAAAGCCGTGTTCACTATACGCTGAAGTTGCTGAAATCTTATGCCAAAGCACTGGAACAAGTTCGTGATGACGTTGGCGAAGAAAGTGGAAATTATCTGTATGGTATGTGAATAAACAATATCCACTTCTTTATACATAAACCTCGGCTCCACTAATGGAGCCGAGAGCATTTCCCTTCTTTGTTTCTATTGAGTAGTTTCATCGAGCAAGTTACTCATTATTAGTTTTACTGTATAAAAATACAGTGCCTCGTATTTTTGGCATTTTTGTTTAATAAAGAAACACAACATGCTACTTTTACGCTCAATTTGATTGAAAAAACATCTTTTGGTTAACGTATTACGATACCGGTATCTAAGCACATAAAATACTCTTGGCATCCAGTGTGCTCATCGACTTCTTCGCTGACAACATAAAAACCTTGTGATAAGTAAAACTCATAACTTGCCTGATTTTGCTGATAAACAGATAACGTGAGTTTAGTCCTTCTATTTTTGGCATCATTCACTAATGCCTTGCCAATTCCCTGCCCTTGTTTATCGGGTGATACAAAAATCGCAGCCAAACTATTTTCGTGAAGCGCATAAAAGCCGACAACGTTAGGACCTTGTGCATAGACATAAACTTCTGAAGCTGGAATATAGATGCTTCTCATATTTTCTCGTTGTGATTGCCAAAATTCAGCTGCCACAAAATTGTGAGCTTTGATAGAAGCTTCCAACCAAATAGATAGCACCGCATCCATATCTGCTGTTGTAAATGGTCTGATCACTTTTGATATCCTCGTGATTTACTTTACTTTCGATGTAATCTTTTCAATAAGTAAAATGCAATAAAAGCAGCCATAACATTGTAAAGCATACTGTGAACAAAGGCCTTTTGGTATGTAACAAAAAGCAATGTCTCTATTTCATTAAAGTGCCATTGAACTAATATGCTAACCACGGCCACACCAAAAGCGGCTCCAATTTGTTGCAAAGTTGCAATCACCCCTGATGCCATACCTGCGAATCTCACGTTCACAAAAGCCAAAACAATATTAAGCAATGGTGTCATGACAAAGCCTTGACCATATCCAAGGAGTATTAGAATTGGCACTATCACAAATATGGGTGAATTGGCTGGTGATAATGTGCTAATGGCAACAATCAAAGTAATGAAAGAAAGCATATAAAGTAAGCTTCCGGCAATGATAGCTTTGCTGCCAAAACGTTTTACCCAATAAGGAGCATTAAGTGAAGACAAAACAAATCCTATACTTGCTGGAGCAAAAATCAATCCAGCATCCAATGGATTAAAACCCAAACCATTTTGTAAAAGTAAGGCGAAAACAAGGAAGAATGAACTGGAGGTGGAATAGATAAATAAAACCAATAAACAACCTAAACTAAAGGGCTTGTTTTTCAATAAATCAAAATTGAATAATGGTGTTTTTCCTTTGGCAACATAACATTTTTCATGATGAAAAAATTGCAGCAGTGTCAGGCAGGCTAAAAAGAGAGATACCCAGCACCACATTGGCCAATTCAATGTTGGTCCAACCAAAAGTGGTAGCAACAAAGCAGAAATACCAATGCTGGAAAGTACCACCCCAGTTAAATCTAATTCCGTTTTTTCTTGAGCGATGCTCTCGTTGAGATAACCTGAGAAAATTAAAGCTAATAAACCGATTGGAACATTAACTAAGAAAATTGAGCGCCATTGTAAATCCAATAAATTGGCGAAAATCATCCATCCTCCCAGCGTTTGACCTGCAATGGCAGCTAAGCCTAAGGTCATCCCTAATAAACCAAATGCCCGGCGGCTATTTTCTTCGTCAAATCTGACACGGATACTGGCATAAACTTGCGGAAATAGTAGAGCCGCTGATAATCCTTGTAAAAACCGGGCAAAAACCAAAAAAGTTGCTGTCGGTGCAAAACCGCAAAGCAATGATGTTAAAGTAAAAGCGAGCATACCTAACTGAAACAATCGCTTCCGCCCAAATAGATCCCCTAAGCGTCCTCCTGTAATCAGCAACAAGCCAAATCCAATTTCATAGGTTACGATAATCAGTGTAATTTGGAATAAACTGGCTTGTAAGTGTAATTGAATATTGGCGATAGCAATGTTGACAACAAAAAGATCAAAAATAGTCACAAATCCAGCTGATAACAAAACCGACAAGGCTAAATAGTCCTTTTTAGTCATGATAAAAATCCTCACCATGTTTGAGATAAACAGATTTTAATCACCCTATTAGCCTGTTACAATTTAACCATTTATACTATTACTAAAAGTAATGGGTTGAAATAAATGACAAAAATGAAAAGATCCCGTACTGAGTTAGCCAACTTTTTACGCACCAAGAGAGAAAGTATCAGTCCTGAATCCGTTGGATTGCCCCATATTGGACGTCGTCGTACTCCTGGATTAAGGCGCGAAGAAATAGCTGCTTTGGCGGGTGTTGGCTTGACTTGGTATACATGGCTTGAACAGGGCCGGGAAATTGGCGTATCCGTTGTTTTTTTAGATAATCTCGCCAAAATATTAAAACTGACTACCGCTGAACGCAGGCATTTATACTTACTGGCACACATGCGTGAGCCTGTTGAAACGGGACAAACCCAGTGTGTTGTTTCTCCATTGATCAAAAAGATTATGGATGACTTATCTCCTCATTTAACTTACGTGCTGAACTTGCATTGGGATGTTTTAGCTTTTAATCAACCAGCAGATGAATGCTTTCGTTTCAGTCAATTTGCAGGAGAACAACGTAATTTTTTGTGGTTATTATTTACCAATGAATATTATCGTGAACTCTTGTGTCATTGGGAACGAGATGCTTATCGTTTACTTGCTAGCTTTAGACGTGATTATGCTCTTGCCGCTAAAGACAGTTATATTCAAGAAATTGTGAATAAATTGATTAAGATATCACCTGACTTTTGTGAAATGTGGCATCGACATGAAATCTATGAACCTTGTAATGGAATACGGGAATTAAATGTGAATGGACAGGAAACTATTTTCGATTACACATCAATGGTCACTGATTTAGAAAGGCATTTGCGTTTGATTGTTTATGTAAAAAGATAATATACCCATCCAATTTCAAGTTACAGCTTGCAAATCAATGTAATTTTTTATATCTCCCCGCGAAGCGGGGAGATATAAAATGCATCTTGAATCAAAAAAACCCTCTAATAATAATGTTTATATTAACATTTAATAAATCACCACAAAAAATAACACATTAATAACAATTGATATTTAATTAATTTACATCATGCCAGAATCATGCCATTTAAACGAGATGCTAAACAAAAGTGTGTTATTTATATGATCTCTCCATTGTTATAAAATAGTTATAAAAAAGTTAATTATTATTCTTGCATTTTGGGTTTAATTATTATGCTATAGCACCTCGTGAGCAGAAAATAATATGGTCTTCATTGTTCTATAGCTGTTCTAAAAATATAGATCGTTCCCACCATGGCCTACTTATTTAAGTTCAACAATTGGTTTTATTAATAAAAACTTTTCAATGAGCGATGCACCAAATAGCGAATTGAAAATTGCCACTTTTTTGGAAAATGGAACCTCTTTTATGAAAAAAAACAATTCGGCACGACCGATATTTTTGTGGATGACATTATTTTGGGGATTATTACCTGTCAGTGCTTCAATGGCGACTGAATATCAGGAACAGGGTAAAAAAAACTCACCAGATAGTTGGTTATCAGATGAATTTAATCATCAGTGGGGGTTAGCTGCTATTGGTGCTCATTATGCCTATGCTCGTGGTTACACGGGAAAAGGTATTAATGTTGGTGTATTGGATGAAGCCGTTACCAACCATCCTGAATTTGCAGGCAAACTGAAAATTCTAAGCCCAGATGACACCTGGAATTACGATGAAAACCTCTACACTGGGATTATCAGTTTTGGGGCTCACGGTAACCATGTTTCAGGGATCATTGCAGCAAATCGGGATGGCAAGGAAATGCATGGTGTAGCATTTGATGCAGGTTTGATTACTGGGAAATATTTACAAACTCCCTATAACCGCACAGAAGCGCTGATCCAAAGCAATGCACGTGTTATTAATAACAGTTGGGGTGTGCGCCCTTCTTATGAAACCGATGAATATGGCCGGCCAAAACGATGGGAAAACGGTACGATCAAGTATGACAAAGTGACGTTGCAAGAGCTTATTAACTATGTCACACCGATTAAGGATGATTTGGATCGGTTAAGCCGCTCCCCAATTCCAGAACTCGATGACTATACAACGAGAACCGCGGGCCTATTGCGTGCAGCACGTCATGGAAAATTAGTTGTTTTTGCTGCGGGGAATGCAAATAACTATAACATCACCTGGTTACATGCGGGTATGCCCTATTTCTTCCCTGATACCTTGAAAAACTACCTCAGCGTTGCCAACCTGACCAGAGAAAACGAAATTAACGTTTCATCAACGAGTTGTGGTTACACTGCCAGTTACTGTTTGTCGGCACCAGGCACAAAAATTTACAGTAGTACGGGGGAATTCGTTTCTAAAGTTAACGGAGAGATCGACGAAGATGCTTTCGAAAATGGTGAGTTGACGATTGATCCCACCTATGAGGCTTACACAGGGACATCAATGGCATCACCACATGTGGCTGGCGCCGCTGCCGTCTTGATGCAACGCTTCCCTTATATGACTGCCGGACAAATCGCAGATGTCCTTAAAACCACAGCAACCGATTTAGGTAAGCCTGGTTTGGATGATATGTATGGTTGGGGAATGCTGAGCCTGAAAGATGCTATTGATGGTCCTAAGATGTTCATCACTGAAAAGGATATCCCGAAGAAATACTATATTCCAGGTTCTTATTCTGAAACTCAGTTTATCGCCAATATTCCAGGTATTGGTGGCATTGTTGAGAAAGGTACTACTGTAGAACGAGTCTGTAATAGTATTGAATGTGCTTATGACAGTTGGGCCAATGATATCTCCGGTCATGGTGGATTGACGAAAATCGGTAACGGTATACTTGAACTGGCCGGTAAAAATAGTACCTATAAAGGCCCAACGTTAGTCGAACAAGGTCACTTATTGGTTAGTGGTTCCATAACTTCGGATGTTACTGTGCAAGATAATGCCATTCTTGGCGGGAATGGTACTGTCGGTTCAATCATGGCCAACGCTGGAGCCAGTATTGCCCCAGGCAACTTAAGTTCTGATTCTGTCAGTTCTAGCGGCACGCTGAACGTTACTCATGATGTGACCTTTCAAGCGGGTTCACGTTATCGGGTAAAAGTTGCACCAAATAGCCAAGGGTATAGTGATCGCATTATCAGTAATGGCTTGGTTACGCTGAAAGGCGGTGAAGTGCAAGTCACTCTGGAAAATAGTAGTAACCTGTTATCGAAGCAAGAAGTCCGTAGTTTGCTTGGGCAACAATATAATATTCTGCAAGCAAATCGGGGTATCAACGGCCAATTTACTACCGTAATGCCAAACTATCTGTTTATTGGTACTGAGCTTAGTTACCAACCTCATACTCAATCTAGTTCTCGCCCTAATCAGGTAATGTTGGATATAAAACGTAATTCCACCACATTCGCCAGCTTAGGAATGACCGCTAATGAACGTGCTGTGGCTGATGCTGCTGATAAGCTGAGTTTGGGACATCCGGTTTATGAGAGTATCTTGATGTTTGATACAGCAGCGCAAGCCAGTCAGGCATTCCAGCAACTCTCTTCTGGCCAGATCCATGCTGATATTGCTGCGGCACAAATCAATAATAGCCGCCATCTGCGCGATACGCTGAATACCCGTTTGCGTCAGGCTAATGGTGGAAGCATTGAACAGGATATCAAAGTTGATAGAAATGGTACCTGGGGACAAATCATAGGTAACTGGCAACGTGCTAATGGTAACAGTGAAGTTAACGGTTATCGTGTATCCAACTATGGCGTGTTATTAGGGGCAGATAAAGAGTTAGGTGATGATTGGCGGCTTGGTGTCGCTACCGGATATACCCGCTCTTCTTTGAATGGTGGATATAACACTTCAGCCCGCAGTAACAATTTCCATTTGGCGCTATACGGTAGCAAACAGATTGATGCTTTGGCATTACGTGCCGGCGCTACTTACAGTTGGCATCGTTTTGATACCAAACGTTCGGTGGCTTTTGGCCATCAATCCGACAACCTGAAAGCGAAATATGGTGCTCAAACTGGTCAATTGTTTACAGAAGCCGCTTACGGAATAAATACTTCCTGGCTGAACCTGGAACCATTCGCCAACCTGTCTTATGTTAATTTCCGTAATGAAGGTATCAATGAACATGGCGGCGCTGCTGCATTGAACGGCAAGAAACAATCGAAAAATGCCACCTTCTCCACATTAGGTTTACGTGTCGATCAAAAATGGCAGACTGAAAATGACATCACTGTAGGAGCATATGGTGAATTGGGTTGGCAACATCAGTTTGGCAATGTTGATCGGGGTACTAAATTAAGTTTTAACAATAGCGATGCCACGTTTACTGTCAATAGTGTTGCAGCCGCACGTGATGCTGCTGTAGTTAAGGCAGGCACGGAATTGGAAATTAATAAAAATACTAAACTATCACTGGGGTATAATGGTGTTTTATCAGGCAGCCATAAGGATAATGGTGTATTCCTGAATGCCAATTGGAAATTCTAGTTAATCAATTTTTGATAACAGAAACTCACTGCTGGCAATGGTTGGCAGTGAGTTTTTTATCTCGTAAGATTTTTAGGTTCTTGTATCCGTTTTGGCACAAGCCACCTTGGTAGCACTGGTTAATGATTAAAGTAGATAATGAATTTAAGTCATTAAACCGATCCAAAGGAGGAAAATTGTGACTTATCGTAAAATCCTATTAATCAGTTTATTTTCTGTTTCAACAGGTTCTTTAGCGGCAAGTAATAATGGTGCTCCGTTGATGAAATCAACCGATCCTGGCGCTGAAAAATTTAGAACTGTTGGTAAATTAAATGGAATCTCACACTGTACTGCAACCCTGATTTCTGGTGAAAATACACCGAATAAGGATACTACAGCATTGATACTTACCGCAGGACATTGTGTAGATAGCAATGTAGGCACAAATGATGTCATCGTTGATCAACTGGCGCCTGAATTTTGGCGATATACCCCGGATTATTTCATTGATAAAAAAGAGACGCTATCACCAATAAAAGTCAACCGTATTTTATATTCAACGATGAAATACGAAGATATTGCGGTATTACAATTGGATGCAACTTATGGTGATTTAGCAAAAAAAGGCTATCATCCTTTGAAGTTGAAAAAAAACCTTAATATGAAACATCAACCTATTGTGTTGACTCATATTCCTGTCGATAACGTTGATTACAATTACGCTTATCTTAGAAAATCTGAGTGTAATATCACCGGAAAATCACCCGTCTTATATGAAGGCGGCTCGCCATGGATTTGGACTCCAGTTTTCTCCGTAAATTGTGATGGTGTCGCTGGTGGAACGTCTGGTTCCCCTGTTTTTGAAAAAGACAAAACAGACGTGATTGGTGTGCTAAATACAACAGTAACACCAGGAATGACCGGCTGTGGACTTGGCAGACCTTGTACTATCGAAAACAATCAAGGCATTCCAACAGAAGGCGCTAGCTATTTTATCCCTGTCGATAGTATTGCCAATGCGTTGACAAAGGATAGCAAATTAGATCTGTCTAAACTGGAAAATAACCGCGGTAATATTCTGGAAAGAAGTCCACCTTGGTCACGTTGGATAACTCAGAGCGTTAATCCTGTGGACGGCAAGAAAGCAAAATGGGACCTTGTTATCAAGGAAAATGCTAACGTTAAGAATATTCGATATAAAACAGGATTAATCAGTGATGTCGATTGTTCTGCTGAAGCAGGATACAGTGTTTCAATTCCTGCAAGCCAAAGCCCGCTGAAAAACATGCTACTTCCTAATCAAGAAGGCATTTATAAACTCTGTGTTATTCACCAGAATAATGATGGCCAATGGCAAAAGACAAAAGATGCTTCTGTCATGCTGCGAGAAATTGATAATACTCCACCATCAATTAAGCCCGAGTTAAATAAGGATGATTATGGGAATTTTTGGCGTATAACGGCTAACGTTCGTCTGTATGATATCTCAAGTGTACAAATTAAATATGGACCTAAAGCAACAACAAATTGTGACGATAAAACAGGTTATAGCTATCCCTGGAGGCCAATAACGTTGGCGAAGTCTGAAGCACCATGGCGTGTTTGCGCATATGGTGAAGATATGGCAGGAAATGCTGGCCCGATTAATGCACTTGATATTGAAGCAACTACTACTATACCCATCTAACTTCAAAATGCGTGTAATTTCTTCCCGCTTCGCGGGAAGAAATCAAGTTTCAGGATCAGAAATTGCAACCTGAAGTTTAATGCGTATAGTCTCATTTATTCTTTCTTACGATAAAAATCATTTCTTCTGACTGATCATGATAAGCTTCTCCTTGCCAGTTACCGAATACATGTGTCGCAATTAAATTCGCGTCAGCTAGTGCTTGCTGGATTTCAGCAAAACTGGCAAATGTAATTGCTGAAAATGCCTGGTATTCCTGTTTGTTGTTTAGAATTTGATAGTAAGTGCCGTAAGTAACCGTCGTATGGTGAACTCGAAAATCATTCCATGCCAAGACAGAGCCAAATGTTGGATGGATAAACTCACGTTTAGAATCTGCTTTTGTCCAAGTCAACCACTCTTTTGCTAAAGGATTACGGCTGTCAAAGATACATTGTCCCCCTTCTGCCAAGTGTTCATAAATCCGTTTAAGCACGGTAACTCGATCTTGATGGGTTAAGAACACTTGAAAAACGTGGCCGGATAAAATGATTAAGTCGAATTTCTGAAATAACGCCAACTGCTTAGCATCAGATTGTATCCAAGTAACTCGTGATCCTGCTGATTTTGATTTCGCGATATCCAACATGGCGCTGGCAATATCACAGCCAAATACCACTTTATCGGGATAAGTGAAGGCAATTTCATTCGTGAGTGTTCCAGTGCCACAACCCAGATCTAAAATAGCATGTGCATCTTTAGCAAGTCCGACATAATAGTCATAACCTAATACCAATTCGTTATCGGAATCATAAAACTGAGCTAAGTGACTGTCTTGGTAGAGTCGATCAATTGCCATATTTAATAATCCTTAATATCATCGTACTGATTCCCCCTTTATTTTTTTTCAGCATAATTTCGAAATTTTCATCAACGACTTTTACTGTTACCAACCTCGTTTCTTATACCAATCCAACTTCAAATTTAAGATTACAAATCAATGTGTTGTTTATATCTCACCGCGAAGCGGGAGATATAAAACGCATCTTGAAAGGCGATTGGTATATATCTAAGGAGACTTAAATATGCCGCCACGTGCTGTTTTATCTATGATGCTACTGATATTTTCACTTATTTTATTTTTCATTGGTGCGATGGAGTTTATGCTATCACCTATGCTCAATCCCTTGGCTGATGCATTCAGGACAACAATAGACAAGGTCACTTGGCTGGTATCTGGTTATGCCCTCGCCTACGCACTTGCAGCACCAATTTTCGGTTGGTTATCTGATCGGATCAATCGACACAAATTATTGCGGATATCTTTACTGTTCCTGTTCCTTGATGGATTAGCATTAACGATAGCTCCCAACCTGGAAATTGCAATGGGGTTACGTATTTTGGGTGGCATTGCTTCTGCCGCTTTAATTCCGACCATATTTGCGCTGGTCGCAGAACTTTTTCCATCTCATAAACAGGCATCGGCAATGGGCATTGTTATGCTTGGTATGACAGTCGGAATTGCGGGAGGTCCTATTGTTGCCGGTGTTTTGACAGAACTATTTTACTGGCAAGTACCATTTTTAGTGAGTGCGGCAGGATGCCTTTTGCTCTATTTTTTAAGTAAAAAATACATTCCAAGCCAGATTAATATTCTGAAAACAGTTCACCAAACGGTGAAGTTTCAATTTGGATGCCAAAGCAACCTAATACGCCCCCTTATTGCGAAAGGATTTTGGAATGGTACAGCAGTATCTGCTTTTATATTAACCGGAGAGGTTTTAAGACATCATTACGCGATGGGAACAGGAGCTATTGGTATTTCTGTTTCTGTATTTGGGATCGGGCTTGGGTTGGGTAATTTATCCGTAAGTATCGTGAAGCATCTGAATATCAGAGATGAATGTGTGCTTTTGTTGGCAATAATTTTACTTTTCATCACCAGTTCTGCATTTATGTTATTGCCCCTGTCTTTGCTTTTTAGTTTGGCTTGTCTGATGTTATGGGGATGTACACTCGGCCTTGCTGCGCCGATAAGCACTTCTATCCTGGCAAAGCGGGCAAAACAGGATAAAGGGAAAATATTGGCTATCTCAGAGAGTTTGAATAATCTAACCATGCTGTTTTTACTTCCAGTAGCGACTATGTTGTTGTCACAATACGGCACTACGGTAACGGTGATGATACTGGGAAGCGGTTTTATCGTGGCAATTGTGCTAACACTGAAAGATTTGTTGGTGACAACGTCACTTAATTGAGGCCACTAACTACGCCTTTGAACTTTACCTCTTCTTTAGCCCTGTTTCACCGGAGTAATAATACATAACCACTATTTCAAACTCCGGTTATGGAAGATTTTCTTATACAGTGTATTTAGCTAAGTCGTCAGGCGTTATTTTCTTAGATACATTGTCTTTATTAATAGATAAAACTATCTTTCCGTGTAATCCATCCAAAGGATTATCGCCTATTTTATTTATTGTCAAAATAGCAGCCCTATTTTTAACTCCAGAAAAGATGGAATCATCTTCATTTTTAAGTCTATTAACCTCCCTTGGAGAATACATATCATTACTCATCACTTCTTTAGAGATATCCTCAGGGAAATATAGTTGGCCTACAAAATAAAATTTATCTTCCTGTCTTTTTTGTACATTCGCATTCCTTGCTGATAAATGAATATGTATCGCTCTTCCAGCATAAAAACCGGGGAAAATGGTGGTGAATCTGACGATGCCTTCTTTGTCTGTCCTTTGTGCTCCACGAAGAAATGTGCTTTCATCAGTTCTCGAAATCGTTCCTATATGATCGGATGGAGCCTCAAGGTCTGGGTTTATGTATTTCCAACCTGAATACTTTCCCATTGCATTGCAATGCCATATATCAATAAGGATATCATTCAGTGGCTTACAGGTTACCGAATCAATAACTTTCATTGTCAATAACAGAGGGATCCCTGGTTCATCTTCTGTTATATTCCTTCTCAGCAATTTGTTATTTATAAAATATGGACCTGACATTTCCTCTGGTGTCATCTCACAAACGCCTATATCAATACCATTCTCTTTCTTTGATTGATTATGTGAAGAGGCAAAAGCTGCTGTTGGAACCAGCGGTAATAATGAAAATACTGCACCAGTAATACTCGCCTGTTTCAGGAAAAGTCTTCTTTCATTTTTCATAAAGTGGCTCCTTATATGCCATTTAATTATTACCTGGTAAGTCGGTAAGCGATAGATTCAGATAGTAAGACGATATCTATACCAATCTAACTTCAATCTGATATCTCCCCGCTTCGCGGGGAGATATCAGATTTCATATTGTGTTGTAAATTGCAACTTGAAGTTTAATGAGTATAAATATAAATAATTTCCTCTTTTTTTAATAGAGTTAAATTATGTATCATATTGATATTAAATGATAATAACGACAAATATCAGTAAGTCGCATCTGAGTCTCATGGAATGATTTTTTCAACCATGCAAGAAAAATAGCTTGTGGTGTATTGACCTCGAAAACAACACTTTTTGTTGTCAGTATATTTACTCAAATTGTTTCACCATCGACTGGTATTGGATTACAGATTGGTTATGGGATCTTTATGTCTCTTATGCACCTTATCTGGTTTACATACTTAATCGTATCATTGGTATTATTTTAATGGGGTTAGGTGTTTCTTTGGGGGGAATCCCTATCACTAATTGATACGTTACAAAAGTGATTTTAAAATAACCGTAAGAGGTCACAATTATGCCAATCAACTTTAACGCACCAGAAAATAGACATACTTATTTTGGCCGTGAGGCTCAACAAGAATGGTTCGATTTAATGCAGAAGTTGGTCGATCCACGTGATAAGGAAATCGCGGATATTGGTTGTGGTGGCGGTATTTATTCTCTGGCCTGGTGGAAAATGGGCGCTAAAAAAGTCAATTGCGTTGATTTTTCCCAACAGATGTTAGCTGATGCAGCGGAAAATACCCAAGGTTTGCCAAATATCGTTATCAAACAAGGTGATGCTCTTTGCACTGGCTTACCTGATAGTAGCCAGGATATTGTCTTTGAAAGAGCGCTGATCCACCATATCCGTCGAGAAAATAGAATCTCTTGTTTTGCTGAAGCTCATCGATTATTGCGTTCTGGTGGAGTATATCTCTTGCAGGACAGGACCTTGCAAGATATCCGATTTCCTGGATCGCCTGAACATATTCGTGGTTATATCTTCGACGTCTATCCTCACCTGATGAATTTTGAAAATCAACGCAGGCCAGACAATATTGAAGTGATTGATGGCTTACAATCTGTTGGTTTTAAACAAGTTAAAGCATTTTCTCTTCTGGAAAAGAATACTGTCTATAAGAATTTTTCACAATTAGCCGTAGAGCTTCAGGCACGTAAAGGGCGCTCTATATTGCATGAACTAAGTGATGAAGAGATAGCTTATCTAATCAAGCATATTGAAAAATCGCTGGGTAATGATACGGATATCGTTGAGAAAGATTTTTGGACTGTATGGATGGGAATAAAATAAAGAATATCTGCGATGGATGCTCCACAAGACATCCATCGCACGAGCCAATTGATGACGTAATAGTGACACATTACATAATTCGATACTTACTGCGAATATCCCTGACTTGAGATTTTAATTGTCCACAACCTCCCCAAATTTCTGTTCCATCACTTTTATCTGATATACACCGAAAACCGGCTTCGGTAAGTGACTGGGCAAAAAACGGCATCTTTTCTGAAGGATTCAATGTTATGCCATTGATATCACTCACTTCATTCAAGTACTTTAACTTGATAATGAATGTGTCTTTATCCACCAGATCTTTTAACCGTGCCAAATCCTCTTGGGAATCATTGATTCCCTCTATCATCAGATAATTGACGATAACAGGTACACCTGTATGGTGATGATATGTTGAAAAATGGTCAAGAAGGTCTCTGATACCAAATTTTGCTTTTGATGGAATGAGCATGTCACGCTGTTCGTCTGTGGTGGCATGAAGAGAAATGGAAATCATATCAAGCGGAAGCTCATAAATTTTATCTCCAGCGTGGCGAATACCCACAGTTGTCAGGGTAACCCTATTTGCCAATGTTTGTTTTTTGAACTCAGTTATTGCCCCGCTGATCTCTTTCAGATTCAACATTGGCTCACCCATTCCTGCAAACAATATCGTATTAAGCCTTTGGCTGTCACCCAATGCTCCTGAATGCAATAAATGTTCATGACATAACAAGACTTGCTGTACTATTTGTTCTGTTGTCATATTTCCCAATGGTTGTTGCCTGCCTGTTTCACAAAACACGCAACCAACCGCACAACCGTATTGGCTGGATATGCAGAGATAAGGTAAATGTTGATCTGTATGCATAAAGAAAGTCGATTCAACGCTTTTTCTTAAATCTGAGTCACTTGCTGATAGCAAATATTTCTTGGAGCCATTTTCTGACTCTACTATTTCGCTGATTTTCATTTTTACACCTTCTCAATATTCTTGGGCACGGCGATGCATATCAGAGACTCCGCACATTTTGGGACTGGACAACGGCAAGTTAGATTGCATGACTTCTTGATGTGTTTTAACGGGATCAAGGAATAATTGATGGATTTCATTCATATCCAGTTCGGAAAGATAACCACTATTAATCCCTTGATAATTTTCTGGAACAGTGGTTGTGGTAGGAAATACGAGCTGATCAGGGTATAACCGACCACTCCAAAATTCGTCGCCTTTATCCAAGGGCTTAACCATATCAGGATCAACAAGTTCAGAAATTTTAGCCTTGTTAGGGAATCGCAGGCTGTTTTCGGCTGCCGGATAGTCATGAATAACCATCCAATCGACAATATTTTGTTGTCGTTCCATCAATCCAATATCTTTAAAGAATGTTGTTAACACAATGGGAATCACGATCCCTCCTGCGTTGCGATAATACTCAATAAAAGCGAGCCGTTTCTTTAATTGCTCATTGGTATCTAATGCACTAACCGAAACTCTCATCTCAGCCTTTACCGTGATTAAACGCTGCGCAATATCATCAGTCATTTTTTTAAAGAATTTGGTGATGAAAATCATTAAGATCCCAGTTTCTCGTGCCAATTCAGCCATTCGCGTAGATACGGCCCAATTCCATGAAGGATCACTATTCCATCCACATCTGACGTATTTTTGTGAATCAGGTAATGCTTGTAGATCGCCGGAAAAAATATCTTCATCCAAGTGATTATCGATACGTTTACCAAAGTCGATCCCATTTTCCCAACTAGAGATAGCGGAAAAACACATACCATAACAAGCCATACTTTCAGGTAAACAACCAGTTACGACATCTGTGGTTAAGCTATTAAATGGCAAATCACCCGCTATTCCTGCCCTGATTAACATAGGTTCAGCAGGACTAAGATTACGTCCATGAATATATTTTTTATTACTATCTCTAATCAATTGAGTAATGGATTTCTCTTTTTCTCTTGATAGGTTCATATCAAATTCCCCCAACAGTCCAACCAGGTATTTCCGGTTGGTAGGATGTATCAGGATATATTTTCAATCCTTTGATAAATCTATTTCCGGTAAAACATTCGCGGCGATGTAAAAGTTGGCTATTGTCATATAGCAACAAATCGCCTTCTTCCCATTGATGGGAGTAAATATTTTCTGGTGACAAGATCTTATCTAAAATGGCGTTTTTGAGTATGTCTGAGTTTGGTAATATTTTCTTATCGAGAAAAAATTCGATAGTATTTTCACTAACATAAACAAACCGCCGTTTCGTTTGTATATTTTCGAGCATGACCGGATGAGCAACGGTAATATGAGGCACATTGTCATGTGAAGCTGCTGGCTGGCGGGTGGAATACAAATCATTAATCATCGATATTTCATCATGGGTTAAACCAAGGTGGTCTACCGCTGTTGAAGCAAAGGATGTATTGCCACCACTAAACTGCACAACTTCACCATACAAGATGCTAACGGAGGCCGGATTAATCCTAAACTCCTGATCAGAATGCCAAAAATCGGTATCATTTCCGGCAAAACCCAATTGTTCACCATGACTATCACGAATATTTGTCAAATAAGCGATATATTTTCGATTGTCTGATAATGAAATTTTTCTGGCTGGTTCTTCGAGTCTTCCGCTTCCTATATGCTGTGCAAAACTCACTAGTGCCTCATCATCCATCTTTTGGTTTTTGAAAATCAATAGAGCGTATTCTGATAAGTATACCTTTATTTTTTTATATTCTTCTGATGATAGCTCTGAAAGACTTTGGCAGGTTATATAAGCACCAAAATTTCCCTTGACAGGCTCGATCATAATCGACATATATTATTCCTTCTTTAGTTAAAGATTATTGGTGATTCTATAT
>NZ_JADEUF010000066.1 GCF_015163655.1 Xenorhabdus griffiniae | reverse complement strand
CTATTGCTATTTATTTACAAAGTTAAATGGGACGGATTGCTTTTTTATATCTGTTTTTATCTCTGGTTTTATTTGTTTTTATTCTCATTCTTTATTCGTCTTTTAATTAGGTTTTATGTGATAATATGCTGTTGCCAAATTTGCATTTGGGAGCTATTTTATATTTATATTTTTTGTTATTTAAGTAAATTAATTTTTGGTTAATAAGTTATCTTGTTTGAGAATTTTACTGCTGATTTTTCTGTGCGGAAAAGCCGCATAAAACATTTGTTATTCTTATCATTTTCACCATGGAAGTGAAAATAATTGATTAATTTTTCTTATTCATTGTGCGTATGAGCTGACTAAAGAGGAGGAATAATCAACAAGAGGCTCTTAGTTAAATTTATGTCACAAGCAAGCGGTGTATGTATTTGTTTGGTTTAGATAAATTTATTGATTGTGGTGGCAAAAAATATCCTTGATAGATGGCGAAAGGGATTGAATTTTGTTTGCTTAGCAAAGCATTGCTAGTTGAGTTTACGGAGGTGGGAAGATATGGATGTTTTTTTATTTCAATATCATACTGTATTTTATCTTATTTTTGTGATCTGTGTGATGTTTGTGCACAAAGCAGAAGGGGGTGCATTTTTTCTTCTGTTTGAAAATGGCGCGATCATAAACTAAAAATGATCATACTGATAGCTTTTTAATAACTAGTATTCACATTTAATTAATAAATTTGGCATGACTATGATCTAAATCAAGTTATAGTGGAAGATGAGTGCCTACCTACATTATCAAGAAGCAAATTTTATTAGAATATTGATAATTTAACTAAAGGAAAGATTTTTTATCGTTATTTTGGATTTATAAGTTTAATAGATCGTATAAAACTAAAAACACTCCCTAATATTTTTATTTAAATAATTTAACTTATTAATTGTAGACTATTTCTCGTTTTTTTTTGCTTGAATAGTTAATGAGCTAGAATCATAATAAAAAGTACTAGTTTTGTGATCTAGATCACATAGTATTTAAAATGACATATGTTCTCCGTTGTATAAGTTGATGATTCAGGAGTAAAGTTAATTAGCATTAAGAATATTCTTAATCAATTGTGGCAAGTGCATTACCCAGATGACGCAATAATACTTTTACAACCCATTACCGAAATATTTTAGAAATTGGGCGATCCCAAGAGTAATACAAAGGACAGTTACTGCTCTGGCTAAAGATGTATATTTCAGTTATGTCGGAGATTATTGAATCTCATGCTACTGGTAATTTTGTCGTGAGTGATTCTTTGATCACTTAATTTGATTTTTTCATGTAATCGGACGGGATATATAGAAATGAGTACGGCTGAATTGCTCAAACATATTTATGACATAAATTTATCGTATTTGCTTTTGGCACAACGGCTAATTAACCATGAGAAAGCATCTGCGATGTTCCGTTTAGGTATTAGTGAATCGATGGCTGATACGTTGGCCGAGCTGACATTGCCTCAGTTAGTAAAATTAGCTGAAACAAACCAACTGGTTTGCCATTTTCGGTTTGAAGACCACGAAACCGTACAGCAGTTAACTAAAGAATCGCGGGTGGACGATCTGCAACAAATTCATACAGGTATCTTACTGTCTACTCATCTTTTTCGGCAGTTATCCGCCCAGGATGACACTTCAATCAAGAAAAGAGCATAAAGATGGTTGAAAAAAGTATTGTTCAGGAAGCGAAAGATATTCAGCTGGCAATGGAACTCATCACTTTAGGCGCGCGATTGCAGATGCTTGAAAGTGAGACTCAGTTAAGTAGAGGTCGATTGATCCGGTTGTATAAAGAGTTACGGGGAAGCCCTCCGCCTAAAGGGATGCTCCCCTTTTCGACGGATTGGTTTATGACTTGGGAACAAAATATTCATTCGTCAATGTTCTACAATGCTTACCGTTTTCTATTGAAAAGTGGACATTGTGAAGGCGTAGAGGCTGTTGTCAAAGCCTATCGTTTATATCTTGAGCAATGCCCGCCGGCGAGTGAAGAAGGGCCTGTTCTGGCATTAACCAGAGCTTGGACGTTGGTTCGTTTTGTTGACAGTGGGATGTTACAGCCAACACAATGTCGCTGTTGTGGTGGAACTTTTATCACACATGCTCACCAGCCGGTAAATAGCTTTGTTTGTAGTCTTTGTCAGCCCCCTTCACGGGCAGTAAAAAAACGTAAACTTTCCTCTCAACCTGCCGATACTAATTCACAACTGCTGGATGGATTTGCTCAGCAAGCTATGTGAATTTAAATGGGAAAGTAAAATTCAGGTTACAG
The DNA here is from genome assembly GCF_015163655.1 of Xenorhabdus griffiniae. Lineage (GTDB taxonomy): Bacteria > Pseudomonadota > Gammaproteobacteria > Enterobacterales > Enterobacteriaceae > Xenorhabdus > Xenorhabdus griffiniae. Next base: position 20,046 of record NZ_JADEUF010000066.1, on the reverse strand, counting down.
GTTTGATTATAAACTCTGTAACCTGTCGTCACACTCTTCTTCATTTATCGATTCTCCCTGTTCAGATCCCATCTGCTCACCAACTTAGCTAAAGGATATCGCGTGTTAGTACTTTTAGGATATATCGTGGTTTTTGGTGCGGTAATTGGTGGCTACCTGCTTGTCGGTGGTCACATGGGCGCACTTTATCAGCCAGCGGAATTTTTGATTATTGCAGGTGCGGGAATTGGCGCTTTTATCGTGGGCAATAATGGCAAGGCGATAAAGGCAACATTGCGTGTGTTACCAAAAGTATTACGTAGCTCAAAATACAATAAAGCGATGTATATGGATCTTATGGCGTTGCAGTTTCGCCTGTTGTCCAAGTCTCGCCAGCATGGGCTATTGGCTTTGGAGCGAGATATTGAAAATCCACACCAAAGCGACATTTTTACCCAGTATCCTCGTCTGTTAAAAGATCAGTATTTGATGGATTTTATTACTGATTATATGCGCCTGATCATCAGCGGTAACATGAATCCTCATGAAATTGAAGCCTTGATGGATGAAGAAATTGAGACTTATGAACAAGAAAGTGAAGTACCCGCGACGAGTTTGGCAATGGTAGGGGATTCACTGCCTGCATTCGGGATTGTTGCGGCTGTTATGGGCGTCGTTCACGCATTGGGATCTGCGGATCGTCCGGCAGGAGAATTGGGCGCCTTGATCGCACATGCGATGGTAGGCACATTCCTTGGGATCTTATTGTCTTATGGTTTCGTTTCCCCTCTGGCAACACTCCTTCGTCAACGCAGCAGTGAGCAGGTCAAAATGATGCAATGCATCAAAGTGACGCTGCTTTCCAGTTTGCATGGTTATGCACCACAAATTGCAGTTGAATTCGGTCGTAAAACGTTATTCCTCACAGATCGTCCTTCATTCACAGAACTGGAAGAACATGTTCGTCGGGTTAAATCCCCTGTACAACAAGAAGTTGAAGAATAATTATGAGAGCGAATAATGTTTCTGTCGTCAGAATAAAGAAGCGTAAAAAACATGATTCGAACCATGTCGGCGGATCATGGAAGATTGCTTATGCTGATTTTATGACTGCAATGATGGCATTCTTTCTGGTTATGTGGTTGATATCGATAGCCAGTCCGCAGGAATTGACCAGCATTGCTGAGTATTTCCGTACCCCTTTAAAGGTAGCAATTAATCAGGGACAGAAAAGCAGCGATAGCACCAACCCGATCCCTGGGGGAGGGGATGATATTTTCCAACAAGATGGAGAAGTCTTCCGTCAATCTAATATCGTTGAAGCTAAAGAAGAAACTCGCCGCTTAAATCGGTTACGCCAGCAACTTGATCAATTGATTATTACCGATCCTCGCCTTAAAGAGCTGCGTCCTCATTTATTGATTGACATGATGGATGAAGGTTTACGCATTCAGATTATCGATCGAGAAAATCGTCCGATGTTCATGATTGGCAGTTCGAAAGTCGAAAGTTACATGAGCGATATCTTGCGGGCAATTGCACCGATCTTAAATGATATTCCCAATAAAATCAGTCTTTCTGGTCATACCGATAATTTACAGTATGCTAACGGCCAGCGGGGTTACAGTAACTGGGAACTTTCTTCCGATCGTGCTAATGCATCAAGGCGTGAATTGCTGATAGGTGGTCTGGATGAAGCCAAAGTCCTGCGAGTTGTGGGTATGGCATCCACGGTTAGTATGCAGAAAGATATCGATCCTAATGCGCCGGTTAACCGTCGTATCAGCATTATTGTACTCAATAAAGAGGCAGAAAAAAGGATTGAGCAGGAAAATAGTGGCGGTAACGCCATGACCGCTAACAATAGTATGGATATGCAAGAAGTCATCAGAATGGATTCCAATGAGGGAGCGGCGGCTCAGCAACCCACCGAACAATCCCATGTGATCATAAAACATGAAATCGCAAAATCGGAACAGCCATCGGCTGAACCGCCGAGTGATAATAAGATGACAGAGTAAGTAACGATGGATATTACCGCGTTTTATCAAACTTTTTTTGATGAAGCAGATGAACTGTTGGCTGATATGGAGCAGCACTTATTGCTACTCGATGCCGATGAGCCAGATCATGAGCAGTTAAATGCAATATTTCGCAGCGCCCACTCCATTAAGGGGGGCGCTGCGACTTTTGGTTTTACCAAACTGCAACAGACCACACATGTTTTGGAAAATCTGCTCGATAGCGCCAGACGTGATGAAATACGTTTGACCGTTGACATTATCAACTTGTTTTTAGAAGCGAAAGATATTATGCAGCAACAATTGGATGCCTATAAAAGTTCTCAGGAGCCGGATGAAGACACATTCAATTATATCTGCGAGACACTGCGTCAGCTGGCATTAGAACTACAGCAAGGGCAGCGGGAAAAAGAATTTTTTGCAGCAACCCCTGAGATTCAGGCTGAACATGTCACAGAAGATGTTGTAAGTGACGTTGAGGAAAAACAGGCAGCAGTATTGGTCCAGCCTGAAGAGAATCAGCCAAAAGAGCGGCATACTTCAACAGACAAATCCAATCATGGACAGATACGTGTTCATTTATCTGGTTTGAAAGAACGCGAAGTCAGTTTAATGAAGGATGAATTGGGGCATCTTGGTGAGATTTATGATGTAGAACAGACTACCAATAGCCTTGAAGCTTCATTAATCACATCTGCGACAGAAGATGATATTACGGCTGTATTGTGTTTTGTCATTGAGCCTGAGCAAATCACTTTTTTACCCCCCAATGAGTCTCCGTCAGAAGGCGCGGACACTGAAACAGAACAAGATGCAACCGTAGTAAGCGGTGATGCTGTAGATACAGCCGTAAAAACGGATACGGTAAAAACTACGGCAGAAAATAGCAGTAATACAGCAAAAGATACTATCACAGCAACAAAGACGACAATTACAAACAATCCACAGCCGACTGACGCCCCGAAAAAAACAGATGTACGTGAAGTTGGGCGTCCAGCACCACGCCCGGCAGCAGGATCGCCACGCCAACGTGCGGAATCATCCAGTATTCGTGTCGCTGTAGAAAAAGTTGATCAGCTTATCAATTTAGTGGGTGAATTGGTCATTACCCAATCTATGCTGGCTCAACATTGTAACGGTCTGGAACCGACCAAACACAGCGAATTGTTGAGCTGTATGGCTCAATTGCAGCGAAATTCCCGTGACTTGCAAGAATCTGTCATGTCAATTCGCATGATGCCGATGGAATACGTTTTTAGCCGTTACCCACGTTTGGTGCGGGATTTGGCTGGAAAACTCAATAAAAAAGTGGAATTGACACTCATTGGCAGTTCGACAGAACTGGATAAGAGTTTAATTGAACGGATTATCGATCCTCTAACTCACCTGGTACGTAACAGCCTTGATCATGGTATCGAAAGTCCGGAAAAACGCCTTGCGGCGGGTAAACCAGAGACGGGTAATTTGACGCTGGCAGCAGAGCATCAAGGTGGAAATATCTGTATTGAAGTTATTGATGATGGGGCAGGTCTGAACCGTGAAAAGATCTTAGCAAAAGCACAATCTCAAGGCTTAAGCGTCAGTGAAAATATGAGCAATGAAGAAGTGGCAATGCTGATTTTTGCTCCCGGTTTCTCTACCGCAGAAGTGGTAACTGATGTTTCTGGCCGTGGTGTTGGCATGGATGTGGTCAAACGCAATATTCAGGATATGGGTGGGCAAATTCAGATTAATTTCCAGGCAGGAAAGGGAACTGTTATTCGCATTTTGCTGCCGCTGACATTAGCGATACTGGATGGCATGTCAGTCAGAGTCAATGAGGAAGTTTTTATCCTGCCACTGAGTGCTGTCGTGAGTTCATTGCAACCACAAGAGGAAGATATTTATCCATTGGCGGGTGATGAAAAACTATTGCTGGTACGTGGGGAATATTTACCGCTGCTTGAACTGTATCGCATATTCGATATCCCTAATGGAATCACTGATCCAACGAAAGGCATCGCTGTTATTGTGCAGAGTGCCGGACGCCGTTATGCCTTGTTGGTAGATAAACTGGTGGGGCAACATCAAGTTGTTGTTAAAAATATAGAGAGTAATTATCGCAAAGTACCGGGTATTTCGGCGGCCACCATTATGGGGGATGGCAGCGTTGCACTCATTATTGATATTCCGGCTTTGCAAAAACTTAACCACGAACAGTTGGCTCAGCGCAAAACATTTCACACTAAAAGGTAACATCATGTCAGCCATAGAAGAATTTAATAAATTATCGGGGGAAACGACCGGAAAGGAATATCTGGTTTTCACCTTAGGTGATGAAGAGTATGGAATTGAAATATTAAAAGTGCAGGAAATTCGCGGTTATGACCAGGTTACCCGCATTGCAAACACGCCTGCTTTTATCAAGGGGATCACCAACCTGCGTGGGGTGATCGTTCCTATCATCGATTTGAGGATCAAATTCTCACAGGAAGATGTCACCTATAACGACAACACTGTTGTGATTGTCCTGAATTTGCTTAACCGTGTTGTTGGGATTGTGGTTGATGGTGTGTCTGACGTGCTGTCTCTAAAAGAAGATCAGATTTGTCCTGCACCAGAATTTGCGGTCACTTTATCTACAGAATATCTGACGGGGCTGGGTTCTATTGATGAACGGATGCTGATTCTGGTTGATATCGAGAAGCTTCTCAATAGTGAAGAAATGGCTTTAGTTGATTCAGTCGCCAAAAGTTGATGTAAAGATTGATGTTTTGGGGCTACTGCAATAAAAATCAGTAGTCCCTTTGTTTTAGATCAAAAAAATACCGTAAAAAATCAATTTTTAGAATTATACGTAAAGTTCCCTTTTAGTGTGCCGATAACTATCTGTAATTCTAAAAATCGGCATAGAAATTTAGTAAAAAAAGGGAAGTTATGTTTAACCGAATGAAAATAGTGACGGGATTAATCTCAGTCATCATATTGTTTGGTGCTTTGCAACTTATCTCCGGGGGATTATTCTTCAAAGGGTTGAAGAATGATATAAAAGCCTTTGACTTAATAGATAAAATGCGAGAGCAGCAAATCTATCTGGATGAGAGCTGGGTTAACCTGTTGCAAGCCCGTAATAACCTGAACCGTGTTGGCATCATGTACATGATGAAAAATCGCGGTGTTGAAGGGAGTTATAAAGTTGATGACGCTCTGGCGGAAGCCAAAGCTAATATTGCCCGTGCTGAACGGCTCTTCGAAAAATATGAACAGACTGAAAAATTGTCTTTCTATGATCCAGAACATCTGCAACGTCTAAAACAAACTCACAATGATTATCTTAATGCGCTTAAAGAGTTAGATAACATGCTGGCGCATGACAAGTTTGAAGAGTTTTTTCTCCATAAAACGACGGATTATCAGAACGCGTTTGATGTGGAATTTAACTTTTATCTTTCCCAAAGTTCAAAATTTTATGACCAGGTGGCAGAAGAAGCTGACCAAACTTACAGTAATATCATTGCTTCGTTGATCTTTGTGATGGCTCTGCTGGCTGTCGTCATGGGAATAAGCTGGATTGGCTTACGCAAAGCGTTGATCAATCCATTGCATAAGTTGTTGGATAATATCAAAGCCTTCTCAAGAGGGGATTTGACTCAAGCGATCACGGTAACTGGCAATAATGAGATGGGCATGTTAGCCGTTGGCTTGAGACACATGCAGGAAGAACTGATCAATACGGTCAGAAGTGTTCATCAAAGTACCGAAACCATCTATACCGGCACCAGCGAAATTGCCGCGGGTAACAACGATCTTTCTTCCCGTACTGAACAACAAGTGGCTTCGTTAGAAGAAACGGCTGCCAGCATGGAACAGTTGACGGCGACAGTAAAACAGAATGCTGACAATGCCCGTCAAGCCAGTAACTTGGCTGACAACGCCTCTGAGATCGCCCGTCAGGGAGGTAAAGTGGTGGCTAATGTCGTTCAGACCATGCATGAAATTGCAGACAGTTCTCGTAAGATCTCTGATATCACGGGTGTCATTGATGCCATTGCTTTCCAAACCAATATTCTTGCCCTTAACGCTGCCGTGGAAGCTGCCCGTGCCGGTGAACATGGCCGTGGTTTTGCCGTGGTTGCTGGTGAAGTGCGCAATCTGGCACAACGCAGTGCAGAAGCGGCGAAAGAGATCAAAGCGTTAATCGAAGACTCTGTGAATCGTACAGATACTGGCTCCTTGCAGGTAGAAAGTGCTGGCGAAACCATGAACAAAATTGTCGATTCTGTTACCCGCGTGACTGACATTATGGGGGAAATAGCATCGGCTTCTGATGAACAAAGTAGAGGGATCACGCAAGTTGGTGTCGCGATTTCCGAAATGGATAGGGTTACACAACAAAATGCGTCATTGGTTGAGCAGTCTGCTGCTGCGGCGGCGGCATTAGAAGAGCAGGCCAAGATATTGACCAAGGCGGTTGCAATGTTCCAGTTACCGGAGCAGGCAGAAAGGAAGCAGCCTGAGAAAAGAAAACATGAAGTTTTATCGGCGACAAAATCGTCGACTCCTCCAGCTAATAAAACAAATCCTTCCGTGTTGAAGAAAGACAGCAATGTGGAAGATCCCTCTAATTGGGAAACATTCTAAAAAAATAATAGCGATAACTACGGCTGCATAATGCAGCCGTTAAACGAGGTGATTACATGTTAGGCAAGCTTCGCATATCAACCAGTTTGTATCTGTTACTGATGATGTTTTGTGTTATGCAAATTATTTCGAGTGGTTTGTCTCTGGGAATAATTCATACAGATCAGGAATATATTGAAAGAATTGATCTGGGAACTCAACGGAGAGATACCCTTGGATTGAGTTGGTCGGCATTGTTGCAAACGCGTAATACTTTGAACAAAATCGCAATTGCCCAGAAAGTAGGACAGCCACAAGCGCAGATAGAGATAATGGAAGCGTTACTCAAAGGCTCAATGAATGACGCAGACCGGAATTTTGCCAAATTCAGTTCACTACCGCGGATGGAGCAAACCGATCAGGGTGCAGCTTTATTAACTGCGGTTGAACATTCTTATCAAGAATATATCAACGCATTAAAAGAGCTAAAAACTTATCTTTATGAAGGTAATTTTCAGGCTTTCCTTGATCAACCTACAGAAGATTACCAGCGTAAGATGGAAATTGCATTTAACAACTATATGCAGTTTCTCGGCGCGAACATTAACTCAGCAGTTTCTGAAGGGAAATTTTACTACAAAGTATCCATTGCCATGTTTTTTGGCGCCATCTTGATGGTATTTGTTGTTTCAATAGCCGCTAATTGGTGGATGAAACGTAACCTGCTCAGACCGTTTTCGAATATGAGAACGTGCTTCCAGGATGTAGCAGAAGGGCGTTTGGATAAGGAAATTTCCGTATTCACCGATGATGAGATTGGCGATATTTTCCGTAAGCTGCGTGACATGCAGGCATCATTAGCTAAATCCATTGCTGCTGTGCGTGAGAATACCAACCAGATGTATTCTGGCATTCAAGAGATCACTCAAGGTAATACGGACTTATCTTCACGTACAGAGCAACAGGCCGCATCATTGGAAGAAACGGCTGCCAGTATGGAAGAGTTGACGGTTACCGTTAAACAGAACGCAGAAAATGCGCGTCAAGCCAGCGAATTGGCGGTATCGGCTTCCCAGACTGCTTCAAAAGGTGGCGAATTAACCACAAGTGTTGTAGCAACTATGGATGAAATCGCCAAAAGTTCGAAGAAAATCAGCGCCATTATTAGTGTTATTGATGGTATTGCGTTCCAAACCAATATCCTGGCCCTGAATGCTGCTGTTGAAGCGGCACGTGCCGGCGAACAGGGGCGGGGGTTCTCTGTTGTCGCCGGTGAAGTACGTGACCTGGCACAACGTAGTGCCGAAGCTGCGAAAGAAATCAAAACCTTAATTGATGAATCTGTCCATCGTGTTAACCAGGGTTCAGAATTGGTGAATAATGCGGGGCAAACGATGGATGAGTTGGTTAGATCGGTAAACCAGGTGACTGATTTAATGGCTGAAATTGCGGCTGCTTCTGATGAGCAGAGCCGTGGTATTCATCAAGTTGCTCAAGCCGTCAGCCAGATGGATCAAGTCACACAGCAAAATGCTGCATTGGTGGAACAATCTGCCGCTGCCGCTGCTGCGCTTGAAGACAAGGCGGACATGTTGGTAAAAACGGTTGCTCAATTTGAACTGCCTGACAGTTTGGAAGATGAGTACGATCATCAGGCGACCGCTACATCAAACATGACTGATGAGCATGTTGTAAATCAACTTCGCTGAGGTCAGATGAAAGCCAATTCAATAGCTTCAGAAACTGATGCTACTGCGTCGCTGAACTTTATGCTTCAGCGACATGCTTTGTCAGATGCGCAATTTGAGCGCATCTGCCAGTTTATCTATCAACGGGCTGGCATAGTACTGGCAAAAAATAAGCGTGAGATGGTATACAACCGTTTAGTCAGGCGGCTTCGTCTGTTGGGGCTTAATGATTTCGGTCAATATCTGTCGATTCTGGAACAAGACAGTCACAGTAAAGAATGGGAATCATTCATTAATGCATTGACCACTAATCTCACCGCATTTTTCAGGGAAGCCCACCATTTTCCTATTTTGGCGGCCCATGCCAGCAGGAAAAATGGCGGAACATACCGCGTTTGGAGTGCTGCTGCTTCAACGGGGGAGGAGCCGTATTCTATTGCAATGACCTTGTGTGATGCACTGGGGCATCGGTCAAATCGGATAAAAATCATTGGCAGTGATATTGATACCAGTGTGCTGGAAAAAGCCAGGCGGGGTGTTTATCGGCTGGAAGAATTACAGTATTTGAGTGAAAGCCAAAAGAAAAAATATTTTTTCAAGGGGGTTGGTCGCTTTGAAGGATATGCACGGGTTCGACCTTTACTTGCTGAGTTGGTGAGTTTTCAGCATTTGAACCTGCTTGATTCTGATTGGGCACTCGAAGGTAAATTTGATGCAATATTCTGCCGTAATGTCATGATTTATTTTGATAAAAAGACACAGGAAAGGATCTTGCGTCGTTTTGTCAATTTCTTAAAACCGGATGGTTTGCTCTTTGCAGGGCATTCCGAAAACGTCACTCAAATCAGCCGAGAGTTCTACTTGCAAGGACAGACCGTTTACGGTGTAGGTCGGGCAAGGAGGGGTCATGAATAAAATAACTGTTCTTTGTGTGGATGATTCGGCGTTAATGCGTCAAATCATGCGGGAAATTATCAATAGTCACCCTGATATGGAAGTTGTCGATTGTGCTCCAGATCCATTTGTTGCCCGTGATTTAATTAAAAAACACAATCCGCAGGTATTAACATTGGATGTTGAGATGCCGCGCATGGATGGTATTGATTTTCTGGAAAAATTGATGCGGTTGCGCCCTATGCCTGTTGTGATGGTGTCTTCTCTGACAGCAAAAGGTTCGGAAATTACATTGAAAGCATTGGAACTGGGAGCGGTGGACTTTGTGACTAAGCCACAATTGGGTATCCGTGAAGGTATGTTAGCTTATAGCGAACTGATTGCCGAAAAAATCCGTGCCGCAGCCCAGGCTAAAATCAGCCCGGTAGAGCCGATATCGGTAAGTACAGCACCATTGAATTTCAAGCCACTATTATCCAGTGAAAAACTCATCGCAGTAGGAGCATCGACAGGAGGAACTGAAGCAATCAAAAACCTGCTGCAACCCCTGCCGATCACCAGTCCGGCTTTATTAATTACTCAACATATGCCTCCGGGTTTCACCCGTTCTTTTGCACAAAGACTTAATAAACTGAGTCAGATAACGGTAAAAGAAGCTGAGGATGGGGAGCGTGTTCTGCCGGGACATGCTTACATTGCCCCTGGCGATCGTCATATGGAACTTTGTCGCAGCGGGGCTAATTATCAAATCATGGTAACCCATGCTCAGCCAGTTAATCGCCATCGTCCTTCCGTTGATGTCCTCTTCCGTTCCGTTGCTAAATATGCCGGGCGCAATGCGGTAGGCGTTATTTTAACCGGTATGGGTAATGATGGTGCTGCCGGCTTGCTGGAAATGAAGCAGGCAGGCGCTTACACATTAGCCCAAAGCGAAAAAAGTTGTGTCGTTTTTGGTATGCCACGGGCTGCTATTCAGTTAGGGGCGGTGGATGAAGTCATGGATCTTCAAAAAATCAGTAAAACTATGCTGGCCAAAATCAGTGCGGGGCAATCGGTTCGTATTTAGTCGTTGTATTTGGTAGTTGTATTTGATGTTAATTTTTGCAGCGCTGTGCTGCTGGATAAGTGAAATTCCAAGGAGTTTTTATGGCAAGTAAGGATCTGAAATTTTTGGTCGTCGATGACTTTTCAACTATGCGTCGAATTGTACGTAATTTACTGAAAGAATTGGGATTCAACAATGTAGATGAAGCGCAGGATGGGGTAGAAGCATTGACTAAACTCCGCACTGCCGAATTTGATTTTGTTATTTCTGACTGGAACATGCCAAATATTGATGGCCTTGAATTGTTGAAAACGATCCGCGGTGAAGAAAAACTGGCAGCTTTACCTGTCCTGATGGTAACGGCGGAGGCAAAAAAAGAGAACATTATTGCAGCAGCCCAAGCCGGAGCGAGCGGTTATGTTGTGAAACCGTTTACTGCGGCTATTTTGGAAGAGAAACTCAATAAAATATTTGAAAAATTGGGGCTCTAAGGAGACAAAATGAGTGAGAATCCAGTCATGCCGAGAAGTGAGGCGATCTCAACCAGTGAGATAATCAGCCGTATTGGGCAGTTAACCAGAATGCTGCGCGATAGTTTACGTGAACTGGGATTGGATCAAACCATCGCTCAGGCGGCTGAGGCGATCCCAGATGCAAGAGAGCGATTAAATTACGTTGTTCAAATGACGGCACAAGCGGCTGAAAGGGTGTTGAACTGCGTTGAAGTCGCACAGCCCCGTCAGAACGAATTGGAAGCATCAGCAAAAGCGTTAACCCAACGTTGGGATGAATGGTTTGCAAATCCGAAGAATTTGGATCTGACCGATGCTCGCTCACTGGTAACGGACACGAGAAATTATCTGAATCTCGTACCTGATCATACTTCATTTACCAACACACAATTGCTTGAGATCATGATGGCGCAAGACTTTCAGGATCTTACTGGGCAGGTAATTAAACGGATGATGGAAGTTATTCAGGAGTTGGAAAAACAGTTGGTCATGGTATTAATGGAAAATATGCCATCCGACCAGATGGCTAAAGCGAAAAAAGAGAACGACAGTCTTCTTAACGGCCCTCAAGTTAACCAGAATGGGACTGGTGTGATTAGCAACCAGGCACAGGTTGATGATTTATTGGATAGTTTAGGTTTTTGATAACGAGAGTAAGAGCTTTAACGAACGGAATCTTTATATTTTGGTTGCGCTTGGGTGAGCCGGATGGCTGGCTCAAGCGCCTGCTTCGATGACATTAATTCAGGTCATGCAGAGGAAATAACCACTTTCCCGACGGGTAAATACTTATAAATTGTTGATAACGATACATTGTAAATAATCGACAACTGCTTCCGGCTATGCCCTTTATTCAGTAACCTGGCGGCCTGTTGTCGATTTTCCTCGGTAAACACCACTGGCCGTCCACCAATGCGCCCCTGTTCCCGTGCTGCGGCTAGTCCAGCATTGGTTCTTTCTACAATCAGCTCACGTTCCATTTCTGCCAGTGCACTCATTACATGGAAAAAAAACCTTCCCATTGCCGTACTGGTATCAATACTGTCAGTCAGGCTTTGAAAATGAATTCCGCGTTCATGCAGTTCTGAAATCAGGGTGACCAGATTCTTCACACTACGCCCCAGCCGATCCAATTTCCAAACCACCAGTGTATCGCCAGATTTAAGATGCTTTAAGGCACGTTTTAGCCCAGGACGATTAGCCGTCTTCCCGCTGATCTTGTCTTCAAAAATCAGCTCACAGTGAATACTGATTAACGCATTTCTTTGTAAATCACTATTTTGGTCATTTGTTGACACTCTGATGTAACCAACTCTTGCCACTCGATAATCCTGTAGTCATGCTAGAAACTATGTGAAAAGCAAATAATACCCATTTATTCACTATAAAAAACCTTTAATTTATTTAATGGCAAGATAAAAATTTGGATTTGGCAGTGAGATATCAGAATCAATGATGTAAGAAGAATGATTATCAATAAGATTGATAAAGCATAACCATAACGAGTGACTCAACTCACAGTATCAATTTTTTCTTGCCAAAGATACTCAAATAACCCTCGCTTATTTTCTCAAAATGCTCTTTATTTAATTGAAATAATTTTGTTACCAACTTGTTATGTTAAATGCCGAGGGTGTATATGGAATTAATTACACAATGGTTATCTGCACTAAACGCGGTAGTATGGGGTGTTCCCATGCTAATTGGGCTTTTGGGGATTGGTATCTTCATGCAAATCCGCTTGTCCTTCTTACCGATCCGTAAATTAGGTACGGGGTTCAAATTACTCTTTCAAAAAAATGAACAACGAGGTGAAGGTCAAATTTCACCGTTTAACGCGCTAATGACTGCATTGTCAGCGACAATCGGGACTGGAAATATCGCGGGAGTGGCGACAGCCATTGTGATGGGCGGACCCGGAGCTATGTTCTGGATGTGGATGACCGCATTGGTGGGCATGGCGACGAAATATTCAGAAGCAGTCTTGGCGGTACGTTTCCGTGAAACCGATAAAAACGGTAATTACGTTGGCGGTCCGATGTATTACATCAAAAACGGCTTGGGTAAAAAATGGGTGTGGCTGGGAACACTCTTTGCTTTCTTCGGCAGTATTGCGGGTTTTGGTATCGGCAATACCGTACAAGCCAACTCTGTCGCTGACGTATTGCAAAGTAACTTTGGTATTGAAAAAACCATCACGGCCGGTATCTTGGTCGTTTTGGTGGGTGCCGTGTTAATTGGCGGTATCAAACGCATTTCTGATGTCGCTGGTAAATTAGTGCCGATTATGACTGTCGGTTACTTTGGGGCAGGGATTATTGTTTTGGCGCTCAATCTTACAGCTATTCCCGATGCATTTGCTTTAATCATCAAATCTGCTTTCACGCCTGTTGCGGCGCAGGGGGGATTTGCTGGTGCAGCAGTTTGGGCGGCGATCCGTTTTGGTATCGCCCGCGGCGTATTCTCTAACGAAGCAGGCATGGGAAGTGCGCCTATTGCTCACGCCGCGGCAAAAACCCAAAACCCCATTCGTCAGGGTTTGATTGCCATGCTGGGAACCTTTATTGATACGATCGTCGTCTGCTCCGTAACAGGCTTAACCATTGTTATTACCGGTGGCTGGCTGACAGGCCAAACGGGCGCAACTCTAACTGCCGCTTCTTTCTCAACCGTGATCCCGGGAGGCAACTATATCGTTGCTGTTGCTTTGGCTATTTTCGCCTTTACAACCATTTTGGGATGGAGTTTTTATGGTGAGAAATGTATCCAATATTTATTGGGGCCAAAAGCCATAGTACCTTTCCGTATCGTTTGGATTATTGCGTTGCCGATTGGCGCCACTCAGTCGCTAACATTTGTCTGGTTGCTGGCAGATACTCTTAATGCCATGATGGCGATCCCCAACCTGATAGCCATTGCCTTTCTTAGTCCGGTAGTCTATCGCCTGACGAAAGATCATATCCGCGATGTTAATGCTGATAGTATTGATATTAAGGCACCAGTTAAAATAGATTAAAAAACGCATTGAGATGGCTGTTATTGGCCATCTCAATGCAAAATAGTTGTCATAATGCCCCAAATATCCCCGCAAATTTTGCAGTGTTCCCGCCATTGAATTTCTGGGCTTTTGTCATGCTTAACACAATTTTATTTGCCCTTTCCTAAAGGCAAATTTTCTGCATGTAATCACGAACGCTCACCAAGGAAAGCTGTGGCTGAAGATAGCGATCTCGAAAAAACCGAAGAACCCACGCCCCATAAACGGGAAAAAGCTCGCAAAGAGGGGCAAATTGCGCGTTCTAAAGAACTCACCTCAATCCTGATGTTAGCGGGAGGGGTAAGTTTGCTCTGGATGAGCGGACAATCGATGACCCATGAACTTTCCCTGATGGTATTTGAAGGATTCAATTTCGACCATAACATGGTCAGTAACGACAAACAGATGGTGCAACAAGTTGGTCGGTTACTGAAACAAGCGGTTTGGGCGTTACTGCCGGTTTTTATTGGATTGGTCTTAATTGCTCTCAGTGCGCCAGCGTTGATGGGTGGGCTGTTATTTAGCTCAAAATCGATCAAATTTGACTTGACCAAGTTGAATCCCATCTCAGGCTTGAAGAAAATTTTTTCCATGAATGCATTGGCGGAATTATTCAAAGCCATTTTGAAGGCATCACTGGTAGGAGGGGGGGCAGCCCTGTTTATCTGGCTTAATTGGCCTACTATGCTCAATCTGTCTGCTCAACATCCGCTGATAGCCTTGAGCGATGCCATGATGATGCTGATTTTTGCCAGTTATATTGTCTTATTTATGTTGATACCCATGGTAGCGTTTGATGTGTTTTATCAGATCCGCAGCCACTTGAAAAAATTGAGAATGACCCGTCAGGAGATCAAGGATGAATTTAAGGAGCAAGAAGGGGACCCACATGTAAAGGCCAGAATTCGTCAACAACAGCGAGCGGCTGCGCGTAAGCGCATGATGGCAGATGTGCCGAAAGCGGATGTCATTGTCACCAACCCGACTCATTACGCTGTTGCCTTGCAGTATGACAGCAAAAAAATGAGTGCTCCCAAAGTATTGGCAAAAGGGACAGGACTCATTGCCTTGCGCATTAAAGAAATTGGTGCGGAAAATCGCATTCCATTACTGGAAGCTCCACCTTTGGCACGCGCGTTGTTTCGCCATGCTGAGGTTGGCGGCTTTATTCCTGCGGCATTATATGCTGCTGTCGCAGAAGTGCTTGCCTGGGTTTACCAATTGAAACGTTGGAAACAGGAAGGTGGCCTGAAACCGAAAAAACCTGAAAATCTGCCAGTGCCGCCAGCACTGGATTTTGCTGGAGAAAATAATCGTCATGGCTAATCTGGCCTCATTATTACGTTTATCGGGGAATATAAAAGGCTCCCAGTGGCAAATGCTTGCGGGGCCTGTTCTGATCCTCATGATCTTGTCAATGATGGTACTGCCGTTGCCACCATTCCTGCTTGATCTACTGTTCACTTTCAATATCGCGCTTTCTATCATGGTCCTGCTGGTGGCAATGTTTACCCGCCGGACGCTGGATTTTGCCGCATTCCCGACCATTTTGCTGTTTTCAACCTTACTACGCCTGTCACTGAATGTGGCTTCCACACGAATTATCTTAATGGAAGGACATACGGGATCTGCGGCGGCAGGGCAAGTCGTGGAAGCTTTTGGTCACTTCCTGGTTGGTGGTAATTTTGCCATTGGTATCGTGGTTTTCGTTATCTTGATCCTGATTAACTTTATGGTCATTACCAAAGGTGCGGGGCGTATTGCAGAAGTCGGTGCGCGCTTTGTATTGGATGGAATGCCAGGTAAACAGATGGCGATTGATGCTGATTTAAACGCTGGTTTAATTGGCGAAGATGAAGCTAAAAAGCGTCGTGCCGAAGTGACACAGGAAGCGGATTTCTACGGTTCAATGGACGGTGCGAGCAAATTCGTACGTGGCGATGCGATTGCCGGCTTGATGATATTGGTGATTAATATCATTGGTGGCTTGATTGTTGGTGTTGCTCAACACGGTTTGTCTTTGGGGGATGCCGCAGAAGCCTATACTTTGCTGACCATCGGTGATGGCTTGGTTGCTCAGTTACCTGCATTAATTATTTCCACAGCGGCAGGTGTTATCGTAACGCGCGTAGCGACAGATGAAGATGTTGGTCAGCAAATGGTGACCCAGCTTTTCAACAATCCAAAGGTAATGATGTTGAGTGCGGGTGTACTCGGCCTGCTTGGATTGGTGCCGGGAATGCCTAATTTCGTCTTTTTGTTATTTACGGCAGCCTTGGCGGGCGTGGGCTATTTCCTATTGCGTAAGGACAAAAATCCGCTTGTGGCACAACATGAAGAGATGAAAGCGGTGGAAGAGCAACAACAAACCGCAGAAGCCTCATGGTCTGATGTGCAACTGGAAGATCCACTGGGAATGGAAGTGGGTTATCGTTTGATCCCAATGGTGGATTTCCGCCAAAACGGTGAATTGCTGGGCCGTATTAGCGGTATTCGTAAAAAATTCGCGCAAGAAGTGGGATATCTGCCACCCGTTGTACATATTCGTGACAACCTTGAATTGGCGCCAGCCAGCTACCGTATCATGATGAAAGGCGTAGAAATTGGGCGTGGTGAAGCCCATCCGGGACGTTGGTTAGCGATTAATCCGGGCGGTGCGGTGGGCGAATTGCAAGGTGACTTGACGACAGATCCTGCTTTTGGTCTGGCTGCTGTCTGGATTGATGACAGTTTAAGAGAACAGGCGCAAGTGCAAGGCTATACTGTCGTAGCGGCCAGCACGGTTGTTGCAACTCACCTAAACCATTTGCTCTCCCAGCATTCCAGTGAACTGTTTGGCAGACAGGAAGCGCAGCAATTGTTTGAGCGCGTCAGTCAGGAAATGCCGAAACTGACGGAAGATTTCATTCCTGATGTCGTGAGCCTGACAACCTTGCATAAAGTTTTGCAAAACTTGCTGGCGGAACAAGTGCCGATCCGTGATATGCGTACCATTGTTGAAACACTGGCAGAACATGCGCCGGTACAGAAAGATCCTTATGAATTAACGGCCATGATTAGAATCGCGCTTGGCAGGGCGATTGCCCAGCGATGGTTCCCGAATGCGGATGAAATCAAAGTGATTGGCTTGGATGCCGGGTTGGAAAGATTGCTGCTACAGGCACTGCAAAATGGCGGCGGACTGGAGCCAGGTTTGGCAGAAAGTTTGGAACGTCAGGCGGCAGAGGCATTGGAGCGTCAGGAAATGTTGGGAGCACCACCGGTATTATTGGTCAACCATGCACTTCGTCCACTGTTGTCTCGTTTCTTACGTCGTGTATTGCCTAGATTGGTTGTACTGTCCAACCTTGAAATCACTGACAATCGTCAAATCAGAATGACGGCAACGATTGGGGGTGCGAGGTAGAAAAAATAATGGATATACGCATTAAACTTTAAGTTGCAATTTACAACACGATATGAAACATGATTTCTCCCCGCGAAGTGGGGAGAAAGTACACACATATTGAAGTCGCTCCTGCTTTAACTGGTGAACCCAGGATCCCATCGCAGACTTACTCACATTCATTGCCTGAGCGGCTTCTCTCACGCTGTAATTTTGGTCAAGGACTAGCTGGGCTGATTCCGGTTTAAATTCAGGACTGAGACGTCTTTGCATAATGTCACCTGTTTGATTGTTGAAGTGAGAGTATCACCTCTATGACGGTGACCAAAATTATTGAACCACATCACATTGATGTGGGGTTCATGCAGGTTAGCATCCGCTGGAATGGGCACAGGGTTTCTTCACCTACGGATTCTCCTTGACCCGGAAACTAACGTAATGGTTGGAGCAGAGGTGCATCTGAGGCAATCAATTCATCTCCATATGGCTTGGAGTTTGGCATTGTTGGGAAGATAAAATCCGCGCAAGAAACTATGGTAGTCGGTTCTTGCGATCTACCACAACCTTCGTGATCTTTGAGGAAACTGTATGTTGGAACTGGATATTATCGGGGAATGGGATGTTAGAGCTACCAACCTTGACCAAGAAGAAGCAGACAGAAACGTCTATGAGTTCGACCTGACGCTTTGGAATCTATTGTGCACTCTGGCAAAAAAACGTCCAGAGGATGCAGCCACACAGTTTTCCCTCGGAATGGACATTGTACACAAATTGGTATTGGCAACACCTTCTCAGTTGGAAGCGTTAGCGTCTGGTGTTCTTACTTCCTTCAAACTCGAAACTTCGGAGCGAAACATCATCTCTCGACTGACCGAAGACTATGACCCTGTTGTGTTCATCAACCATAACGTGGATGAGTTTGATGCAGCCTACTGGCTTTTGTTCAACCGAGTCGCTTTACGGGACCCTGAAATGGCTAAAGAGGTTTTCGGGGTATCGAGAAAGCTGGCAGAGCTGGTGGCGCAGGCAACAGACAGCCAGTTGCGTCACATGTCTGTAACAACAGTGACACATTTCACGTTGCGCTTTGCTCCGAGCATTATTGAAGAAATTCTCGATGACAACCGGAACGAGGTAACACACCCGGTACTGAAAAAACTGCAACAGTCTCTACAGAGACGTAGGAAGTGGAAATGAAAATTGGCAACTCAGGAACATTAGGTCGTTGGGTCACAGCTAGACACATGGCTCTGGCCGGATACATCACAAGAATTATAATGATCGAAACTGGCCTTACTTATAAGCAGGTTAGACGGCTTTACCAGGAGCTGGCGCGAGATGGATACACCTTGGAACGAAAATCTAGGACATTCCGTAGTGGAGCGACACTAATCCATAACCACACATCAAAAATCCAGGCATCACTACTGATGCAGCTCTACTACAATATTGGTGGTAAAGCCGCATTGCGGGCAGTGAACATCAAAGCCTTAAATAAAGCGTTCAGAATGTATCACGCTATCCGCAAAGAAGTACCTGGCATGAAAGGAGCAAGATGGACTCCGTTTGATATTACTGACGCCTGGTGTCTTGCTTCTGAGTTGCAAAGTGAGGACGCAATGCTAGAGGAGTGCAACAAATGTAAATGCACGTACTTTACCTCTGTTAATCAAAGAACCTGCGTTGCATGTCCGTTTTGCAAGGAACAAGAAAGGCATGGTGGTGGGGAGAAAGAGTGTACATGAGTAGACTATGACATTTTCGGGGGCCTGTTTAGAAATTTGTTTACCTGCCTGATTTTGACATGTTCAATCCAGCATCAAAAACAGGTTGATTTATGGATGATAAACAGTTAAATGCTTTGGCTAACGAACTGGCAAAAAATCTTGAAACCCCTGAAAATCTCAGCTAGTTCGATGGCTTACTGAAAAAATCAGCCCAAGGCCGGCTCCGATGCCCACAACGGCTACTCGACAAAGATAGTCACCACAGGAGATGGGCCATTAGAACCGCGAACCCCATGCGATCGTGACGGCTCCTTCGAACCGCAACTGGTGAAGAAACCCTGATCTATACCACCACAAGCCGTCAGGGCTACCGCTATTACCGATCGCTAACAAACCTGGTTGAAAATATAACGGGGTTTGCAGCTTTCATCATCAATACTCATCTTCCGATTTTTTCTATTTCACTCCTGCTTTTCTAATGCCTGTATCTGGCGTTGTTCGGGCGTTAGTGCTTTGCCCACAGGCATAATTCCTTGTATTTCGGCCTGGTATTGGCGATCCCATTATTTTCCCAGGGTGCTGGCATCAATCCCCAGTGAACGAGCGATCTTAACAACCTGTTGAACCGCTTCCAGCTTAAATTCAGCGGAAAGTACGCAGAACAGAAACAGGTCAATGAACGTCAGGTAACTGAAATTCAGCAACTGACTGATACCATCACCTACCAGAACGCGCACATTGAAATGCTGTATGAGCTGGACACCAAACACACTCAGGAAATCGCCAATGCCAAACTGAAATTGACACTCTTCGCGCTGATATTGCCGCTGGTCGTCGCAGGCTGTGTATCAAAGCCGAGTGTTGGAATACATTAGGCTGGCATACGCTGAAACTGGTGTTATAAAGTATTATTTCTGGTGTACGTTTGTATCTGCAAAAAAAATAGCTGTTAAATGTAGGAGGAGGTATGGGGCAGTATCGGCACACAATTTCCAATATTATGGCAATGCCTCGTGATGTATTGTTACAGAAAACGACTGAAGTGATTTTGGGTCATGATTCCAATTTATTGATAGTGACGAATGTTCAAATAATACCCAATGACTCTGTCATGCATTTCTATGGATTTTGAAAAAGATAAGGTCTTGCGAGTCAGTCT
>NZ_JADEUF010000065.1 GCF_015163655.1 Xenorhabdus griffiniae | reverse complement strand
GTTACAAAACTGAAATAAAGTTCAAATTTTTTAGAAAACATTATTTTTAAAAGCTATATTATTTATATATCCAATATTATTTATTACAGGAGAGAAAAATAATGCATTGCGAATTTATAAATAACTCAGAAAAAGAAACAACAGCAACTTCATATACTCAAAATCAACTCATTAAATCACGATCTGTTATTATTGCTGGGGAAATCAATCAGTCGCTTGCCGAAAATGTAATGACACAACTGATAATTTTGCAGGAAATCAGTAATGATCCACCAGCCATTAGGCGGTGTTCAAGGACGCGCTTCAGATATCGAAATCGAAGCCAAAGAAATAATAAAAATTCGCAACCGGATAAATCGGCTGATCAGTAAAGCAACCAATCAAGCCCTTGATAAGGTCGCAAAAGATACCGATCGGAATTACTGGATGGAACCAGAAGAAGCCCGTGATTACGGTATTGTTGCGCAGATCATTCATCATTGGGATGAACTGCAATAACTGCTCTTTGGCTTGAATCCGGCGATGGTCACTCGAGTGATGCGAACAGCTAATGGCCGCCCACTGGTTAATACAATTCACACCTCCGTGATAACGCTTGATGTGGTTATCGGCTCTTTTCTTGGTGGATTGATGGCTTTCATTGGCTTAATAACTTTATTACCTGATATTTTCACCTTATATACGCATTAAACTTCAAGTTGCAATTTACAACACGATATGAAACCTAATCTCTCCCCGCTTCGCAGGGAGAGATCACACGCATCTTGAAGTGAGATTGCTATATAAAGAAAATAATATGGCTAATAGATAATAATATTTATTTTCAGTGTGAATTTTTATTTCTAATGAATGGATATAAACAGTGCAGGCGGCATTATCCCAACACGAATAATAACCACCTGCTTTTTTAGCATTTATTAAGGAACTTCAGGTATTTTATGTTTTGTCTAATGTCCATACAAAATCCTGCTCTACGACAGGTGAAAATCCCAGTTTCTTATAAAGCCAACCTGCATTAGATGTTACCAACATCACGTGTTTTACATAGGGAATAATCGGATGCTGTAATACACATTCTACCAACCAACGACCTAATCCTTTCTTCTGATAGTCATCAATAACAAACACATCGGAAAGATAAGAAAACATTGAAAAATCAGTCACTAATCTTGCAAATCCAATTGCTTTATCACGATGAAATAATGCAAAGCATAAACTATTTTCTATTGCAGTTTTGACTTTATCAAACTCAACACCACGCGCCCAAAATAATTGCGTTAACTCACTATGTACGAAATGAATATTAATCTTACTCTTATCCGTTGTAATCCAATATTCACCGCGTTCCCATGTTATATTTTTCTCCATCATCCTGCCTTTTAAGAAAACATTAAAATGTAAATATACCAATCGCCTTTCAAGATGCGTCTTATATCTCCCCGCGTAGCGGAGAGATATAAATAATCACATTAATTTTCAAGCTGCAACTTGAAGTTAGATTGGTATAAATCTATCATAAAAAAAGCCATGCTATAACATGGCTTATCAAAATAAGGGAAATATTAATTAACGGATGAATCATCTTTCTGTAAGAGTATCCGGTATATCATCCCACCGATAGCACCACCAATTAATGGAATCAACCAAAATACCCAAAGCTGCTCCAGGGCCCAGGTTCCCTGGAAAATAGCAACCGCTGTACTTCTTGCCGGGTTAACCGATGTATTGGTTACTGGAATACTGATTAAGTGAATAAGTGTCAATGCTAAACCGATAGCCAATGGTGCAAATCCTACTGGTGCATTTTTATCTGTTGCTCCGAGAATGACAATTAAGAAAAATCCGGTTAATACTAATTCAATAATAATTGCAGCTCGTAATGAAAAACCCCCAGGAGAATGTTCACCATAACCATTAGATGCAAAACCACTTGCCGTTGCATCAAAACCACTTTTACCGCTGGCGATAAGGTATAGTACCGCGGCTGCCGCAATTCCTCCAATCACCTGGGCAATAATATAAGGAATAACCTCTTTGGCAGAAATACGCCCGCCCGCGAACAACCCCAATGTTACTGCCGGATTAAAATGCCCTCCTGAAATATGTCCTACCGCATAGGCCATCGTTACCACAGTTAAACCAAAAGCCAAGGATACGCCCACAAAACCAATCCCCAGCTGTGGGAATGCCGCAGCTAAAACCGCACTACCACATCCACCAAACACCAACCAAAAAGTACCTAAAAACTCTGCCGATAACTTTTTAAACATTCGACGATTCCTCAATAATATTTGCATAAATGCAAAAGAATCCAAAAAATAGTTTAGTTAGTGTTTTTAATTATGGGCAAGGGATTGCAGACAGAAAAATCATGTCTCATATAGTGTTGTAAATTGCAACTTGAAGATTAATGCGTATATTACAGATCGCTTGATTGCTAACTTAATCTAAGCAACGAAGAAATGCATTTTTAAACAACCTGAATTTAATATAACAACTCAGGTTTTTTATTTATACACGTTACCTTTCAAGTTGCTCATTATAAGACAACATAACTCATTGTTTCTCCCCGCTTCGCGGGGAGAAACAATATGCATCTTGAAGTGAGATGGGTATAGTTATTTAATAACTGCTTTCTTTACCTCATCCGAGGCTTGCCAAATACGGTATTTAACTGTCACCGATTTTGGCGTATATACCACGATAGGTAATTTGCTGTTATAACGAACGAAAGCATCCTTACCTAACTGAACCTGAACAAAACGCACTGTTTTTTCTTCATTTGGACAAGCCATTTTTGTTGAGGCGGGACCCGTTACATTATTTAGCACATAATAGTCATATCCCCACCCTTCCAGGGTTTTAGTCTCCAACTTACCGCCAAACCAGTGATGATTACAATCCACTTTCATATCCTTGCCAATCATCAACTCAACCATATAGCCGTTTTCATGTTCTTTCTGAGGCAATTCAATCACGCTACGAGCCATGTTCTCAGAAGGCGCAGGATAAGGGGCGATATCTTCAAGTTTTTTGTCCGCAAAAACCGAAGTTGACACCATCAATGCAGCTAAAGGAAATAGATATTTTTTCATACATCACCTCTGAATATGTTTAAAAAGGAGACTAGATAATAACAACAAAAAGACAGGGGTAAATTATGTTTTTTGGCAAGGTACTGATTCTTAAAGGCATTGAATAAAGAAAATCTATTCACTCATAATAAATATCAAATTTTATTTATCATCAACAAACTAACAGGTTCTACCAGTTCTTTTTTATGTGATATTTCTCAAATCTGATATTAAAATGACCTGCTACACTCCTTGAGTGTGATAGTGAATTTCGTATAGGAGGTCTTATGTTTCCAGAATATCGTGATTTAGTATCCAATCTGAAAGAATCTCATCCCCGCTTCCAATCCCTGTTTGAAAAACATAACCGACTTGACCACGAGATAACCCAACTTGAAGGCCCAAATGGTGCAGGTTATAACGATAAAGTTGTGCGTCTGAAAAAAGAAAAACTACACATCAAAGATGAAATGCAACGGATTTTGCAGGAACAATATCAAACCCAGAAGTAAATCAGCCAAGTGGTTTTGACGCCTGCTTTGTAAATGAGTGGGCGTCACAAGAAGTTCTCGAATAGAGAACGTTTTCAATCCAATATCCAAAAAAAAGCCACCATAACGGTGGCAAAAAACTGGAGCAATAATTTTTTCGTTATTTATTGTACGGCAGCCGCTTTCTGGCGAGGTTGTCTCTTGGTTTTTGCCCTTGGATGTGGCGTCACATTTTGGATTTCACCTGGCTTAGAAATGAAACGGACAAAGGTTTCATGGCTAACGAACGTTGCTCCACAATTGATATTCTGACATTGGTTATAGCGCTCCTTTGTTTGGCTTGAATGTTCAAAGCTGCTACGAGTGTGCGCTGATTGGCTACACAGAGGACACTTAATCATATTGTTCACCTTTCTGAAATCGTTATCTTGAAATAACTGTCTTGCAATAACATCATCCCGTCTGGTGAACAATATACCAAAGATCTCGTATCGAGATCAAGTACTCATTTCAACTTCGTCGATTTTTATTTCGAGATCTAAGGATGTCGTAAAACCACTGTCATTGAGCGTGTGAGTGACTTTGACCAAAGTCCAGTCAGTTCCATCAATTTCTGGCTTAAAACCCTCTAACTGGATGGGCGTTTCAGGATAAATATCAGCACGCCCCAACGCTAATGTGATAGAGAACTGCGCAGCTCCTCGTTGCATTTTTTTCCAAACAGCGATAGCGGCACGCTTTGCACTTTCTTCGTTAGAATAAATGCGCGAAAGCGCCAGAATATTCTCCTGGGTTCCCACCAAATAGCTTGCAGATTCTTGCTGTACTGTAGTTGTTTGATGGTGTTCAACCGTTGATTCACGATGTTCTTCATAAGATAAACTTGCTTCAATATCAAAATTTGCTTCTATCTCAATACTGCCGTGACCTTTATTTTTGTTTTTCTTTTTATTCCCCTTTTTAATATAAGTCGGCTTTCCACGGCCTTTCGTTTTTGGGTTTTTCTTCGCTAAATTAACTTTGCCGGGTGCAGGTGGCTTAGGTTTAAGATCTTTGTCCTGTTTAGTAGCTTGGGGTTGCTTTTGCCTGGACGTTTCCCCCTCTTTTTTAGTGGTGCCTTTATCTTTTTGAGCCGGCCCCTTTCCTGATGATTGGCTGCTACTACTTTCATATTCAAAGGTAATTTCAACTTTTCCTTCCTTTGTTTCCTTTCGCCTCAGTTTAACCGACTGTTTAGTTGCTGTACGTGTATCCATCCATTGAGCAACTACCCCCGTATAGGCTTCACGATCGGACAGCGAAAATCTGTGACTATCCCCTGAGTTACGCGTAATCAATACAGGCGGAATAGGCTTACCACTCACCGTTTTATTTTGCCCTTGCTGAACAAACAATAATTCACCATTTTTGACTGAAGCGATTGCACCTTCTTGTTTTGCCAGCCGAGTCAAAAAGCTGATGTCAGATTCATTTGTTTGATCGATATGCACAGAGATATTTTCCAACGCTGAACTTATCTTAAACGCCAATTTATTTCTGGCAGCGATGGTACTGACAATACTGCCTAAGGTGCATTTATGGTAAGACATTTCCTTTTTCGTATTCAGATCACCACGAAAATCCGTACTACGGGCACGAATGGTTAATCGATCTGGCGCACCGACATGTTCAATTTCATCAATAACAAATTTTCCTTTCGGCGTTAAGGAGTGGCCATGCCACCCCAGTTCTAATGTAAGAATATCGCCACGACGAGGCAGCATCAGCATGCCATCCGCATCATCCAACTCAATATCGAGCTGGTCGGATTCCAAACCACGATTATCCGTCAATGTTAATGACATCAGGCGTGATTGGATCTTCCCACTGATATCCTTGTTGTTGATTTCCAGACGAAAAGCTGGCTCACTGACTTTTCCAGTGACTAAATCAAATTGGGGAACCCAATCCGTGTCGGGTATCCACTTTTCAACATCGATCATGAGAACACCCCCTTGACTTTATCAACAACATCATCTTTGAATGCAGAAAGTTTCTTTGGCAAATTGGGTAAATCTTTTTTGATATCAGAAAGCTGTTCCTGCAAATCACCCAGCATTTCGAGCAAATTATTGTCAACACGTCGCAAAGTCAGCGTGAAACTGATTTTTCTGGCCGCACCGCCTGACATAAATTCTGTTTTTGTCTCATCAATGCTTTCGATAACGAACATACCGTAAATGGCACCACTGCCATCAATAAAAGACCATGCCTTGCCACTGTCAGCCATCAATTTCAATGCGGTTAATGAAAGTGAGCCACCTGTCAGTTCAGGATAAAGTTCCCCTGATAGCGTGATCGTATCATTGTCTGAACCGACGAACTGCCAGGCAGGCCGCGCTCCCACGCGGCTGTTAAAGGCATGTCGCCAACTCTGTTTATATTGAAAAGTCTGATAGGGCGTTGTTTTCAGCATAAAAACAAACAAACCAAGTGCAGCCATCATGAGAAATCTTCTCCTCTGTCTGAAAGTGAGCTACGCATACGCGCTTGGTGCATACGTTCCCTTTGTTCCAATTCCTGCCTAACCACACGGGCAATATCCTGCGCGGACTGTCCCTGAGCGCCATAGACATAGATGTTATATTGCGGTGCTGCGCCACTGTATTGCTGTGGCTGACTCCGCTCCCATTTCGCCTGCACTTCCTCATAAGCGTAAGCAGGTAAACTCTGCGCGTGTAATGGTGCATCCTGCGCCGCAATCGGCAGTGACATTGAGCTCACAGCAAGCCCCAAGGCAGCGAGTTTCGCAGTATTTTTCCGGCTGGTAACGTTAGCTGGGCCATTGATAATTTCAGGGCCATATTCCCCTACAAGGCCGAGTTTCCCGGCAGGAATAAATCCTCCTTTATCATGTTGAGTAATCTGTTTTGCCTGCTGAGATGTGTCGCTCTTGGTAATATCCTGTGATGTTTTTACGGTAACTTCCTGTTTATCATCACCAGACCACCATGATTTAAACCAATCAGTAATAGAGGCGAATTTACTTTTCAGATTCTCCCATTTTTCTTGAATACCAATTAGCAAGCTATCGATCATTTCTGACCCAGCCGCTTTTAATTTTTCAGGAATAGCCTGAACATCAGCAACAATTTCATTCCATTTATCTGAAACTGATTTTTTAACGCTCTCCCAAATTTCTAACGTATTCTGTTTAACGGATTCCCATGCTTCTGCGGTGCTTTGTTTAATCGTGTCCCAATTTTGGTAAATAAGGCCGATTAATCCCCCATTCATGAAATAACTTTTAATACCTTCCCAAGCAGCACTGACCAGGTTTTTAATTCCCTGCCATGCATTGCTACAGATATTTTTGATGCTTTCCCACAAAGCAGCGAATTTGGGGCCTAATGTTTCCCAATTCTGCCAAATATAAATAGCAGCCATTGCGATAACACTAATAATGGCAAGAATAGGGTTCGCCATCATAGCTCGGCCAATAAACAGCATTGCTTTACCTAATACACTAAAAGCACTGCTTAAAAAAGACAGACCTTTAACACCAACACTTGCCAGAATATTTATGCCATTACCTAAAAAGCCAAAAACTTTTTGACCAATATTTCCTAGTTTTCCTATACCTTTTCTTAACCCTACAAAAATACCGCTTTTGTTACCGCTACTGAATAGTGTATTTAATGAATTTCTGAGAAAACCAAAAACTTTCCCTCCAACACTACCCAATATATTGAGACTACTTCCCAAGTAACTAAATACTCTTACACCTAATTGACCAAATATACTTAAGCTAATTCTCAAAGAGCCAAAAACTCGTATCCCCAACTGAGCAAAAATACTCAAACTAATTTGCAATGAACCAAAGATTCGGATACCCAATTGTCCAAAGATATTCAGACCAATACGCAATGAACCAAAGATCCGGATACCCAATTGTCCAAAGATATTCAGACCAATACGCAACGAACCAAAGGTCCGGATACCCAACTGCCCAAAGATATTCAGGCCAATACGTAACGAACCAAAGATCCGGATACTCAATTGTCCAAAGATATTCAGACCAATACGTAACGAACCAAAGATTCGGACACCTAACTGCCCAAAGATATTCAGACCAATACGTAACGAACCAAAGATCCGGATACCTAATTGCCCAAAGATATTCAGACCAATACGTAACGAACCAAAGATCCGGATACCTAACTGCCCAAAAGTATTCAGCCCTATACGCAGTGAACCAAAAATTCGGACGCCTAACTGCCCAAAAATATTCAGGCCAATACGCAATGAACCAAAGATCCGGATACCCAATTGTCCAAAGATATTCAGACCAATACGCAACGAACCAAAGATTCGGACGCCTAACTGCCCAAAGATATTCAGGCCAATACGCAACGAACCAAAGACCCTGACGCCTAACTGCCCAAAAATATTCAGCCCTATACGCAGTGAACCAAAGATCCGGATGCCTAACTGCCCAAAGATATTCAATCCAATACGTAACGAACCAAAGATCCGGACACCTAACTGCCCAAAAATATTCAGCCCTATACGCAGTGAACCAAAGATCCGGATGCCTAACTGCCCAAAGATATTCAATCCAATACGCAGCGAACCAAAAATCCTAATGCCTATCTTTCCAAAAATATTTAGCCGAACTTTCAATGTTCCAAAAGTCTGAATAGACAAAATACCAAAGATACGGAGACTAACTCTCAGAGAGCCAAAAACTCTTATACCAACACTGCCAAAAATTTTTATAGAATTAATTAGGATTTGAAACGACGCCTTCACTGAATTAGTAGGAAATTTCAAAACTGTTTTAATTTTTTTCAGCGTACCAAATAAAATTGTTATTTTTGGATTAATATTAATAACCAATTTATCTAACAATTTAAAATTGTTAGTCATATTACCCGTCATACCAAGATTAAATTCATTCTTTTCACTGGATGAACTCTCTTGTCTAATAATCTGTGTAGTTTGGATAATATTAGCTGATTGGCTGGCGGCACTCACCTGCATGACTTGTGAGGAATTCTGCCGCGCAGAGAAAGATTGTTTAATAGTTTGATGATAAGCCTTAAGATCGGCGCGCATACGCGCAGTTTCCTGCGCATAACCTATAATGGGTTTTAATCCTTCAACAGTCTTATTGAGTTTTTTGAACTGGTTATAAATTTTATCAACTGAACCTACCAGTTTTTTCTGATGCTGTTGAAAAGATTTAAAGGAACTGGTCAGCTTTCCAACGGTACTCAATACCTTGTTAAGCTGTGACTGTATATTACTCATTTTCTGCACCACTTCTTAAAATGGCCCGATGTCGCCAGTCCAATAATTCCGGCAGTGACATTGCATCTGTGTCTGCCGGAGTCCAGTGAAAAACGGTGGCAATATCTGCCACCAATTCATCAACGGTTAATCGTTCTGGGAATCGGACTTGACCGACTTCGGCAACAAAAAATTGACCACCTCCACACTGAGATTAATCAGATCACCAGGTGACATCATCATCAGGTCATTTTTGGTCAATGCAGGGGTGGTAACACGCGGCAGGACAAGCAGCATAGAATCCACATCCATTTCCAGCAGTGCCTGTAAACGTGCACCTCGCAACGCACCGCTATTAGGTTTGCGTACCATCACTTCCGTGATTTCGCCGTTGCCTCGCGCTAGTGGTGCTTCCAATTCAATGGTGCGCAGATCGTCATTTTGAGTATTCAGTGTTTCTGTCATGGTTCAACCTTGTTTATCCGATTGGAAACCTGTCTCAACAGGCACGGTTAATACACTGATGAGACAGGAAATAAGTTTTAAAAAAGTTAATTGCTAAAAGAAGCGATTAAAAAAGACCAATAGCGCGGCGATGCTGCTCCAGACGATCTTCCCCACCTACTTTTTCAACCATGTTGATGGTGTCGATTTCAATCAGTTCTTCACCATTCCATGTCAGTTTGAAATAAGTATTTTTGGCAGTGATTTTGGTCTGGGTGTTATCACCTTGTTTATAAGTGCCGTGATCGAATTCCTGGAAACGACCACGCATCACAACTTCTACTGCAACCACTTCACCGTTATCTTCACTCTCAAAAGAGCCAGCAAAGCGCAGCATGACACCATCAGCTTTCGCGATGCCCCACTGTTTGTACAGTTGAGCTTCAACGCCACCCAGAGTGAATTCAGCATCCAGTGCGCCTTCATCCAGACCTAAATCCACCATTGCGCTGCCATTCATGCCAGCACCGCGATAGGCTTCTAGCTTGCGGCTTAATTTAGGAAGAGTCAGTTCTTCCACGATCCCCTGATAGTTGTTGCCGTCATTGAACAAGTTCAGGTATTTAAGTTTGCGAGGTAATGCCATCAGTCAGCCCCTTATTTATTGATACTTTTCGCGAAATCCATCAGGTAACTATCTGTAATGCGCTGGCGTAACATCATGTTTTCCAGTGGCGGTACAGGGGTATAGTCATAATCGATGGTCAGTTTGCCGGCTTTCAGGGTGTCTTTATCGTTGATTTTGTCGTCATACCAGCAACGACCGTCAATGATGTAGCCACCGGCTTTCAGCTCGCGGAACTTGGCATTGATACCTTCGATAATGTCGCGTACCAGTGATGGCGTCAGCGGCTTGTCGATAGCCCACATATGTGCTTCAGCCATAGTGTCAGCCAGAACCTGAGCGGTACGGGTGTAGCTTTCGAACTGGAACAGTGACTCATTAGAATCAGGGCTAGCACAAGTGCGTGAACCCCAGAAACGAAAACCGTTTTTGCGGATCAGTGTTGTAATGTGATTCTGGTTTAGCAGATCAGCATCCGTCGCGGTATCTTGCAGATCCCAGAAGACATCAGCGGACAAACCCGTTACGCCGTTAACGCCCACATTGGACAGGGTTTTGTGCCAGCCGGTCTCTTCGTCGATTTTAGCGCGCAAGCCCAATGCATAAGCCGTCGCAGGTGCAATAACTTCACCTTTATCCCATCTCAGGAAATCAGGCCAAATCAGCATCAGTTCACGCTGACCAAAGTTCCTGCGATACTTGAGGACGTCTTCGATGGTTTTGCAGCCATAAGCGCTGACATACGCCATCGCTTTCAGTTGCTTGGCAATAGCGGCCAGTTCAGCAGCCACAGCTTGTGAATCCAAACCCGGAACACCCAGAATGCGAGGTTTAACACCGAGCTGGCTTTGCGCAGCGAGCAGTGCCTTCATACCCGTTTTCTTTCCTTCTGGAGTAACCCCACCGATGATATTGTTACTGGTTTTTTCTTCAGTTTCGCCCTCAGCCACACGGACAACAACAGTGATAGGTTGTGCCTGTGCTGCGATTGCTTTCAGTGATGCGGCCAAAGTGCCTTTTTCACCAGCTTTACCAATGGCGCTCATAACGTCAGTCAGTAATACCGGTGTGTCTAATGGAAATGTTTTTTCGTCTGCGTCAGGTGCAGTACAGACCATACCCACGATAGCGGTGCTAACGGTAGTGATGGTGCGCGTACCTTCGTTAATTTCCTGTACACGGACTCCGTGATGATAATCTTGTGCCATATTAGCGTTCTCTCCTGTTAAGGTGTGCTGATATATTGGCGGATTAGGTGGGGGAAATCATTCGATTGGCTGTGTGTGGAGAATGGTACAAATGTGGTTTTATATTTTATCTTATAATCAATAAATTAGGTTTATTTTAATTAATTCTAGTTGGGTTGGGAAAATCAAATGGTTTGGTTGAAAAGAATCCTTATCCGGTTAAATAACAACCTTATATTGGTTATTTAATGGTCTATCATTAGTTCAAAATTTATCCTTTCCGGTATTATTCGGTGTTATTCTGACTTTTGGTTATTTTTTGACAGGTTAAAATGGCTCTTTTTTGTTTTTGGTTTTCAGTTTTTGGAGTTTCGAGAGTGGGATCTTGACTGGATCGTAAGGATCTGTGGATTGTGAAAAACCTCGGTTTGACGGAAACTGTAAAACTGGCTGCCGGAGCCTTGCCACGTAGTGGGGGAGAGGTAACAGGGAATATCACGATTTCGACTGATACTGAGATAGCCTGGCGTAGAAACACGGACATGGCCGCTATTGGTTTTAAAAATACCGGAGATGCTGATACCGATTCCTATATGTGGTTTAAAACGGGAGATAATGGTAACGAATATTTTAAATGGCAGCATAGCCTCTCTGGAGGAGGAACCACGGAATGGATGAGCCTAAAATCGGATAATCTCCGAGTAAAAGGGCATCAGGTTTATCATGAAGGCAATAAGCCAACTGCTGCGACTATTGGTGCTTATACAAAATCAGAAGCTGATAGTAAGTATCAACTAAAAGGTAGCTTTGGGTTTGGTGGAAGTGGTGGTACTGTTTTTTCCAAAAATAACAATGAATTTTTGACTTGGATACGTAGATCTGGCGTTAGTCCTGAATTTTTTAGAAATTCAGGAGAATCTGATTATACACATATATATGGTGCTGGACTTCTTCTAAAAGCCGGTGATACTTATGCATCATTTTCAGTTAATTATGCTACAGCCCGTGTAAAAGTAGTTGCAGGAAATAATGCAGGTACTGCTAATTCTCCTATTAAAGAATTGGCTTTCACTGATGATAGTTATACTAAATCTGAATCTGATAATCGCTTTATTCAATTAAATACTCATACTAAGACATCGGGATATATTTTATCGAAAACAGCTAATTACCTTGAAGACACTAATGCACGGCATTTAGGTCGTTCGGGTTTTTTAAGGCCTAATGGTATAGATAATCTTGGTGGGTTAGCCATTCATGTTGCTCACCCTTCTGTAGAGGGACCACAGCATTCCAGAGGCATTTCATTTAGCTATGGAAGTAGTTCGGATAGTTTTGGTATATCCACATATGCTTTTGATAAGGATGGAAAATTCCGAGGGCAAAAGAAAATATTAACAGAAGATGATCTTGCATCCATCAGAAGCACTTCCAAAAAAGAGCCTAATGGTTGGTGGAAGTGTGGTGATACAGGTTTAATTATTCAGTGGGGTAAGTGGAAAAATCCGTATAAAACAAATGACTTAGGTGGAGGTAATGGAATACCTCATGGGACAAACTTTACGCAAAAATTTGCTATCCCTTTTTCCAATGTATGTTTCAATATAATGCCTAATATTACTAATAGCGATACGAGGGATAATATAAATAGTCCAGCAATAACAGTTCATAGTTTTGATAAAGAAAAATTTATATTTCAAACGGGTGAGCACTGGAGCGTTGTTCAAAATTCATTTATCTACTGGTTGGCAATAGGGTATTAGTGGGGGAATATATGTATTTTTATAGTGCAAAAGAGAATCAATTTTATCCTTACGAGTTGAAGCAAAATTATATTAATGCAGGTTCATGGCCAGATGATGGGATTGACGTTGATGACAGCGTTTATTCAGAA
Organism: Xenorhabdus griffiniae; assembly: GCF_015163655.1. Lineage (GTDB taxonomy): Bacteria > Pseudomonadota > Gammaproteobacteria > Enterobacterales > Enterobacteriaceae > Xenorhabdus > Xenorhabdus griffiniae. The sequence goes on along the minus strand of NZ_JADEUF010000065.1, from coordinate 9,578 downwards.
TTTGTAGGTAACATGCCCCCTGAAGGTAAAATTCGTATAGCTGATGATAATGGTTTACCTGCTTGGGGAGATATTCCCCCTCCAACTCATGAAGAACTACAGCAACAGGCAGAAAGAAAGAGACAATTTTTATTGAATGATACTGATATACAAATCATGAGATTGGAACGTATTGTCAGAAGAAATATGGCAACAAATGATGAAATTAATCGGTTGGATAGCTGGGAATTATACAGCATAGCATTAAGCCGTTTGGATTGTTCAAAAGTTCCAGATATTAACTGGCCTAAAAAACCAGAGTAACAATCAGGGGCATTTGCCCCTGATTGTTATTAATAATGAATAAATAGAAATCTATTCCTATGCTGTCCTATACCATCCCATTAACATGACATATGAATTGGTGATATTGATAGCTGAGTTACCACCAGTATTTCCCGTTGTTCCTGAAATAGAGTGAGTATGTGATCCTATGTGTACTGTATGGGTATGTGCACCTTCAGTACTGGTTTTATACTTATAATTATCTTTATCAGTATCACCAGAGCCTGTATTACCTCTTGTATTATCATAAACTCCATATCGGGCACCACCGATATAAGCTTCTCCCCAACCACTATCATGGAAATGGCTTCCATTAGAATTAGTATTTTTAGCGCCATAGTCAAAATTGCTGGTAGTTGCACTAAATGAGTGATTATGAGTTGGTATTTGTGCGTCCGTGAGTGTTATTAAATCATTTCCACCGACAGTAAATACGTTTGAACCATTTTGGTTAGCTAAACGAATTGTTTTATTTTCGCCTATATATTTCCATTGTGTTTTAGGAAAAAGAGTATTAGGGTTTTTATTCTGGGCAAACCATGCAACTATTCCTACTGGGTATACCATATCTAAAAAATCATATGTATATGGTGTCTTAATATCAGCATATTCTTCCCCTAATATAGGATCATCAATAGCATAGGATTTCACTACCCATTTAATTTCAAAATTATTTTGTGATTCCAAAGAACGAGATATTTCAACTTCATTGTCTTTACGAGAATAATTAATGTCAGAAAAATTACTTGTCACATGGTAAGTTAAACCTCCACGTAAATAACAACCACTGAATACAGGAGATTCTACAATATCACCAGATCTAGCACCGCCATAGAGGGGATATTTACTGTCTATTGGCCGTGCAACACTGATCATACGGTAACGAATATTCTTGACTGTATTACGGTAAGTTTGACTAATTCGTTTAATACTCAGATATTGGGCATCCCCGCCCCAAGCAACTTCACTTCCTTCAATTTGGAGTTGCAACCCAGCGAGGTGAGTTACACCTTCCCCAAACGGCTTTTTTTCCTGATCCTCGGAATAACTACGATGTATTGTTAACCATGAATTAGCACCTCCATAGTTATGTGGGAAACGCCACCATATCGGATAATACCGCTCACTGCTTAATCCGGTCAGGTCTATCGTTTTATTAAAACGCGGTTCAGCCTGAATCGCCTCAGCAGTTGGCTTATTGCCTTCATGATAAACCTGATGCCCTTTTACTCGGAGATTATCCGATTTTAGGCTCATCCATTCCGTGGTTCCTCCTCCAGAGAGGCTATGCTGCCATTTAAAATATTCGTTACCATTATCTCCCGTTTTAAACCACATATAGGAATCGGTATCAGCATCTCCGGTATTTTTAAAACCAATAGCGGCCATGTCCGTGTTTCTACGCCAGGCTATCTCAGTATCAGTCGAAATCGTGATATTCCCTGTTACCTCTCCCCCACTACGTGGCAAGGCTCCGGCAGCCAGTTTTACAGTTTCCGTCAAACCGAGGTTTTTCACAAATTCGATCTTATTTGGAATATCCGCGCCATTTTTGCTTTTTTCCAAACGGGTGTTGGCATTTTCATTCGCTGCATTTGCCTGTGCTTTCGCTTCATTCACACGGACATCTGTTTCGTCTTTAGAATACGCTCCCACATCACCAGCCGTTGGTTTATTAGCCGTGTTATAATCCCTTCTCCAGCTCGGGTAATAATCCTTGCCATGATTTCCATAGGTAAATTGTGCATTCTCGATGCAGCCATTAACCGATGTTGGAGCCGTAGTGACTCGGATAGTCATTACATTTTCGATGCCCATGACTTCCACGACTGCACCAGCCAGATGGATTGAGCCACAACCAGTATCGGTGATCATTTTATTGTGAGCATATGCCCATGTGCCCTTACACATCCAATAAGGATGGTTAAAAGCCCCCTTACTTTTCAGCCATACAATGAATTCATCGGTAGTCCAACTTCCACCACCACCAATAGGAACTTCTCCACTGAATGCCCTGCCTGAACCAATATTACGGTTAAATGCATCCTTATCAGTTACATCCGCCCCGTTCTTGTTTTTCTCCAAACGTGTGTTGGCATTATTATTTGCATTAGCCGCATTTTGGTTTGCAGTGTTAGCTAATGCTTTAGCTTCATTTACTTTAGCGTCAGTTTGGGCTGTGTTATACGCTCCAACATCCCCCGCATTCAGTGAAATATCCGCCGACAGCGCCTTACCATTTACCTTACGCCCTGCCGGAACGCGGCCATTGGCATTATTATCCGCCGCTTTCGCCAAATCATACGCCGCCTTCACCGCTTTCGGTGTTGCCGCATGAGTTTCGCTATTGCTGTCCACCGCGCTGCTTAGGATCACAAATCCCTTCTCTTTCAGCGTCGCATCAGGATGGTTACGGCTATTTGCATGTTTCTTAATAGAATCATCAACATACTCACGCGTAGCCAAAATCACAGACGGGTCAACCTTCAACGTCACAGCGTTAGCGCTGCTGACAATCAGGATCATACGGATTGTCTGTGTACGGCCGGAACCTTCCTGCAATTGGGGTTTGTAGGTTTCCGCGCAGTTACCCACAGCAATCAGAATGCCGTCTTTGTCAAACAGGCCAATTTCACGGATCCACCAGCCACCTTCGTTTTCAGGAATAACCTGTTCCGCAATGATTTGGTTGGTGTTTTTCGGATCAATGCTCAGCGTGTTAATCGCTGCACGACGCTTTTCATTAATCAATTTGGTTTGTTTGGTGTCCGGTGTCGGCAGCTTGCCACCACCATCACCAACGGCCATATGGGTAATTTCAATTTTAGTACCCAAGGCCGCAGCATTTGCTAACTTATCTGCGCCTAACTGCGTCAGTAGCGCAAAATATTTGGTACTCATGATCTAATCCTCATGTCATCAATAATATGTACGCCCGCGCCCACGACTTCTGAGCCGGAGATTGTTACTTGTTCCGGAAAATAAGGGTAAACCGTTAGTTCGTCACCACTGTAAGTCGCCGCCGAATAGTGATATACACCGCGTGTATCCAGGTTGATGTCCAACCCAATCAAATGTCGGCTCACTGGCTTGGCATCAAAAATCAGGTTTTCCAACTCCTCGAACATTTCATGGGTGATGCCGTTTTCCAATACACCGATATCCAGCCGGAAGGTGCCTGGAGCATCGTTGGTTTGCCACCACTCTTTTACGCGGATGAGATAACCCAATGGCTCGACAACTCGCCGAATCGCACCAATTGTTCCTTTATGTTTATGCAGGAATAACGAACTTTTGATCACTTCCCTTTTGGTGCTCTCAGACCAACGTTCGTCCCAGCGATCGACTGACCACGCCCAGGCCAGATAAGGCAGTAGTGATGCCGGACAAGTGTCTGGGTCCCACAACTCGCGTAACGGAACCTTGACCTGCTGCAATTCAGCGCAGGCTTTGGCAGCTGCAAGTTCTAGCTGAGTCGAGCCCATCGGCAGAAGGCGATCACTCATCCGAACCTCCCATCGTCAGGGTAGCTTTGGTGCAGTAAGATGCCTGAGTTTTATCCAGCACTACGTCTTTCAACGGCGCTTTCAATTCCACACGCTGGATACCTTCCACATGCAGTGCGGCATAAATCGCTGACAAACGAATGTCACGCCCCAGACGGTGCTGTGCTTCAACATAGTGTTTCAATCGCTGTTCTGCCGCCTTGCGGATAGGTTCTGACTCTGGTGTAGGGAAGATGTATAACACCGCGTCAATTTCATATTCCACAATGCTTGCTGACTGGACTTTCAGACGATCCGCCACTGGACGTACGTTTTCATCGTTCAGCGCTTTTTCGACTATTTCCAGCAACTCTTTGGAAGCAACCCCCTTGTCTTCCCGCGACATAATGGTCACGGTGACATTCGCTGGCGACGGGCTGATAGCCGAAGCGTCAGCGACACGACCATCCGCACTGCGTGCATGGTATTCATACGCGCCAACGGGACCGGCAACACTCAAACCTTCAAACGCCTGTGGAATGCGTACGCGGTAATCGTTGTCAGACTCCATCACCGCCGGTGTCGGTGGCACGGTAGAATTATCCGCAGGATGCAGAACCATACGGGATACGTTGTTATTCGCCCCCAACTGATCCAAATCGCTGCCTGTTGAATAAGCCACCATCACCGCCCGCGCTGCTTCGTTAACCCGTTGACGCAAAAGCAGCTCACGATAAACGTTCTCTTCCAACAGCTTGACCAAAGGTTCAGATTCCAGTTGCAAAGTACGTGCAATGGCGTCTTGCTGATCTTCTGGATAGAGCGAGATCAAGCCTTTTTTACGCTCTTCCAGCAGTTGTTCGTAATCCAGTGACTCAACCACATCCGGTGGTGGCAACTGGCTTAAATCGATTGTTGGCATGACTTATTACCTCACCGGGAATGGCTCACCGGAATAGAAAGTGAAAATTCCTTGGCGGATTGATGATAAGTACCCGTAATATCCACCACCATTTTGCCGTCCTGTCGGGTTTCCATTGTGATGGAGGTCAGCATCACGCGTGGCTCCCAACGGCTGATTGCGGTATAGCTGGCCGCCATAACCTGAAGCCGGAGCGCTGCATTTTGCGGCCAGTCAATCAGCTCTGACAGCAAAGAGCCGTAGGTACGACGTGCGATACGGCTGCCCACAGGGGTTAATAAAATATCGCTGACGGATTGCCGGATATGTGCCAAATCTGTCAGCTCTCGGCCCGTCTGCCGATTCATCCCCAGGTACATCATACGGGGCCTCCTGATGTGTCACCGCCTGACCTGATGCCGGTGTGTTTATGGGAATCCACGACCACGCCATTGGAACTGAATGTGCCTCCGGTGTGTTCAATATTGCCTGTCATTTTGCCGCCGTTGCGCACAATCAAGTTGCCTGTGCTCATTAGCTGCGTACAGATGACTTCCGGTGTGTCCAGCGTAATTCGGGTACTGGCGACACAGGTGATTTCCGGCGCGGTAATATGGACGGAATCCGAAGCAGTCACTGTCGCGGTTTTGATGCCAGTCACAGTCAATGCGCCAGATTGCGGTTCATACTCCATTACGGCACCATCTGGAAACTTGATATGCGTCGCTTCAGGTGATGTTGATGGCGCCGGAAACTCATCTGAAAAAATCGCAGGCAATACAAAGGCGGTGGTCAGCTCTCCGCCTATGGACAGTAATAAAACCTGCTCACCGACACTGGGCGCCCACCATGTGCGGGAATTTCCCGCTCTGGATGTCAACCAGTGCAGCCAGTTGGTTTCAAGATTGCCTGTCGCGACGCGGCACATTCCCTTTGTGGTATCCACTTGGGTAATGACGCCGGTTCGGATCAGGTTGCGCAATAAGCGCATCAGTTCAGTGAGTTGTGTGTTCATGACGTAAGAATGCCATGAAATAACAGGCTGGACATTAAACTGGGTTTGTAGGACACAGCATACAAACCAAGAATAAAAATTTTTTAAATCAATAAAATAAAGGCCCCCTTTGGAGTAAAAGAGGGCCTTGAAAACAGCATTGCAAGTAAGATGCGATCATTCTGATTTACATTGCCGAACAACATCCCGCACATATTGTTGTAAATAGTCTAATTTGGCTTGGTCTTTGATGATGCCAGTTCGGATATCGTAAATAGCGCGTCCAGCTTTTGCAGTGAGTTCGACTTGGGCTCCATCGCCCATGCTGCGGGGGCGGGGATCTCGGTTTTGGGTAAGCTGACAGGTAGCAAGGTTGGCGGCGGCGATTTGCACCCGCCGATGACCAGCAACAATGTCAGCACGTAAAACCGTATTTTCTTCGGTGACATGCGCTAATTTTCCTGAATAATATTCATCCAATTGTGCAGCCCGATTTTGTGCATCTTTCATTTGCTGAATAGCTGCCAACGTTTCTGAATGGGCTTGTTGGTTGATGGCAGCAAGCTGTGTAGCATGTTGCTGTTTCAAATCCGCCACTTCGCTGAGAAACAGGGCGCGATGTCCCCACCAGCCAAGACTCCCACCAATAACCAAGCTCATGATTAAGGGCATCTTTTTTAGTGTATTTATTCCCAACAAACGAGTTCAGCCTCCCCCTCAATCCCAAAGCTGGATGATCGGTTTGCTGGCGACAGGCATAAAATCCGGCATTTCAATTTTCGTTCCATGAGGCAATACTGCGCCAAAATCCGCCAATCCAGGGTTTGCCAACAACACACGTTCAGTCATTCCCAATGTACGGCCATAATGACGCCAACAAATGGCATCAACCGTCTCATTTTGTTGTGCGATAACTTGCATACACGCTCCTTTCTCTTTGCCAAAGTCAGTTAGTAAATCGGAGAGTTATGATCAAATAATTAGCGACATGCCTCAATAAACTGAGATTGTTAGGTCAATAATACATAAGCCAAGGGCAGGAAACCATTTCCTGCCCTTGGCTATTATCTGTTATTACAATGACATGCTATTCATTGGAGGATATTGCCCCTTCGTCAGCGTTCATCTGATAGCCAACTATCATCCTCCCAAACCTCTTGAATAAGTTCCATCATACGATCGTGTTCACTACTTTTTTTAGTCCCTGTCACTTTTACGGAGGTGCTACTGCTAATTCCAATTCTAAAATTTGTATCAGGATAGTGTGGTAATATTCTTTTTTTTAGTTCACTTTCTAATGAAGAAATGACTGATTCAGAAACATTAGCTCGTTTATCGAAAAGTATTTCTACTCGCATGCTTTCCCCCGCCAAATCTATTCTTCTATTATTGCACCTGCATTCCCTAATATTGTGTTGCTGCTCACCTCATTACCTAACAGATCGCTTTCCTGTTTACCCTGGTAACTGTTAAACCTTTTTTCATAAGGTGCAGATAGCTCTGCTATCCAAACCAGTGCCAGCTCTTTGTCTTCCGCATGATTGCATTCGCAACTTGTTGCCATTCTGGCAATGAAATTGATACGTTGCGCTACCAATGATTCTATAAGAGATTCCACTGATCTATCTGCCTCCATATAAGAAACTGTATGTATATACAGTACACGTAATAAGACTAAAATTAAAGTAGTTTTTACCTGTTTTAGTCATTAAATTTAATAGTTAGTAACTATTGTTTGTTGTTTTAGCAGAAATATTTGCCAATTTGATTGTTTTTTCCGCTATGACAATTCTACGGTCTATATAACCCGATATTTCTCTACCTCCCTGTTCATCCGTACAGTTATTGACAGAACTCCAAGAGGAAAATTTTTTGCTTCTTTTATAAACTATTCGTTCAGATGTCACTGCCGATTCTGATTTTGGCACGATGGTCCATTGGTGGAGCCGCGTACAAATAAATCCTGCATGAGACAAAAATGGTGAGGTCACGCCCTGTATGGATTGAACATCTTCACCATAAGGACTGCCAAAAGGGATATTTTTGTAAGATAAGCGAATAACTAAATCACGACGTGAAACCCAAGGCCCACCCTGTGCTTGGGTATAAGCAGCCCAATTCCCCTCATCTGCCGCTTGTAACACTGCGTTTATCTTGTGATCAGACAAACGTACTTCCCTGAGCCGACGCAATTCGCGCCAAACCGAAACTGGAGCGCCACCGATTTGTTGAAATTGGCGAATACGCCAGCGACTCGCCCAGGCTGTCACTGATTTTGCCATATCGCGCAGGGATTCACCGGTTTCATGGTCTTTTTCTTCTTCCAGCGCATAACCATCAATATTTTTAGCAATATATTTGGCAATATAACCTGTTGCACTGCCTTTATTGGGATCGATCGCCCGATAATTAAAACGCGCCTTTTTAGCTTCATCGTTCTGCACCTCTTCCTGCTCTTCCTGACAAGCGTAATGCTCAAGCAAACTTCTGACTTGCTGCAAATACTCCGGCAACATAAACAGCACCATATGCCAATGAGGAGTGCCATCATGATGTGGTTCCACCACACGGAAACCAAATAGATTAATACCTGCCCGTGCCAACGCCGCCCGAGCTTTTGCCCAGACACCGCATAAATAACGTTGAGTATCACGTGGCGTTGCGCCATTCCAGGATTTGACAAACCCTCCCTTGTGCTGGACAGCATGATATTTTGCAGGGGCTGTGATGGTATAAAATTCCCCAACACAGTGCATCTTGTTGGCAACATCTTCGAAACCGCGCATTCTGACCATCAGTTCACAACGTCGGATTGCTGGATTCGCGTTGCTATGAACAACGGTTTCCGCCAGTGAGATTCGTTCCCCTTTTTCATTTTCCAAATCAAAATGCTTAAAAAATTCACGATTGCGGCGCTTTTGTTCCAACCATTCCCGCAATGCCTGGCGTGAAACATATGGAGAAGCGACTTGCTGTACCTGCCCAACCGCAATTGCCATATGTTCAGCTTGGGTATCACGCAAACGCTTTAAACGAAAATACCACCAACGGGCAGACATCATGCGCAACATGCCAGAACAGAGTTGATCAACAGATGGCATTTTGCGGCCATGATTGAAACGCTGCCAATAAGGAGGATGAGTACCACATTGCAAAGTCAGCTTTGCCAGTAATCGGTACAACTGAGCGACACGAGAAAATGCCTCATCTTTGCAGCCAACAGACGTTGATGAGTGTTTTTGGGAAACATGTAAAGAATAGTGCTCATAGTTACCAGAAATAAAAACGGAAATATCGTGAGCAAGTTTCAAGAGACGTTTGCGATCATACGTCACCATATTTTCCAATTGTTCAATAAAAGGAAAAGGCGTCATACCAGAAACACAGTGACTAAACTGATACCTTTCTTTTACCCGTTGCAATCTCGGCAGGACATTCTGTCCAACCGTGTTTCTCAGAAAAGAATTTGCATCATGGCGGCCTGAACGATTAAAGATATCGATATAACGGCGGCTAAAGTATTTAGCCAGGAAATCTGGCATTTGTCCTATATACTGGTGACGCCATTGATGATCTTCCGCGTTAACCTCCCATAACAGGCGCTCCGCCATTGAGACACCCAACGGTATGTTTTGTTTATAAGTGATAGCGTTACTATTCATCAATTTCACCATATTCAGGACGAATCAGAGCCTGGCGTATTCATGCCATTTGTTCAAAAAAGAGATAACTTGTTTAGATTCTGTCGTCATGAAACATTCAACCAAAGAACAAGACAACGAATTTGTACTGCGGCAAGAAAAGATGCGCGATTTTTTGCATAGCGCGTCGCGATACCCCGCCAGCGCTTAAGATGAAGAAACGCATTTTCAAC
>NZ_JADEUF010000064.1 GCF_015163655.1 Xenorhabdus griffiniae | reverse complement strand
TGATCCCACCAGAGAGCTATAGCGGAGTAAGTTTACAGTAATCAACTCAACATCCCAAAAAGTAGAAACCTCTACAAAGCATCCTCAAACGGGTGCTTGATAGAGTTTTGTATAAGTTTTGGTCTGGTGTGGTCTCAAGATTCTACGGGATTATATAAATTGAGGCAGTTGATTATTCTGAATGAGGGAAAGGGGAATGGGACAACAAACAAATCAAGTGGGTTGCCCTAGCAAGCTGAATGACGAGCTAATCGCTAAGGCAAAAGAGTATCTATATGGCGGTTACAAGGAATACGAAAGCTCAGTCATCCCAAGCATTGCCGGTTTAGCCTGTTATCTGGGTATAGCTCGTTCAACAGTTTATGAATATGCAAAGCAGGATAGCGACCTCGGACGGGAGTTTTCGGACACGTTAGAGGGCGTTATGGCTATGCAGGAGCTAAAGCTGATAAACAGCGGCCTGAACGGGGAATTCAACCCGACAATCACAAAGCTGATGATGGCTAACCATGGCTATTCTGAAAAACAAGAGGTTGATCATCAATCATCTGACGGCTCTATGTCTCAGAAGCCTACAGTAATTAGATTGGTAGGAGTATCACCAGATGGAGCAGACGGTTGATTTACCCATTCCTGCCAAGTTAGTTCCGGTATTTGCAAAAGAAGGCGCTCGGTATCGTGGCGCTTATGGTGGCCGTGGCAGTGCAAAGACTCGTACATTCGCAACGATGAGTGCAGTTAGAGCATATCAGGCAGCAGAGCAAGGCATTAGTGGTGTTATCCTTTGTGGCCGTGAGTTTATGAACTCGCTGGAAGAGTCATCAATGGAGGAAGTTAAGCAGGCCATTAGATCTATTCCTTGGTTAAATGATTACTTCGATATTGGTGAGAAATATATCCGCACCAAATGCAAGAGAGTTAGCTATGTATTCTGTGGGTTAAGACACAACCTTGACAGCATTAAGTCAAAAGCAAGAATTCTACTGGCGTGGGTTGATGAAGCTGAGTCAGTATCAGATTTAGCGTGGAAGAAGTTAAGGCCAACCGTTCGTGAGTCTGGTTCTGAAATATGGGTAACATGGAACCCTGAAAAGGACGGAAGCGCCACAGATAAACGCTTTAGAAAAACCCCCCCTAAGAATTCAATCATCGTTGAAATAAACTACAACGATAATCCATGGTTCCCTGATGTTCTGGAAGAAGAAAGACTTGATGATCTCAATAGCCTTGAATATGCAGATTACGCATGGATCTGGGAGGGCGCTTATCTTGAGAACTCCGATAAGCAGGTGCTAGCCAACAAATACGTTGTTCAATCGTTCCCTGATAACTTGTGGCAGAAAGCCGATAGATTGCTGTTCGGTGCTGACTTTGGTTTCGCTAAAGACCCGAACATATTGATTCGACAATTTATTTTAGATGGGTGCTTGTACATTCAACATGAAGCCTATGGGAATCAGGTCGAGTTGGACGAAATGCCTAATTTTTATGACAAAGTTCCAGAGTCACGCAAATGGCCTATCAAAGCTGACTCAGCACGACCTGAAACAATTAGCTATCTCAAACGGCAAGGGTTTAATATCTCTGCGGCTAAAAAATGGCAGGGTAGCGTTGAGGATGGCGTAACTTTTCTACGCGGATTTAAGAAGATCATCATTCACCCACTTTGCAAAGAGACAGCAAAAGAAGCCCGGCTCTATTCCTACAAAACCGATCGCATTACCGGTGAAGTTCTTCCGATCATTGAAGATAAGCATAACCACTGTTGGGATGCTGTTAGATACGGACTGGATGGGTATATCAAAGGTCGCACAACCGTATGGGACATCATGTAATGGCAAAAAAGACCATGATTGGCCGTTTGACTGATGGCCTGCACAGTATGATGACGTCACTCGGCGAACGGGTGGCGGCAATAAAATACGCGAGTAACAAGGCAGATATTCCTGATAAAGAGTTACTCGCCATGTACAAAAATTCATGGGTGGTTCAGAAATACATAAACAAAACTGCCTATGACATGTTGAAACTACCTCGTGAGCTATCAGGCGATATCGACGAGGAATTGAAAACACGGATAACAGATACCGAACGTGAATTAGATGTGTATGGCATCTACCGCGGTGCGCTGACATGGGCGTCATTGCTGGGGGATTCACTCATTGTGGCGGTGACAGATTGTCCAGATGAGATGATTGACGAGCCACTCAACCTCCAGTCAGAGGATATCATCAAGTTTCTGGTGCTGCGGAAAGGTGAATACACGCCAGCTAGTGACGTCATTTCCGATATTGCATCACCGCACTTCGGGCATCCTCAGAGCTACCAGCTCAATATTGGTAGCCAGCAACTGCGATTCCATCACACACGCTGTCACCGTACAAAGCTGGGCCAGCATAGCATCAAAGATATGCCTAAGTTCGGGACATCCGATATCCAAGCGCCCTATGAGGCCATCAAAATCTTCGATTCAACGGTCGTGAGTACGGGTGACACTATTCAAGAGGCAAATGTTGATGTGATTTTTTTGCCTGGATTAAACAATCAGATTGATTCAGGGCAAGAGGCGCAAGTTATCGAATATGCCCGCGTGATGAAGCAAACAAAATCCTCAACCGGGCTGATGCTGATGGATGCTGGTGATGGCACGATGCAAAGCCGTTATGAACAAAAGAATGCTCAGTTTGCTGGATTGTCTGATGTAATGACCAAAATGATGAGTGTGCTGGCTGGGGCATTGGACAGACCTATCACTATTCTGTTCGGTCAGTCTGCCAGTGGGTTTAACTCTGGCGAAGAGGACAACAAGACGTACTATGAAACCATTAATGGATTACAAGAGGAGCGGCTGCGGCCAATGCAAGAATTTGTGGATCAATTCGTTCTCGACAAACTGACCACTGATATTGAGATTAGCTATAAATATCCACCAATAGACAGTGTTAACAAAACGGAAGAGGCAAACAGGTTCACGCAATATGCTACTGGTTTTACAACAATGGTTCAGGCGGGTTTTCTCCCGGAAGATACCGCATTACGTGAAATGGTGGCGCGGGGTGTACTAACCACCGTTACGGAGGCGGATATTAGTTCAATAGCAGAGGCACGCAATGAACAATGGAGCTATCAGCCTGGCGGAGATGCTGGAGCGCAAACAGGGGCTACTTAAATCCCGCAATCGGCTAATGCGCCCCCCCACTCCCAGCAAGCGAACGGAGGTGTGGTATCGTGACAGACTCATCGAATTTATCAGGTTGATGCAGGATGTTGTAATAGAAGACCTGCAAAAACCGATACTTAATGATGCCCCCTTCGAATCTGTCCTCTCAATCACCGCACGACTCTCACGAGCAATTCAAAAACTGGCGAATATGTCCATTCTCGATATGGCCCGTCGTTTGTCATTCGGTATGGTCAGGCGTGCTAATGACCAGAATAAGTCTCAGACGCAAAAGACCTATAAGGCCGCATTCGGCATTGATTTAACCGGTATGCTGGGAGATGGAACAGTAAAAGAACATCTCGAAAATGCAGTGAGAGAGAATATCGATTTAATCCAATCCATCCAGACGGATTTTATCAACGATATTGGGGAAAGGGTTTTCGCTAATCTAACCAATGGTGGGCGGCATGAGAACTTAGTGTCGCTGATTCGTGAGCGCGGCAATGTCTCACAAAGCAGGGCCAAGTTTATTGCCCGTGACCAAACCGCGAAACTCAATTCAGCACTGACCGAAGCCCGCAGTAAGGCGTTGGGATTAGATTTGTATGAATGGGGAGGTGCAGGCGATGAACGGGAACGAGCCAGTCATTTTGTACTGAACGGTAAAACCTGCAAATACTCAGACCCAACTGTCTATTCAGATGATGGTGGCAAAACATGGAAGAAACGCAAAAGCATCGGTGGTTTTGAGGGTAATCCGGGCGAGGATCATCAATGCCGTTGCGTGTCTCTTCCTAAAGTCTCATGGGATTAATATGACGTGGAAACGAACACCGCAGGGTTACGTTGTGACCACTGCGCGGATAACCCGTGCTGGGCCCGTGCAATATTACGGGCATGAAGTCGGGTTAACCGGCACAGGTATCAACAAAAAAGTCACCATTCACCGCACTCTTGAAGAACTCTCCAAACCTGAAACTCTTAAGTCATTTGAAGGATTGCCGATCACGTTAACTCATCCGCTCAGCGGTGAGGTTAATGCTGACGAATGGAAAGATAAAGCAATTGGACACATACAGAACGTACGCATAGAAGGCGATTACGTTGTTTGTGATGTGTATCTGAAAGATGCAAAGGCGATCCAATTACTTGAAGAAAAAGGCATTCGAGAGCTGTCAGTGGGTTATGAGCCTGCCGAGTTAGTCGAGAAGAGCGGTGAATTACACCAAATCAATATTCGCGGCAATCACGTTGCCGTAGTAACTGAGGGACGCTTAGGCGACACCTGTAGATTAAACGACAAAAAAGGTACACCGATGAAAACATTGAGAGATGTTATTGCGTTGCTCAAGGGTAAACGCGCCAAGGATGCTGAGGGACAGCCTCTGACAGATGAAGAGCTGATCGGCATGATTGCCGCACTGGAGAAAACACTGCAAGAGCTGGAAGGCAACGCAACACCAGAAGCGGCAACGAAAGCACAGGAAATCGTAGCTCAACTGGCAGAGTTGAAAACCCAACTGGAAACATCGAAAGGTACAGGCGCTCCCCCGCCTCCGCCAAACGATGATGATCCCAATGCAAGTGGTACTGATGACAAAGACGCCCGTCTCACGGCACTGGAAGCCGAAAATCAGCAACTCAAAGAGGAAAACGCGTCACTGAAAGAAGAACTGGAAAAACTCAAAGGCGATAACGAAACCAGCGCCACGCTGAATGATGCCAAAACCCGTTTTCCGAAAGTGAATTTCAATGATAGTAAATCAGCACGTGATGTTCGTGCGGCGGTACTGTTGAGCACTCACGTATTCACGGACGCGCAGGTCAAAGCCATGACTGATGATGAGATACGCGCAGCTTATACGGCTATTCAGGCGACATCAAAACCACGCAGCAATATTGGCACACATTTATTCAACGATGCAGCCTCTACGAAAAAGCACGATTTCACCAAGCAATTTGGGGGTAAATAATGTCAGGTAAAAATCTTTATCTCGGTAAACGCTGGTTCGCCGGGCAGGTAGCGCGTGCGGGTGAGTCCGGTATTGTTGCGCCGTCCTATATCAATGCGGATGAAAACGCGATTTTGGGCGGTCGTTTCGTTGCGATGGGTGACGCAGTTCAGACCTGCCGCAATGTGAGTGCAGCTAGCGACAAGATCCTAGGTGTATCAATGGTCATTGGTATCTTCCATGAGTTCAAACCAAACCGAAATTTATCAGTAATGACATTGCCTCACGGTTCTGAAATCGTGGTTCAGATGGCTGAGGGCAGCGAATTAAAAATCGGGGATGCAGTCACTGTTGTTGTAAAAGGCAAAGACGCAGGCACAGCAAGCCATAACGGTGATATCAAAACTCATTTCTATGTCACTGACGTAAACGGCTCACTAGCCAAGATCATGCGCAGTGAAGTTAATCAAGTTGATGGCACAGGGGCGTAACTATGACAATGGAAACAGTAGATATTCAAGACACGCTAGAGCAGGCGGCGATCGAGTTTGATAATACCTTCGAGAAACAGGAATACCCAGACGTTCAACTGGGTAAGTTCATGACCATCACCCAGAAAGGCAACGTACAGACCACTGATGTACTGTACGGTCAGGAGAAAGGAACGCAAGATCTGGATAACGGCCTAGTTGATGAGAGCACTACATCTATTGAACTGGAAGATGTTCACATCGAAGGTAAAAAGATGGGCTACATCGACTGGGCGAAAGGTGTTGTGTATACCTCGCTCGGTGTTGAACGCGCAAAGCGATTCGGTATTCAGCTAGATACTACCAAACTGGAAAACTTGCGTGGTGTTTGCCTGCGTACTATCCAGAAAACAGCACTGATTGGTCATGCTCGTCGTCGGGATGTGACAGGAATGATGAACAACCCTGTGGTTAACATCGAAGATATGACCAAACAGAAGCCTATTTCCGCGATGTCAGGTGCTGAGGCGCGGGCATGGTTCATTAATCTGATTAAGCTAGGGTATAACGCCAGTGACCAGATAGTCATGCCAGACACTATCGCAATTGACAGCATGGATTTATTGACACTTTCTGGCCTTTATGATGCCTCCATCACCAATGGCGCGACTAATATTAACGCACTAGCAGCGATTAAAGAGGCACTGCGTGAATTCGCCCAAACAGAGATCAATATCATTGGCGTACCAATGGGATTTGCTCAGGGTATTGGTACAAAAGGAGCTAACCGTGCCTGCGTCTATACCAATAAAGAAGACACAATATTTACTGACTGGGCGCGTGCACCAACAACGGGTTCTGTGTTCCAGCGTTCCTCATTGAGCTGGGAAGTGCCGCTGGAAGCGCAATTTACCGGAGCTATTATTCGTAAGCTCGACAGGTTCATATATGTCGATTACAAAAGCTCATAACCACAGGAGGTAGCATGGAATTTCTCACCCGTTACCCCGAATTTGCCAAAGTCGATAAATCACGCATTGAAATAGCCCTACAGGACACTGCCAATCAAATGAGCAGGAAAGTGTGGGGCAAGCTCTATGAGCAAGGGCAGCAGGCACTAGCCGCTCACCTCCTCTATGTCTCTGGTACATTAACCCGCAGCGGTAACAACAACGGAAAACCCGTACAGATAGCGATGAGTAAATCAGCTGGTGGATTATCCATCGGCTATTCTGCGCCTGATGCGGGATTCACGGCTAACCATGAGGGTTATGCATCCAGTACCTACGGGCAGGAGTATTTGCGCCTGCGAAAATTAGTCTCCCGGCATATGTTGGTGGTGCGATGATTAGAAACTCTGGCAATTTTAACGGGGCGGCACTTAAATCTTTAGAAGCCAAATTGCGCGAAATGGAGAAAGTTCGCGTTTATGTCGGCGTTCCTGCATCAAAGAACCAACGGAATAATGAAACCGGCATGAGTAATGCGGAAATTGCCGCAGCTCATGAATTCGGTGTGCCGGGGCATATTCCCGAACGCTCTTTTTTGCGTTCAACCGTGGACGAAAACAAGGAGAAGGCGGCGAATTTATTGGCTAATAGTATCCGTGAAACGCTATTGACGGACGGTGATAAAACAGCGCCGTTTGCGTTGGTTGGCGGAAAAATGGCAGGCGAAGTTAAGCGGAAAATTCAGGCAGGCATTGATCCCGCTCTGAATCCGAAAACTATCGAGCGCAAAGGTTCTTCTAAGCCACTGATTGACACCGGGCAATTAGTCCAGTCGATTACCTATGAGGTGCGTGAGGATGAATAACTTTGTCGATGATATTTTCGATGATGAGTTCTTTCGGCAAGAGCAGGTATTCACCTCACCGGAGGGCAAGGTACGAAATCTGGTGTGTGTCATTTTTCCTGTTGGAACGGAAGATTTGCAGATCCTGCCGGAAGGTGATCGGTATAACCCTACCATTAAGGTGTTGACGCAAGAAGAAGTGGAAGTAAAAGACCTTCTCTTTTGGAATGGTCACCGTTGGCGAATTATCACTAACGCGCGTTGGAACGACTATGGATACTACGACTCTCTCGCAACTCGATATGAGGGCAGTCAGACAGATGATAGCGGCGGTTTTGAAATTACCTGAAACTCAGGTTTTAGATGCTGACGGTGAAACTGACGTGTCTAATATGCAGTCGTTCATCACTGTAAATCGGGTAACCTCGGAAATGATGGGCGAAGAATATAAATTCGACGCAAGGGAAGAAATTGAAATTATCACCGTCACTCGCGAAACCCTTATCTCTGTTAATGCCTTCGGCAAAAATGCCTATCTCATTATTGAAAAATTCGCCTCTGTTCTCAGAACCAGCTACGCACAATCCCTGCTTACTAGCCTGGGCGCTGGGTTGGTCAGGAAATCCCAGATCCGCAACCTGCCAACCGCCATTGCTGGGGGTAAAGAGCAAAGAGCGCAGATTGATTTAACTCTCTCCCATATCCACCGGATAGAAACGCCAATGAATCAGGCGAAAACGGTTGATATTACTGTCTATGAGGATTAGCAATGAGCTTATCTATTAAAGAGGTGGTCAATGCTCAGATTATGCCGCAGGCAATGGCGGCGCGTCGTCGTGATTTGAGCATGATTGCCATTTTCACCCCTGAAATCGGGAATGCGTTTACGGATGATACGACACGTTATGTCATTGTGTCCGGTGCTCAGGGTGTCGCCAATTTATTTGGTACACAGTCAGAAACTTATAAAGCGGCATTGTCACTTTTCTCTGTTCGCCCGACTCCAAAACGCGCCTTAATTGGTCGATGGGCCAAGACAAAACAGGAAATTCCTGCGACAGCCAATGCGTTGAAAGGCTCTACTATTTCAGTGGGCATCAACGCATTCAAGGCTATCACTGATGGCTCAATGAAACTGAATGTCGGAAGTAAGATAATTCCGCTTTCTGGTCTGGATTTCAGTAAGGCCATTGATTTTACGGATATCGCAACTGTGCTGCAAAAAGCGCTGCCTGAAAACAACAACCTGACGGTCACTTGGGATACAACAGGTCATCGTGTCATTATTCAGGCACAAACGGCAGGGGCGTATCCGGCAACTAAGTTGGGTTATGTCACAGATCCAAATACCGGAACCTATATCGGTAATCTGCTGAAATTACAAGACGGACAGGCCACCATTGTTATAGGTAAAGTCGCTGTCAGCATCGAGCAAGAATTACCTTCAGAAGCATTACATAAGCTCCAGAACGTCTATCAGGACTGGTACGGTGTATATTTTGCTGATGCCATTACCGATGAACAATTGGATGATATGCACACATGGATTGCTGCGGCTGATATGAAAGTTGGCGCATACACAGCACTACGTGATGAGTTGCTTGACTGGAATAACGAAAACATCCTGAAAAAACTCTACGACAAAAACTCCGGTCGTCTGATGGTGGAATACAACAAAACGGGTAATGATCATGCCGCCGTTTCGCTGTTGGGTATTTCACTCTCGACTAACTGGAATGCGCAGAACTCCGCGAAGACCGTCAAATTCAAACAGCAAACGGCTGTCCGTTCTGATGACCGGATAACTTTATCAGATGCTGAAAAATGCCGTCGTCTGGGCGTCAATTTTTATACCGATTATGACGGTGTATCTATGATTGCTGAGGGCGTTATGCTGGGCGGCGTATTCATTGATGAAACTGTAGGTCTTGATGCGTTTTTGGATGCGTGCCAGAAACAGGCATTTACAACATTACAGGCTAACCCAACCAAAATACCACAGACAGATAAGGGGCAAGCCATGTTGATCGGTGCTCTGACCGTCATTGGTAATGAGTTCGTGCGTAATGGATTTCTGGCAGGTGGACTCTGGCGCGGAAATGATATCGGTGAACTGACCTATGGTGACAGGCTGGACGAGGGGTTCTATTTCTATTCTGACAGCTACGACCTGCAATCACTGGCTGACCGCGAATCACGTAAGGCCATGCCGATTATGTGCGCAATTAAATTAGCCGGAGCGATTCACTCCGTCGATCTGCTTATCCAATTCAACCGCTAAGGAGCGAAAATGGCTCACTATAACCATTCACAGGCAATCCTGACCGTTTCCGGTTATGAGATTTCAGGGTTTGAAAACGCGGCAGATGCGCTATCCATTGCACCAGTTGGTGATGATGGTGATATCACATATGGAGTCAATGGCAATGGGGTATTCGTTGCCACGTGTAATCAGGGAATGATTATCACCATCAAGCTACTCCAACACAGTGCAGACAACGAGTACCTAAATAAACTGCGTAATATCCAGATCAATACACCAAAAGCCTTCTCGCCACTGCATATTTACTATAAAGACACGATGAATGGCGACGAGATTATGCTGGACAGTTGTTACTTTACCACTCCGCCCACAATTGCACGCGGAACCGCACATAACGGCGTCACGTGGACACTAAAAGCCACCCGCTCAACCATGAACCTCAAGAAAGGACTGTATAACTAATGAACATCGATAACATCACTTACGAGCACCGCCAGAGCAATTTTATTGAAGCCAAAAATCACGCTTTGAAATTAATTGGCCTGCTTAAAGGCTGTATTTCTACCAAAGGGGATAATGTTGATATTGATATCGGGGCGATTGCGGCCAATATTGGCTCACCGGAAATGCAGGGTGTTGAGCAATTCGTGTTGAAGTACGTCACGGCAACGGATGAAAAAGGAGAAACCCTTTTGCTGCAAAAACCGGATGTGTTTAACAGCCACTTTAATACTCACCGCTCGCATTACTTCCAGTTGATTTTTGACGGACTGAAATTCCATTTTGCGGATTTTTTGCCCGCTGGGGTCGCATCTGCGAAAAATATCAATCTCTCAGCGATCCTCAGCAAGTAAGCCACTCTGATGTGGATTGGCTAAAGATGACGCCAATTCTACACGGCCCCTATACAGGGCATGAACTAAGAACCACAGCAACCCTATCAGACGTGCTTGATTTTCATGAAGCCTAC
This sequence comes from Xenorhabdus griffiniae, assembly GCF_015163655.1. Classification (GTDB taxonomy): domain Bacteria; phylum Pseudomonadota; class Gammaproteobacteria; order Enterobacterales; family Enterobacteriaceae; genus Xenorhabdus; species Xenorhabdus griffiniae. The sequence continues at coordinate 11,955 of NZ_JADEUF010000064.1, read as the reverse complement.
GCTGAAGAGTTGCTATCCCAAAAGAGGGCAAATGATGCAGATAGAAGAGCTGCTCGTTAGTATCGGCGTCGATACTACCCAGGCTGAGAAAATCAAGGATCTCATTATTGCCCTCTCCGCAGCCGCGACACAGGCCGCGCAGGAAGCGAACCGGATTAACCAAAATCTGGATGATATCGGCGATAATGCCTCCGATAATCTGGAAGAAGCAGGGCAGAAGGCGGAGGAAGTTCAAGGCTCGTTAAATAAACTCAAATTACTAGCTGTAGGTGTCACTGCTGTTGTTGGTATGGCGACAGCTAAAGTGATGGGGTTTATCAATGAATCTCTGGCGGGTGCGAAAGAGTTGGCCGAACAGAAAGGCTTGCTGTATGACATTTCAAAACAGGAACTGGCACAAGCCGATGAATATCAGGAGGCAATGAAGAAAACGGGACTAGCGATTCAATCAATTAAGACCAAGATTGCCCTGAACCTCGTACCGTCCCTGACCGCCATTGTGAAGAAGTTCAATGACTGGATAGCCTCAAACAAGGAACTCATCACCAAAGGGTTAACCGGCGTTATTAAAGCAGGCGGCAAGGTCATTCAGGTTATCACTAACTCGGTGAGGGCAGTTGATAAGGTCATCTCTGGGACGATTGGCTGGAAGAATGCTTTACTGGTACTGGCGGGCGTATTGGCGATAGTGAAGCGCGGTATGATCATGGCGTTTATCACTAATCCTGTCACATGGGTCATTGCCGCTATCGCAGGAGTATTACTATTACTGGATGACCTGATGGTCTACCTTGATGGCGGTGATTCGTTGTTCGGTAATTTCTGGGGTGTCTGCATCAAGTGGATTAAGGATGTTAAATCGTGGTGGGACAGTCTCTCCGGTGAGATGAAAAATTCCATCAAACTGCTCAGCGGTATGCTGGGAGTGATGTTTAACACCAATATGTTTCTGGCAGTCACAAAAGGCGTAGGCGGATTTGCTAAGGCGCTTACGTGGCTGTTTTTCCCTCTGACCTCAGTTGCAAAACTCGCCATGTCCGCAGGGAAAGCCTTTCTCTGGTTCGGTCGTGCATTGCTGATGAACCCCATAGGGTTAGTGGTAGCCCTTATAGTTGGTCTTATCTACGTCTTATATGATCTGTACCGATGGATTACAACAGGCGAATCTACGTTTGGTAATTTATGGAAAACGATAGCCAAAACATGGCAGGAGATTAAGCGGCTGTTCAGGGATGGCTTTAGGTATATCCTCCGGCAGTTTGGTATGAGTGAGCGGGATGCTAACCAGTTCGTTGATAAGCTGGGCGAAATATTCGACACCGTCTGGTATTGGATCACTTACCCGTTTAGGGCAGCATTCAAACTAGTTAAAGGGCTTTATGACATATTCTCCGATGATTCAACCACATGGACAGAGAAGCTTGGTAAAGTGTTTGACCTGCTTCTCGACTTAATAACAGCACCCTTTAAGGCAGCATTCAAATTTGTTCTGGGACTGTTCGGACTGAACGAGAAAGATGTCAGTAAGTTTGTTGATGGTATCGGTAAGCGGTTTTCAGATGTGAAGGAGTTGATCAAGAAACCATTCAAAGCGGCGCTGGATTGGGTCATGGAATATTACGACAAGGTCGTAGCTAAGATTAAAGCAGTGAAAGATTTTTTTGGCTTTAATAAAACCGAAGCTGAAAATAGCATGGGATATGACAATGACAATGACAATGTTTCTTTATCTGACATTCAATCCAGTATTAACGCAGGTAATGGCGGAATGATAGGACAGTCTATCGCCAACGTTACCACCAATAACAACAGTAGTCAGACAACAATCCGCCAGGGAGATGTGAGCGTTACCCAGCACATTACAACACCATCACCGGAGAAAGCAGCTAACTATGCCAATGACGGTTTTAATAAGGCGTTGAAAAATGCGGGCTATAATACAAAAGGAATGTTAACTAACGGAGTTGGCTAATGTTGGCTAATGTTTGCTTCTGGTTGTAGCATCTAAGTGATTTAATTGCATCAACTTCACATTAAGGGAATTATCATGCAAAAACTGTTGTTACCAATTATGCTGGCTATTTTTTTGGTAGGTTGTGATGAAAAGGAACTTACAATAGATGGCTCAAACCGTGAAGCCATAAAATCTTCGACGCAAGCTATTTACAAATCCCTTCAAGGTGAAGAGGCTGCTAAATTTAAAAAGGCTACTGTGAATGTGGCAATGGCTGCAAACATGATAACAGACAATGAAGATGAAAGGGTCAGGATAATCAACAAACTGATTGGCGGTAAAACCGCCAAAGAAATCATCGCGATGGATGAGAAGATGAATGAGAAGAAGTAAGCCCCTTACGGGGCTTTTTTGTAAGTACAGTACTTATTTAATCGGTGCCGGGAATCTTAACTAAAAAACCACTTACATCCCAAGCATTGTCTGGGACTACGTACCCTAACCTCTCTAACTCATTGAAAGTTTTCTGAAATACAGATACAAAATCGCTCTCACTAAGCCCCTCAAGGTCTAAGTTATCAAGATCGATTGAGAATATTTTATGTCCAATACGAATTCCTCGATTGATCTCGGCAACAGTCCTTTTGAATATTACTTTAGATAACTCGTCTTTTGCATTGCTAATTATGTGAATAGCGTCTTTGGCTGAAATGAGTTCATCAGCCGCTGGCTCATTCAAAAAACTGACATCAAGGCGCTGAACGATTTCTGCATTCATAGAACGAGAGTTCGCCTTTGCTGTTTCCTCTATTTTTTCTTTTAATTCAATGGGAAGCCTAATGCGTAATTGCGGATCTTCTCTGCTCATAATGAATTCCGGTTGTAGTCAAATAACTAATTTTAAAATTATGCCGCACGGTGGGGTTGACTTCAATGACGCACGGTGTGACAATTAAGTTATACCCCACGGTGTGACAATAAAAGAGGAAGGCCAAAGTGCAGAAAGCAAAAGATATGTACCAGCGCAAGATTCGGTTCCCTGAGGAGATTTGTAAGGCTATTCAGAAGAACGGAGAGAAAGAGAGTCGACAATTCAATACTGAAGTTATTTATCAGTTAAAAAAGGCGTATGGATTGATAGAGAAGATGCAGCATGAGTCCTAATAAAAGCGAAACCCCAACGGCTGCAACCATCGGGGCTTCAACAACGTTAAATTTTTACGAGGAAAGTAACGCTATGAAAATTTTAGCATCTACTGAACAAGCTGTCACTATGTCAAGTCGTGAGATCGCGGAACTAACAGGGAAAGAGGTAAAAAATGTTCACGTCGATATTTGGAATATGCTTACACAGCTGTATGAAATAAAAAAAGATGGTTGGAATTTCAACCATCATAAAAATCAACAAGTTACTCTAGTTGATGGCGTAATTGCTGTTATCGACTATCGCGGGTATGTCTCTGAATTCCAGCTTGATCGCCGCCATACAGAAATTCTTATCACCGGTTATGACGTTGTCCGCCGTGCGGCAGTAATTGACCGCTGGTTTGCTCTTGAGTCTGGCTCAGCACAGCTACAGTTATCAGAGATGGAAATGATCGCCGCCATTGCCAGTAATGCCGCTCGTAATGAAAAACGCATTTCTGCTGTAGAACAAGACGTCGAGCAAATAAAACAAGGTACTATCCCGCAAGGATATCAGGGATACAGCTATCTGAGGGCGACTTATGGGCTAAGTGATGCGAAAAGCAGACAGCTTGTCATGGCTTGGTCGGTTCCTCACAAGAAAGTTCCTCATGTTGCGCCGGGTGGACAGGTCATCCAAATGTCAGTAGTGCATGAAGAGTCATTCGAAAAAGCACTAAACCAGATGACAAAAGAAGCAGAGCAACGTGGTTCACAGTGGCATCATCCTAAGATGGGAAGATTTTCCATTACGGATAGAAATTCAGCGGCATGATTCACGGTGTAGAAGTAGCTTAAGAATTGCGATCAAATACTGATCTATTCAACAGAATTAGCCAATTTAACAGTGATTGCTAGTGATAACAATATGCATTTACTCTTAATACGTGTGTAAATGGTTGAATATTCGAGGCGTCTCGCAATTCACGGTTGATTACCTTTACAAAACGTTACAATTACGTAATAAATATTGTCGTCCTAAAACGGCGAAGCCCCCAACTACGGCAATAGTCAGGGGCTTCTTATACAACGTTTACCCAAGCTTAAAGGAAGTAAACATGTTAAGTATACCAGTTAATACGTCTTGTAAAACCATTAACGTTCCATTTCATGGTTCAGATCTCTATGTCGTTAACTATAACGGTGAGCCGTATGTTCCAATGAAACCGATTGTCGATGGCATGGGTTTAGCGTGGCAGTCTCAATTAGAGAAACTAAAGCAAAGATTTAAATCAACTGTAACGGAAATCGTTATAGTTGCCGCGGATGGTAAAAAGAGAGAAATGCAGTGCCTCGCCCTTCGCAAACTTGCTGGCTGGTTAGCGACTATCAGCCCCAATAAAGTTAAAGCATCGATCAGGGATAAAGTTATCCGCTATCAGGATGAATGCGATGATGTTCTCTATGAGTATTGGACTACGGGTGAGGTTAAAAAGAAAAAACCTCAACCTCCTAATTTCAGATACATTATCAAGATGGAAGTTTACGACAAGCATCTCGATAAAACTGAAACTTTTACTGGTGGAACTGAGACGCCGCAGGGGATCATTAATGGGGTAGCAAGACGATATGGTTTTTACATTGAAAACCTGCTTTCACTGCCAATGAATGTATTCTAACACCAAGCCAAGAATGGCTTGCAAAGCTCCACTACGGAGCTTTTTTTATTGGAGCCTAGTATGGATTTACTCAGCGGTTTTAATACCACAACAGCCTCGGTAATAACACGCTCTATTGGAGAGTTTCAATTTGACTGTGTAGTCATTGAAAATCACAACTCAAATTTACGTATTACTGAGAACCCCATCGAATCTGGGGCGGCAATTGCTGACCATGCCATTCTGGAACCAAAAGAAATTACGCTAGTAGGGATAATGGTTGGTTATCAACCCCCTCAGCATTTCAGGGAGTTGATAGGATTGGATTTATCTACGATAGATCGGTTTCCTGTTCCTATCGAAATTAGAGCTATGACCAGACAAGCTGAGTCGATGGTAAATCGTTACATATCTACAGCGGAATCCATGATGGAGCAAGCGGATCGAGCTATAGCACCGTGGTTGCCTAAATATCAGGGACGAGCCAATGACAATTCACAGACACTGGATAGGATAGGTAAAACATATAACGACTTGCTTAACCTACAAAAGAAAGGTGAAACAATCACAGTTCAAACTGGCCTAAAACAGTATAAGAACATGATGTTAGTCAGTATTGGCGTTACCCAGATGAATGATGGTTCGGCTGAATTTAGTCTGACACTGCGTGAAATTTTCATTGTGGAGACACAAACCGCTCAAGGATTACACCCCAATCTGAAAAAGATTGCGAAGAAAAAGAAGAATATGGGTAAGACGCAGCCGAAGAAAGTAGATGAAAAATCCATGCTTGAGTGGCTCTTCGGGGGTGACTGATGATATACGAAATACCCGTTTCAATCGAAGAAACCCAAGAGCAGTCATTTACCTTGTTTGATATGAACCTGCGATTCACCCTGTATTTCAACCCCATTTCTAACGGCTGGCAATTTGATTTATTGGATACCAATACAGATCAATACATCGCCCAGCGATACGGCATTACGGTAAATAGCCCCGCATTATTCACTAAAAATCTGCCGTTCATCATATTAATGCATGACGGTTCTGGATTGGAGATTAATTCAGTCCAGCGTAATGAGCTGGGTGGGCGGCTAAAAATATATTTTGTCGATAAAGAGGCGTGGAATGAGGCAATTCGGACGACAACTTAAACTAAGTATCGGTAACACTAAAGAATCTATTGAAATCACCAATCTGAGAGTCGCCTTCGAAATATCTAAAACCATTGGTAGCGAACCAAATCCGGCCACAATCCGTGTCTATAACCTCAATCCCTCACACCGCAATTTAATTATCAGTCGAATTTATAACCGCGTCAGTTTGTCAGTCGGTTACGAGGAGCTACGTATCATCTATATGGGTGACATCATTGAGGCAATAACTCAACGGGACGGTTTGGATTTCATTATTCAGTTGACATGCGGTGACGGTTACGAGGCGTACACGGGCGCACCGGTCAATAAAACGCTGGCAGCAGGCGCTACCGATGCCAGTATTTTAGCTGAGGCCACTAAATCAATGAGGGTTGGTAATGGCGTGATTGATTTACCCAAAGATAGAGCATTGCCGCGTGGCAAAGTTCTGACAGGGAACGCCCGCGACATTATGCACAAAATCGCCCGTAACAATGGCGCTGACTGGTCAGTACAGGATGGGAATATGACTGTGTTACCCAAAAGCAAAATCGTAGCCGATAACGAGGGATTTGTGCTGTCTCAGGAAACTGGAATGATTGACGGGCCAGAAAAAACCGATGATGGTCTGTCGGTGAGCTGTCGGTTAAATCCCATTATGCGGATCGGCGGACTGGTTCGGGTTCAGTCAATTATTCCTGAGTATAACGGTGATTACAAAATCACTGCACTAGAACACTCCGGCGATTTCATGAGTGATGGCTGGACAACCAAAATCACCTGTATCGGTGGGAAATTTCAGAAGGTGGAGAAAAAGAGCGATGAAAAACCCAACACTGCTTGATGTTATGGATAGAAAAGCGGAAAACGAGCGCCTTGATATCCATACCGCCTTACCTGCCCGAGTTATCTCATTTAACGGTCACACCGCCACAATCGAACTAATGATTAACCAAATATTGCACAATGGCGAGGTACTAGAATTGCCACCGCTGGTGGATGTTGTTGTCCAGTTCCCGCGAGCAGGTGGATTCTGTTTCACTGTACCTGTGACATCCGGCGATGAGGGATTGGCGATATTCTCAGAACGCTGCATTGATGGTTGGTATTCAACGGGTAATAAATCTGTCCCACTGGATGCACGATTGCACGACTATTCCGATGCGTCATTTATCCCTGGCGTATGCAGTCAACCTAAAAAAATTCCCTCTTATTTCAGTGGTGGCGCCTCCATGCAGACCGATGACGGCTCAACATTTATTCGCATGACGCAGGGAAAGATCACTATTCTGGGTGACATTGAGCATCTCGGTAACAGCAAACAAACCGGAAACCATGAACAATCTGGAAATTGGAATCAGACCAAGGGTAACAGTGAATCAAGCGGCACAATCAAGGCGATGCGTGTAATTGGTGGTGGCGTCGATGTTGAAACGCACACGCATCCAGACTCACACGGCGGCAATACAGGGAGGCCAAACAAATGAGAGTGAGGCGATTAGATGATAATCACGATTGGATATTCGGTAATGGTCGCAATGATTACGCCACAAAATCAGAGGCAATAGCACAGTCAGTAAAAACTCGGTTGTTATCCCTGCACAATGACTGGTTTCTCGATCCCGATCATGGTGTGAGATGGTTCGATTATCTGCGTAAAAATCCTAACCTGATGGCGATGGAATCAGAATTAAAAATAACCGTCCTGAATACTGAGGGAGTAGCGGAAATTACGTATTTTGATATCAAAATCGATGCAGATAGTCGTAAATCATTGGTAGAGATTACCTATATCGATATCTACGGAAATAAAAACGAGGTCAGTAGCAATGCTCCAGATTACTGAAACAGGCATTATCATTGATCAGCTTTCCGACATTCACAAACGGCTAGAAACAGGTTTTAAACGCATCTACGGTGAGGATATTAATCTGGATGCCGACTCTCCTGATGGTCAGATGGTGGGGTTATTCTCTCAGGAATTAGCCAACATCAATCAGGTCATTACATTTATTGCACAGATGTTAGATCCCTACAACGCAACGGGCGCATGGCTGGAACAGCGGGCTATGTATGCTGGACTAGTTCGTCGTGGTGCTGAGTTCAGCTATCTGGATGATGTGGTGATGACGGGTGCTACTGGCGTTATTGTTCCTAAAGACACTGTGCTCACAGATAATAACCGCATCAAATGGATAGTTCTCAATGAGGCGAAGTTAGATAACAACGGCTCAGCTCGCGTCATTCTGCGCAGTCAGGAACTGGGCGCATTTAGTCTGCAAGCCCAGCAAGAGCTACAACTTGTTACAGTGATTGTTGGTATTGAAAAAATTATCACAACCAAAGAGGCTAAATCTGGCAGTGAAGAGGAAACAGATGGCAACTTCTTGAAACGGTTTATGCGTTCACACTCCATCAACAATCATGACGACAGACAGGGAATAGAGGCGGCACTGCTTGACCTGCCAGATGTAAAACAAGTGCGAGTTTATGAGAATTACACTAACCAGACAGACAAACAGGGTGTTCCTCCTCACTCTATGAATGCGGTCGTGATTGGAGGGCGTGACGAAGATATTGCGCTCACCATCCTGAAAAAGAAAGTGGGTGGATGTGGCCTAATGGGAGCTATCTCATATTCATGTGACTACTCAGGTGCGGTGAGAACGGTAAAATTCGACCGCGCTGAGATGGTTGATATCAAGGTAAGAGTTATCATTGACCGCATAAACGGATTTCAGGATATCGATACTGACGGTATTAAAAAATCACTGGCTACTACTGAATTTGCTATTGGTGAATCAGTATATGCTATGCGGTTAACATGTAACGTTAATTCTATTTCTGGTTTTTACATCAAATCAATCACAGTCAATCGCTCAGACATAGCCACTATAGGAGTTAGGCAATGCGCTCGCATTAAACCTGAAAATGTGGAGGTGTTGATTGAATAAAAAACCCGAAGATTTTCTGATCTGGCAATACAGAGGAAAGCCGAAGGCTCGACAAACCGTCGAGCTTTTATTTTCTGAGAGCAAAATAGTTTACCAGTCAGCCGTAAAATTAGCCGAAATATTGGATATCGATAAATCAGTTGGGTATGGATTAGATCTCATTGGTCGCCATGTAGGAATTGGTAGGACAATGAAATCATTTGTACCAAAAGATTATTTTGGTTGGCTGGGTATTGCTGGCGCGTTAGGATTTAATAATGGGCTATTTTATCGCTATGGTGACTCATTACAGAAATCCGTCAGATTGGATGATTCGGATTATCGTTTTTTTATCCGAGCAAAAATTATCAAAAATTTCCAGCGACCGACCATTGAAGGAATTACACATTCACTACAACACTTATTAGGGGAATATTCATTTGTCATCGATAACTATGACATGACAATGAATGTTGTTGTTCCTGCTAATTACCTGACTCCATTTCGATTACACGCCATTTTAAAACTCGACATCCTGAGTCGGCCTATTGGTGTGCGCTACCAATTTGTTGTTATTAACAGTGACCGCCCCTTCGGTTGGGAAAATGATAGCCATGCTTTCGGTTTTGGCGACGGTCAATTTACGAGGATTATCAATGTCAATCATCAATAAACCCGATTACAAAATATTTGCCAATGATGCAAAAACAGGGGAAATAGAAACATTTCCTGACGTTCTACGTGGCTGGGGGGTCACCATTGATCGCACGGCAGGAAAACCACCGATGGAATGGTTTAATGCCATCAGCAAACGCACCGATCAATGGCTGATGTATTTATCCCAACGCGGAATTTCTGAGTGGGATGCATCTGTAGATTATCCACAATATGCTGTAGTGCAACACGCAGGACAATTCTATACAGCTAAACGACAAACTAGAGGTCAACAACCGGATAAGTCGCAAAATGAGTGGATGCTGTTTGTAGATGCAATTGGTATTGCAAAATCCACAACCGACGCCCTAAACAACCGGCTCGAAAAATCCCGGAACGGCGCAGACATTCCGAACCCAGCGGAGTTTGTAAAAAACCTCGGTTTAACAGAACTGGGCTATCGAACCATCGGGAACGGGCCAAATCAGATCCCCGATATGTCGTTTTTTGCTGCCTCGTCAAATTCATTCCAATTACCAACCGGACATATGGTCGTTGTCGGTGATTTTACGGCGTCAGTTCCGCATTCCCATGACGGAGGCAGCGCATCGGCGGAATGGGTAGAATTTCCTGTGCCGTTCCCACGTTCGTGTAGTTGTGTGACGGGGGCATTTACAATTGGTGTCGGTATTGGTCCAATTTTTCACACCTGCGAATCCATGAATCCACGAGGATTTACGTTACGCGCGGGCGTTATGTCCCAAGATGCTGGCGTCATCTCTAAATTGAAATTCATGTACATAGCCGTGGGGGAATACTGATGAAAATACTATGGAGCGCTAAAAACAACGCATTTTTTTACGAATTCGATTTAGGACATTACGCGCGGGCCGGCTGGGATATATCAGATGTTATTCCTGTTTCTGAGCCGGTTTTTAAAACGTTTACGAATCCACCTCCGCGAAAAATACGTGTAGTTGGCCCTGACGGTTTACCCACATGGGAGGATGTTCCACCTCCTACACCCGAGCAGTTGCAACAACGGGCTGAGTCCCAAAAATCCTCATTGAGACAACAGGCAGATATTGCCATAGCCCCGTTGCAGGACGCTGTCGATTTAGACATGGCAACCGATGCCGAAAAATCCGCATTGACCGAATGGCGCAAGTATCGGGTGCTGCTCAATCGGGTGAATTGCACTACCGCCCCCGATATCCAATGGCCGGAACAGCCGAAATGAGTATAGGGGCTGCGTGCCCCTAAACACTATTTTGACTCAGCTAATTTTCGTTGTTGCTGATTCCAAATAGAATTTTCTGGCATTTGTACCCGAACAGAAATATATCGACCAACAGGAATATCAATCGGGTCGCCGTCAGCATAACCCTCGCGTACATTTCTGGCAAATACAGGAGCGTCTGAATGCTCACGGTGGTAGGTCATGATTTTGATAGAACCGTCCGGTAATACCGTGTAGTTAACCCAAATTAACGGCAATTTATTTTTGCACAGGGGTATTTCGACACCGCCATCAACCCCGCCCCATGCGGCATCGGCATTGAATCCCAGCACGTTTTTGATGAGGTAAACGCCCTCTGATAAACGTTCAACGATTGCGCCTTCGGACTCATCGTTAGTTTCGAATGCGCCAGTGTCTGTAATTTTGATGATGGGGGAGGCTGATTTTAGGTAACCATCAACAACGGTAATATTTTTCGTTGTGATAAACTCGATTTTATCATCCCATTTTCCCCACCGTTTTCGGCGGTAATATAGCGGAATTCCGCCCAACTCCCCACCAATAATGATAACGTGATCATCATCCCCATATAGGGCGGCTGCTACCTGTGTGTGATTATTACTCCATGATATCGGCGCACCATTATTACAATAGAAAAAACCCGTCGTTCGAATTTGGTCAAACCCGGATACGTATTCATCACTGGACACTAATTTTCGCCAGTTTCCCCACTTTTTTTTCACACGGTAACGACACGCCAGCCCCGTATGATCCACCTGAATTTGAGCAATCATACCCGTGGAATCGTCCCCACCCCCGCGCGTCATCACCATAATCGGGGCATACGCGTTCCAGAAATTTTTACCGAATTCACCTGCACCTGCGTACCATCCAGACTCATTTAATGCATTTGCGTCAGTAAAATTCCGACCTGCAGCTGCCCCCACGCCATAATCACCCTGCGCCAGCGCTCCCACATCACCAGCATTCAACGTAACATCACCTGTGAGCGGTTTGTTATTGATTTTTCGGCTAGTACGCACCGCATCCGATAAACCGAGGTTTAATGAAATACGCAATAGGCCGATTCGTACATCAAAAACGGGTGACTGGCTGCTGAACGCGTTGAAATCCAACAAATTGTTAGTTCAATAAATGTGCAAAATGTGAGTTTGAAATGATATGGGGATAGTTGGGGGAAATTTGGTCGGTTATTGGGGGAGGAATTTGAGGCGGGGGGAGGTAGATCTATAAT
>NZ_JADEUF010000063.1 GCF_015163655.1 Xenorhabdus griffiniae | reverse complement strand
TTATAGATGTGTCAATATTTGATGTAGTATGTCCTATAAATATAAATAATACTCCACTTACTAGTAGTAATATTTGAAAATATCCCCATTGTTTTTGTTTGTTTAATATATAGTAAATATTACTTATTGGAGTAAAAACAAATAATAAAAAGAAGAGAGGTGAGAGGTAACGAAAGTAATAACCAGCTTCCTCCCATTTTTCTCCAAATAGTAAATTGAATAAAATAGGTGCTGTCAAAAACAATAAAACTAGTAGTGGAGAGATCACTTGAACAAGAATATTGAAAACCTGTAGTGCTAATTTACTTAAATTAGTATTGTTTTTAACTTGGCTGGCTTCTGCATAAAAAACATTTCCTATAGATTGCCCTACTAGTGTTATGGGTGCCAATAATATTTTATCAGCAAAAGCATACAAACCAGCATAGTAAGGATTATATAGTATCGTCAGAAGTAATATAGGAATTTTGCCACTAAAATTATCTAATAATGTAGCCCATGTACTATATATAGGGAAGTTTTTATATTTAATAATTGCCCATACAATTTGTTTTTTTTTAGGTATTATATAAGCTTTTGTTTTTAAGGCATATTTGAATAATGTATAAACTCCAAATATTTGGCTACTAAAATAGCCTATAATTAATCCAAGTACTCCTAGCCGAAATCCAAAAATTTGAATCAGAATTTGACTAATGGATTGTGATATTTTTATCCTTGCAATAAGAGAAAAATCCTTATTTCTTAATACCCAATATGTTAAAACTCTATTGAAATTTACCAATATTAATAAAATTGGTATGAGAAATAAATAATCGGATAATTTTTCATTACCTAAGTAAATGGATATTTCTTTTGAGTAAAAAAGTGAAGGAATCGAAATTAAAACTGTGAACGATACATAAATTACCGTGGTTAAAAATAAAACAACCTTGCTTTTGTCCTTATTATTACATAGATTTATAGCTAGTTCATATCTTAAACTAGATACCGATGATAAAATTGTAGTTAACATCATGAATATAGCTAATATGCCAAATTCAGTCGGGGAATATAATCTAGTAATTAGGGGCATTGATAATAATGTAATCATTTGTGCCCCTAAGGTACTACTGATTAGCTTAAAAACATTTTTATAGAAAGTGCTTTTATTGAGATTAGTAATCAGCTTAGTGGGTTTCATGAAGTAAATTTTCTGATATTTTTTTTATACAAATTGATTCTAAATAAGGATGCATAGGTAGGCTAATCACTTCTTGTGCGATTTGGTCTCCAACAGGAAGAATTACATTACTAGCAACTGCAGGTTGTTTATTCAAAGGTAGAGGGTAATGAATAGCGGTAGGGATACCTTTTTCCTTTAATTTTGTTTGCAATTCATCGCGATCTTTAACACGAATAGTATATTGAGCATACGCAGATATATTATGCGGTTCTATATACGGAGTTGTCATAATCCCAATCTCGTTTAAAGCTTTATCGTAGTTTTTGGCAACGACTTGTCGCAGTTCCATCTCTTCATCAAATATTTCGAGTTTTGGTAACAGAATAGCAGCTTGTAATGTATCTAAACGACTATTAACACCAACTCTTATATGATGATATCTTCGGTCTTGTCCATGACGGGCAATTTGACGCATAATTTTTGCTAATTCTTCATCGCTTGTAAAAATAGCACCACCATCACCGTAGCATCCTAGTGGTTTACTTGGAAAAAAGCTTGTACATGCAATGGTTGTTAAGTTACAAGAACGCTTACCTTTATATGTTGCTCCAAAACTTTGGGCTGCATCTTCTATAACGATAATATTATGTTTTTCTGCTATTGCATTGATTTCGTCAAAATCAGCACATTGACCATATAAAGAAACAGGAATAATTGCTTTAGTTCTTGGAGTTATGGCTGCTTCTAATAGTCCAGGATCTAAATTATAACTTGTTGGTTTTACATCAACATATACAGGAATACCACCTAAAAGAGCAACTGTTTCAGCTGTAGCAATGTAAGTAAACCCAGGAGTGATGACTTCATCACCAGGTTTGATACCAATAGCCATTAAGGCAATTTGTAAAGCATCAGTTCCATTCGCACATGTTATACAATATTTTGCTCCAGTATATTCTACGAGTTTTTCTTCTAATTCTGAGACTTCTGGACCTAGAATATACTTTCCATGTGCTAATACTTTTTGGATATTTCCGTCTATTTTATCTTTAATTTTGAGTTGTTGTGCTGCTAGATCTGTGAATTGCATTATATATTTTTCCTATATTATTTGATTCTTTTTACACTGTTATCATCTAATTGATAGATATGCCCTGTATAAGGACATGTTGTAGTGGCTTTTCCATGCAATGGTAGATCTAACTGTTCACCAAATTCACTCATCCAACCTATTTGTTTTGCGGGTACCCCAACCATCAGTGCATAATCAGGAACATCTTTATTGACAACAGCTCCTGCACCAATAAAAGCATAAGAACCAATTGTTGTTCCACAAACTATTGTACAGTTGGCTCCTAAGGTTGCCCCTTTTTTTACTAAAGTATTTTTATATTCATTCTTTCTTTCGATGAAAGAACGGGGATTATAGACATTAGTAAAAACCATACTTGGGCCACAAAAAACACCATCTTCTAAATAAACGTTATCATAGATGGATACATTGTTTTGTATTTTGCAGTGATTACCAATAATTACTTTGTTTCCGATAAATACATTTTGTCCTAAAGAGCAACTTTCTCCGATTTCAGCTTCAGAACAAACATGTGTAAAATGCCAGACACGGCTGTTTTTGCCAATTCTGGCGCCATCATCAACAATTGCGCTTGAATGGATCATAATATTTTCTATAGTTGACATAATAAATTGTCTTAATTAGTACACTAGAGGCAAAGATACTGTTTTGTTATCTCTGGCAGCAAGATAAGCGGCGATGAGTAATTCAAGAGATTTTAATCCTTCCCGTCCGTCAGTTATTGGTTCTGCTTCTCCTCTCATTACATCGATAACATTTTTATAATATAGTGGATGTCCAAAACCGTATACTGAAGTTGTTTCGTAATTGGCATTTTTTACTTGTTGGTCGTAATCTTTTTCGTCAGCAAAATTCCACTCTTGAATTTCGTTAACGGCTAAACCTCCAACTCTAACACTTCCTTTTTCCCCTAATATAGTTATAGAGCCTTCTAGGTTTTTAGGATAAGTACACATAGTAACAGCCACTGAGCCTAATGCACCATTTCGCCACCTAATATTTAGTACACCTGTATCTTCAGCTTCAATATCTAAGTGTGTAGACATCATTGCTTGAATATCTCTGACTGGACCAATGAGCCATTCTAATAGATCAATATAATGACTAGCCTGGTTCATGAACGCACCACCATCAAATTCCCATGTACCACGCCATGCGGCTTGATCGTAGTAATCTTGAGGGCGTGTCCAAAATACATTGAGGTGAACCATATTGATTTGACCAAAACGCTTTTCTTCTACCGCACGTTTTAGCAATTGGAGAGTTGCATTTAAGCGATTTTGTTTGACTACAAACAAGCGCTTACCAGCTTTATCGGCAGCTTTAACCATTTCCTCTCCATCAGAAAAACGAGTTGCCATGGGTTTTTCAGTAATCACATGGAAACCTTTTTCTAGGCAAGCAATGGCTTGTTCAGGATGGAGTCCCGAAGGTGTTGTTAGGATGATGATATCAGCTGAAATGTTATCTAGCATATTATGTAGATTATCAAATCCTTTAGCACCCGTTTTTTCTGTGGCTGCATTAAGAGCAACAGGATCTGTATCACAAACAGCAACTAATTCAGCATTATTTTTATGTACTTCTAAAGAGTTAAAATGATTTTTAGAGATTCTTCCACATCCAACTAATGCAAATTTTATTTTTCTATCTGTAATAGTATCAAACATATTTAATCCCAAATTAAGCTTTTATTACATTATTATGTTCAGGAGAATATTTCCCACGAGTATCAACAATTATTTTTGCATTGTTAATTATTAGGTTATAGTCAAACTTATCATGGTCTGTTGCTAAAATAATACAATCGAATTCTTTTAAATTATTTTTAGTTATAATCTGACTTGTTAAATCAAAGTGATGTTCACGCATTTTAGGAAAAGAAGGAACGTGTGGGTCTGAATACTCTACTAATGCCCCTAAGTCTCTTAATTTTTCCATTATATGGACTGATGGACTTTCCCTCATATCATCAACGTTTTTCTTATATGCAATCCCTAATACAAGTACACGGCTTCCATTAATGGATTTGTTAGCTTTATTTAGGGCTAAGACTGTTTTAGTGACAACATAATCTGGCATTGATGAATTAACTTCACCAGAAAGCTCAATAAAACGAGTATTGATACCGTATTCTCTGGCTTTCCATGTTAAATAGAAGGGATCGATAGGGATACAATGACCACCTAACCCTGGCCCTGGATAATAAGGTACAAAGCCAAATGGTTTTGTTGCAGCCGCTCTGATGACTTCGTGTATATCAATGCCCATTTTGTCTGCAACGAGTTTCATTTCATTGACTAGACCTATATTAACGGCTCTATGTATATTCTCAAGTAGCTTAGTCATTTCAGCCGCTTTTGTGGAGCTAACGGGAACGACTCGGTCAATAGCAGGTTGATAGATGGCAATACCTGCTTTTAGGCAGTTTTCTGTATGTCCACCAATGACTTTTGGGATTGTTCTAGTTTCAAAATCTGGATTACCCGGATCTTCACGTTCTGGTGAATAGACCAGGAATACATCTTCACCAACTTTTAAACCATTCTCTTCTACTCGTGGTAATAGTTCTTCTTCAGTTGTTCCCGGATAAGTTGTGCTTTCTAGAGAAAGTACTTGACCTTGCCTTAAGAATGATTTCACCATATCCGTTGTATTTATAACGAAACTCATATCAGGCTCTCTGTATTTATTTAATGGTGTTGGTACACAGAGAATAATTGCATCACATTCGGAAATTCTTGAAAAATCGGTTGTTGCTTCAAAACCGGTTTCAATGGCCTTTTGAATTTTAGAGGAAGAAATATGCTCAATATAGCTTAGCCCTTGACTTAATTTATCTGTTTTGTTTTTATCTATATCAAAACCGATAACTTTGAAACCAATATCATTGTATCGCAGCATTAAAGGTAGTCCAACATACCCTAACCCAACAATAGCTATATTTGCATTTTTATTATTAAACTTGTTAATTAATTGATTCAGAAATGACATGTTATAGGCCTTTGATATACCATATAAAATTAAGCTAAAAAAATGTTCTTAGATTAAGAGCATTTTTTTAGTTCATATGAGCATTAATTTGAAAGATATAACAGGAAAGTGGAGTGATGATTGAATTTTTGAACAAGATTAAAACTGCATCAAAGCTACCGCACTAGGTTGCGGCTCCCAGAGTGCCTGTTATGTGTAACAATTTGACTTATCCAGTTAATATAAAAGGAATTTTTTTCTTAACAAAAATTAACATATCAACGATTTGTGTTAAGCAGCGACGAGATTAGTCTCTCGACGCATTGAGGTCAAGTATAATAGCTTTTTTTTCTTTAATTGTTACATTTTGTAACTAGCTAAATTTCAAGACGAAAGCAGCCTATCTTCCATGTAATGGTAGCCAAATCACCAACCGTAACCCACCTAACGGGCTATCTTCTGCTTTCACCCAACCTCGATGCTGGCTTACCGCCGTTTCAACTATCGCTAACCCCAATCCGGTTCCGCCGGACTCTCTATCCCGTGCCTCATCTGTCCGATAAAACGGCCGGAAGATATGTTCTCGGTCTTCTGGAGTGACTCCTGGGCCATCATCATCAACGCTAATCGTCACGCCTTGGCTATCTGCCTTAAATGCAACGGCAATATGGTTGCTGGAGTAACGTAGTGCATTGCGGACGATGTTTTCCAGAGCACTGCCAAGTGCTGCCGGGTTACAGTAAATTATCCAGTTCCCGGGAGGTGAGACGATATCCAACGTTTTGCTCATATGTTCAGCTTCGAATTTTGCATTCTCCAGAATGTCAGACCATATATCGTGGGCTTTGATATTCTCGCGCAGCAATTCGTTCTTATGTTGATTGCGGGAAAGCACCAGCAGGTCATTAATCATGCCATCCAGACGTTGGGTTTCTGTTTCGATACGTTCCAGCTCTTTGCTTTCACCGTGGCGACGGCGTAGTAAAGCGGTCGCCAGTTGTAAGCGAGTAAGTGGTGTACGCAGTTCATGGGAGATATCGGAAATTAACCGCTGTTGGGCGGTGACCATCCTTTCCAATGCACTGATCATTTGGTTGAAACTACTGCCAGCGGCTAAAAACTCTTGGGGACCGGATTCCAGCTCAGGGTGTTGTCGTAAGTTTCCTTTCGCGACATCATCGGCTGCATTTTTGAGTTTACGAGCAGGTTTTGCCAGGCTCCATGACAGCCATAAGAGTAATGGAGCGCTAATTAACATAGTGGCTGCGGGCAGTAAAAATGGCCGGTCAAACATCAAATTAATAAAATCTGATTGTGGACTGCCCGCTGGCCTAATGATGTAGAGGTGGTAATGATCGTCTCCATCACGGACAGAAAAGGGGCCGAGTATTTCCGAACGGCCATATTTTTTCTTTTTGGGGTGATCGGCGTTATCGGATTGGCCGATAAAATTACGGATAACTTGTTGTTGATGGGGCGGGGTATTAATGTCACTAATCAGCCCCTCACTGGAGACGAGGAGCAAGCGTTGGCCAGGGGGAGTCCACAAAGCAATAGCACGATCCAGACGCAACCACCAGAATAAGTCATTCCCAGAGTCGTGCATCAGTTCTTCTTCTACTTGTTTTGCCAGTTTTTCCCCCAACTGATATTCGCTATCTAAAAGAGGTGTTAACTGCCGTGAGTCCAGTTTGGGAGCCATTAAAGCTATCATCAGGACAAGTGCCAGTGTGAACCAAAAAATTGCGAATATACGGGCTGTCAAGCTGTTGATCATTTTGCGGAAACCATTAAGTATCCACGGCCGCGTAATGTCTTAAACCATGGCAGTTCATCCGTTCTGTTGGGTAATTTACGGCGTAGATTCGAAATATGCATATCAATAGCCCGATCAAAAGGCGTTAAACGTTTTCCCAATACTTCCTGACTTAAATGTTCACGAGAAACGACTTGCCCCAAATGTTGCGCTAATAAATAAAGCAAGGTGAACTCTGTACCAGTGAGATCTAAAATCGTACCATCAAAACTGGCTTCCTGGCGGCCTGGATTGAGTTGTAACTTATCAATCTCCAGTATAGGTGTCCCAATATCAGCTTGTTGTTCACTCCAGTTGGAACGGCGCAAGATGGCACGTATGCGGGCGACCAGTTCGCGATCGTTAAACGGTTTGGGAAGATAGTCATCCGCTCCCAGCTCTAATCCCAAAACACGGTCTAAATCGCTACCACGAGCCGTTAACATGATAACAGGAGTCTGATGGTATTGTCGTAGCTCTTTTAGTGTCTCAATGCCGTTCTTGCGCGGCATCATGATGTCCAGCAATAATAGGTCAATTGAAGAATCGATATATTGTAAAGCCTGTTCGCCATCGTAGGCGATGACAACATTGAATCCTTCCATCTCGAGCAATTCTTTTAATAGCGATGTCAGCTCGCGGTCATCATCAACTAATAAGATTTTATGCATTAATTCTTCCTCCAAGAGCAAAATACGATAACAAACTTCGCTATTCCATGACTTTACGTTCTTTTACATGCTCTGACGCTAGTTTGCAGCCGCAGGGTTATAGTTATCCGCACTGAATCGAATGCTGCTGTTCGAGAAAGCGAGGAAATTTAATGCGTAACATAGCAATATTGGCTTTAGCGTCAATGTTTGTTCTCAGAACAACAGGGGCTTTAGCTAAAACTGCTGATACGGATCATATTCCTGAGGTTAACTCTTCCGCCGCATACCCATATTGTATGTCATATGGCTATAAGAGGAGCTTTAACCATCACCGAGACAGTCAATATAACTATAGTTATATCTTTGGTGGAATAGCGTTAACTGCTCAGCAACGTGAGCAGATGTGGAATTTAGTCAAAAAGCAGCATCAGTATGAGCAACCGCTAATTGACATGCGGGATGAACATCGAAAGTTGGATGTGCTTTTGGCAGCAGAGGATTTTGATGAAGCTGAGGTTCGTTCGCAGCTTGAAAAAATAGCCGAAAAAAATGTCGCCCTGGGTGTAGAAATTGCGCGCATTAATAATCAGGTTTATCAACTGCTAACACCAGAGCAGAAAGCGCTATTAAAAAATCGTCTAGAACAAACGAATGCGAAGCTCGAAAAGTGAATTGATTTTTTTGTTATACAGTAGCATCAACAACGATTTTCCTTGCCATAGACACCATCCCTGTCTTTCAGCCCCCTTGAGGGGCTTTTTTTTGTCGATTAGTTTACTTGCATAAACAGGCCTTTTTTTATCTAATCCGAAGAATGATTTCTACTGATTGTTTTCTCATGAAAAAATTTGTTTTTGTTGCTCCTGAATTTCATTCTATTCCTCCAAACTATGCAGCCGCAGTAGAGTGGTGGATCTATAATGTAGCCAAAATCAGTCAGGCTAATAATTTAATTATTTGCAAGGGGGAAAGAACAGAAAAAACTGTAGAAAGAATCAGTGAATATGCCACTATTCATAGAATACACACCAGTGCAATATATAAACGTTTTTTTAGGAAATGGTCTCGCTTAGATCCTTACCCTTATGCCAAAAGGGTGATAGATATTGTTATGCGTTATCAAAGTTCGGATGATGAGAAGCCGATTTTGATCATTCAGAATTCTATTTCGCTTTATAACTCGGTGAAGCAGTTTTATCCAGAAAAACTGATGGTCCTCCATCTGCATAATAAACATAAAGTGGTTAATTTAGGGCCTGAAACAAAGCTCATTACTCCCAGTTATTTTTTAGCTGATTTTTTTCACTCTGAAGCAAAGATTGAAAATATTAAAGTAGTACCGAATGGTATCGATAGAAACCTGTATAAGCAGGAGGTTAGCTGGAAAAGAGAACATTTTGGTCTAAGAAATAACGAAACTGTCATCTTGTATGCTGGCCGATTAGATAAGGGCAAAGGTGTTATTGAACTCATGGATGCAGTCAATTTGCTGCACAAAAAAGATCAAAATATCAAGCTGTTTTTGGTTGGTGAGTATGAAACGGTTAAAAAAGGCGAACGCGAAGTTTATCGGAAAAAAGTGTTGGATAAAGCCGCAAGAATGGCTGGTGGCTGTATTCTTGCAGGGAGTATACCTCCGGCAGATATGCACCAGGTATATCCACTTGCTGATTTAACGGTTGTTCCCTCATTAGGAGAAGAAGCCTTTTGTATGGTTGCCTTGGAATCAATGGCGTGCGGTATACCCGTTTTGGTCAGCCCCAGAGGAGGAATAAAAGAGTTCGTGATCCCTGAAAATACGGGATTTTTACTGCAAGAACCTTTGTCCCCAGAAAGCATTGCCAAAGATATTTCGGATACTCTGTTGAGAAATAATTTAAACATTGTTGCCGAACATGCTAAAAAAACAGCAATGAACCAATACGATTGGAGTAATGTCAGTGTGTCTTTGTCAAAAGCGTTAGCTGAATGGTTTTAACTATCAGTAGACTCATCTTGGGCTATCCAAAAAGATTGAATAGCCCTCAGCGTAGTTAAGCTTCATTCCATCTTTTCTGGCACAATGCAGCCAGTAAGCCAAGGTAGATACCTAAAATGTTCAAATGAACACTTTCAAAGTTCCCTCTGACAATAAAATATCCAAAGAAAGAGATAAGTAAGATTAACCCAGCTTGCTTACTGTCGCCGATACTTGTGTTCCACTCCTGAGCTGATTGTTTCAGATAAGAGAAGATTAAGAATAAAAAGGCGCCCATTCCCAATATTCCAGCAGAAAACCATACGGTTAGAAAAATGTTATGAGGACCTAGGGAAGTTTGATATATCCAATCAGGATAATTTTTGGCGCTCTCATTATAAATTTGGTCATAGATCTTGTTGCCAGCACCATAGCCTTTAAGGGGATGTTCTAAAATTAAGGTAAGTGCTGAACCTTGCGTTCCATTGCTGTAACGGTGACTACTATCGGTTTGCTCCAACTTATAAGTCAAAGCAGAACCCTTAATAAGGTAGTCAGATTTAATAGCAAATATGGCAGCGCAGATAAAAACGATACTGACGATGAACGTTTTCCAGTTTTTGTTCATGATTATCATCATGAAAAACATTACAAAAACGGCAAGCCAAGCCCCTCTGGAAAGTGTTCCTAGCAATACAAAGAGTACGGATAAGATTAGTAAAATTGTCAGAGCCAAACGTACATAATTTTGGGGTTTTTGAAAATGCCAAAGGGCCACTAGTGCTGGAAAGAAGAAAACAATGCCATCTGACACGCTGCGGTGGTTATAGTTGGTGAATGGCATGATATTGTTCTGATAATCCAGATAAAACAGGTACATTTCTTTTAGTGTAATGAATAACAATCCAAGCAGAAATGAACCAATAATCATTTTCTGGATTTTAACTGTATCCGTATGACTTAATGCTAATGTAATGATAATACCGGAGAGAACGACATCTCTAAAAAAAGGTGTTTTTATTTCACTGAAACTGAGTTTTGGATCTGGTGAAATAACAATCGAATAGAGATAGGCCAAAGTTAATATCCCCAAGGTCAGTATGATGTTGTTCTTCAACGCAGAGAGGCATCCTTTGGGGTTTTTAATAAGAAAGTAGAGTGCAGTTAACACCATCAATGCAAAAAATAAGTTTTTATAACGCGTTATGCCGGTTACATAGACAAGCGCGATGTAACCACCGACGAAAAAAGTACCCCAAGATAAGTGGCTTTTAATGGTTTCTTTAAACATGACCTTACCAGAATGGAAAATGGATTTCTGGCTGGTATTTTGTACCATTTTCACCGATCAGGCACGGATAAAATACGATGTTATAAGGGATCAAAATACCCAACATGGATATTAGAGGAGTTAGTGCCATGACAAATATCGATCATGATTTGCAGCTGTTGCTGGGAGGGATATTCGGGATATTAGTTATCGCCAGTGTGATTGGTGGTATTTTGGCTTTTTGGTATTCGGGGGAAAGGAGCAATGCCACTATCGATAATCTGAATGCTCGAATCCGTGGCTGGTGGATGATGTGTATCATCTGTGTTTTGGCTATTGTCATTGGGCCAATAGGTTCGGTTATTTTGTTTGCGGCGATGTCATTTTTTGCTTTACGTGAATTTATTACACTGACACCAACTCGCCGCAGTGATCATGAAGCTCTGTTCTGGTGTTTTTTTGTTTTTATGCCGGTGCAGTATGCCTTGGTTGGCATGCAGTGGTATGGGTTATTCTCGGTATTCATTCCCGTCTATGTCTTCCTATTTTTGCCCGCCCGAACAGCTTTGGTTGGAGATACCACTCATTTTCTGGAACGAACTGCCAAAATCCAGTGGGGGATGTTGGTGACGGTATTTGCTATCAGCCATGCGCCAGCGTTGTTGATGCTGGATATCCCAGAATATGAGAATCAAAATATCAAGTTATTGTTGTTCCTGATGATTGTGGTGCAAATGTCCGATGTTTTGCAGTACGTATTCGGGAAGTTATTGGGCAAACGCCCGATTGTACCGAAGCTTAGTCCTAATAAAACGGTTGAGGGATTTGTTGGCGGGATTCTGGTTTCTGTGCTGTTGGGAATATCGTTATTTTGGGTAACCCCTTTCTCCCCGTGGGAGGCGGGACTGATGTCGTTAGCGATCACCTTAATGGGATTTATGGGTGGATTATGCATGTCGGCGATTAAACGAGACAGTGGAGTGAAAGATTTTGGTGGAATAATTGCAGGTCATGGTGGGATGTTGGATAGAATCGACTCACTTTGCTTTGCCGCCCCTATATTTTTCCATCTGACGCGCTATTTTTATACCTGAGACAGAATAACCCAAAGGCGGTAGTCAATGGATATAAATTATGGGCGATGGGTCAGTTCCGCTGCGTTGGTGGCAACGGTATTGGCGAGTATGTTGTTAATCGTGAAAATTTTTGCCTGGTGGTTGACGGGATCGGTGAGTTTATTGGCGGCGCTGGTGGATTCATTGGTTGATTTGGCTGCTTCCTTGACGAATTTTTTTGTTGTGCGCTATTCACTTCAACCTGCTGATGAAGAACATACTTTTGGACACGGTAAGGCTGAGTCGCTGGCGGCTTTAGCGCAAAGTATGTTTATTTCTGGTTCGGCAATTTTCCTGTTTTTGACCGGCTTCCAGCATCTGTATTCCCCTAAGCCATTGGAACACGCGACGATAGGCATATGGGTCATTGTCATTGCTTTGGTCTCGACAATATGTTTAGTCATGTTTCAGAAATGGGTGATCAGTAAAACGCAAAGTCAGGCAATCCGTGCGGATATGCTGCATTATAAATCTGACCTGTTAATGAACGGGGCGATTTTGCTGGCGTTGCTTTTGAGTCTGTATGGTTTTAAACGCGCAGATGCCCTCTTTGCTTTGGGGATTGGGGGCTATATTCTCTATAGTGCGTTACGGATGGGCTATGATGCTGTACAGTCTTTGCTTGATCGCGCCTTGCCAGATGAAGAGCGACAGGAGATTATTGAGATCATCCAAAATTATCCGGGTATAGCCGGTGGACATGATCTGCGGACTCGTCAATCAGGTCCAACTCGTTTTATCCAGTTCCATCTGGAGATAGATGATAATGTGCCATTGGTGCAAGCTCATGCTCTGGCAGATGGGATTGAAAATAAACTGCGGAGTAGATTCCCAGGCGCCGATATTATTATTCACCAAGATCCCTGCTCTGTTGTGTCTGAAGAGCATAAAAACCGCTGGGATTGAAGGGGAATTTATTCATAATCAAAAGAACATCAAAAAACAGACATAATCTTGATGCAGACTGGGTGTTTTTCCGTATTATAGTTAGAGTTGAATCAATTCAGCTAATGCAGTGACAATCAGGTTTCTCAAATATTATATCTACAAGTCAGAGGTCATCATGATCAACAAGATTAAAAGAATCGGAGTCTTAACGAGTGGCGGTGATGCGCCTGGCATGAACGCCGCTATTCGTGGTGTTGTTCGTGCCGCTTTAACCGAAGGGTTGGAAGTCTATGGTATTTATGATGGCTATCTGGGGTTGTATGAAAACCGCATGAAGAAGCTTGATCGCTTTAGTGTTTCCGACATGATTAACCGCGGTGGTACGTTTTTGGGATCAGCCCGCTTCCCAGAGTTCAGGGATGATAAGGTTAGGGAAATTGCTATTGAAAACATGCGCAAAAATGGGATTGATGCGTTGGTAGTGATTGGAGGGGATGGATCTTATTTGGGAGCGAAAAAGCTGACCGAAGCGGGTTTCCCTTGTATTGGTTTGCCTGGAACGATTGACAACGACGTTGCGGGTACAGATTACACCATTGGTTATTTCACGGCGTTAGAAACGGTGGTTGAAGCGATTGACCGTTTGCGTGATACATCAACTTCCCACAAACGAATTTCGATTGTTGAAGTGATGGGACGTTATTGTGGTGATTTAACCTTATCAGCGGCAATCGCGGGTGGATGCGAGTTTATTGTTCTGCCTGAAAATGAAGTTCCGTTCGATCGTGAGGAATTGCTGGTTGAAATTAAAGCAGGGATTGAAAAAGGCAAGCGTCATGCGATTGTAGCTATAACTGAACATGTTTGTGATGTCGCTGAGCTGGCGAGATATATTGAGGCAGAAACCCACCATGAAACCCGCGCGACGGTATTAGGACATATTCAGCGTGGTGGTGCGCCTGTCGCTTATGACCGCATTCTTGCTTCCCGTATGGGGGCATACTCTGTTCAACTGCTGCTGGAAGGGCACGGCGGTCGTTGTGTTGGTATCCAGAACGAGAAACTTGTTCATCACGATATCATTGATGCGGTGCAAAATATGCAGCGTGTCTTTAAGAAAGAGTGGCTGGAAACCGCGAAGAAACTCTACTAATCCTTTCTTATCTGTAAGATCCTCTTGTGGAGACAGCCATATGTTCTGGCTGTCTCGTTCCTCATATTCTTCTTATGCATAAGCAGAAATTTAAAATTATTTCTGCGTCATAACACTTTCTGTCAGTTTTTATGAAGAAATCATAATAACTTAGGGGAAATATTATCGTGGATGCAAGGGGTATAAATAGAGGCTCAAGATGGGCGATGACAAAAGAGTATGTGGTATCGGCGTTATTCTTGGTGGCGTTGGCGATGACCAACAGTGCATGGGCAAAAGAGCGGCAATTATTGAATGTCTCCTATGATCCGACACGTGAATTTTACCAGCAGTATGATGAGGCATTCCGCGAATACTGGCATAACAAAACGGGGGATGATGTAAAAATCCGCCAATCGCATGGCGGTTCAGGCAAGCAAGCAACTTCTGTTATCAATGGTCTTCAGGCGGATGTTGTGACGCTGGCACTGGCTTATGATGTGAATGCCATTGCAGAGCATGGGCGCATTGATAAGAATTGGATTCAGCGCCTGCCAGATAATTCAGCACCTTATACATCAACCATTGTCTTTTTAGTGAGAAAAGGAAACCCTAAACAGATAAAGGATTGGTCGGACTTAATTCGTCCAGATGTTGCGGTGGTTACGCCGAATCCGAAAACTTCTGGTGGAGCACGTT
Source organism: Xenorhabdus griffiniae (assembly GCF_015163655.1). Lineage (GTDB taxonomy): Bacteria > Pseudomonadota > Gammaproteobacteria > Enterobacterales > Enterobacteriaceae > Xenorhabdus > Xenorhabdus griffiniae. Next base: position 8,009 of record NZ_JADEUF010000063.1, on the reverse strand, counting down.
GGAATTATCTGGCTGCCTGGGGATATGGCCTAGCGCATAACAACCAAGATCAGGCTAAAGCTAAAGAATTCGTGAAAGCGCTTTATAAAAATGTTGAAGTGCTGGATTCCGGCGCACGCGGTGCAACGAATACGTTTGTGGAGCGCGGAATTGGTGATGTATTGATTGCCTGGGAAAACGAAGCGTTACTGGCAATTAATGCGTTGGACAAGGGCAAGTTTGAAATTGTGACGCCGAGCATTTCTATTCTGGCAGAGCCAACGGTTTCTGTTGTCGATAAGGTGGTTGATAAGCGAGGAACGCGTGAGCTGGCAACAGCATATCTGAAATATCTTTATTCTCCGGTTGGGCAGGAGATTGCCGCCAGAAACTATTATCGTCCTCGTGATAAAGCAATTGCAGAAAAATACCGCGCGGTTTTTCCTGATTTGAAGCTTTTTACAATTGATGAGGTTTTTGGTGGTTGGGAGAACGCTCAGAAAAAACATTTTGCCACAGGCGGAACATTTGACGACATTATCCGGCGTTAATCATTAAACTAATTTTGGATAGAAAACCGCCACAAGTGATACTGCGTGGCGGTTCTGTCTTGATCAAAAGCTTACGCTTTTTTCGCTTCTGCTGCGGCTTTTACGATAACAGCAAAGGCATCAGCTTTCAGTGATGCGCCACCGACCAGAGCACCGTCGATATCCGGTTGGGTGAATAACTCTGCTGCATTGCTGGCGTTAACTGAACCGCCATATTGAATAATGACCTGTTCAGCGATAGCTGCATCCTGTTTGGCGATATGATCACGGATAAATTTATGGATAGCCTGAGCCTGAGCAGGTGTGGCTGATTTGCCTGTACCGATTGCCCAAACTGGCTCATAAGCAATAACCGTATCTTTGAATGCTTCCGCGCCCAGCGTGTTCAGAACGGCATCGATTTGTCGCGCGCAAACAGCTTCAGTCTGACCGGCTTCATTTTCTTGCTCAGTTTCGCCAATGCACAGGACAGGGATCAAACCTTGCTCTTTCAGGATTGCGAATTTCTTCGCAATGAATTCGTCGCTTTCTTTGTGGTAAGTGCGGCGTTCAGAGTGGCCGATAATGATATATTTTGCCCCGACGTCTTTCAGCATTTCTGCGGAGGTTTCGCCCGTAAAGGCACCAGAAAGATTGACGCCAGTATCTTGTGCACCCAGAGCGATACGGCTACCAGCCAGGGCATTTTTTGCCAGAGAAACATAAACTGTTGGTGGTGCGATAGCGACGTCACAGCCGTCAACATTGCTCAGTTCTTTACGCAGGCCTGCAATCAGGTCGTTAACCATGTGGGTACTGCCATTTAATTTCCAGTTACCCATAACTAATGGATGTCGCATATTTTTCCCTCCAACCAGAAAATAATCAAATTGCGAACTGAATGAATATTCTTTCTTTGAATGACATTATGGTGGTGTCATTCCCTGTAAGTGAAATCCCGACAGTATAAAGATCATCAACGCGAATAGCTCTGCGTTGTGTCACTAATTTTCATTTGCTGCTGTGTCAGATAACGATAGCTTAATCGGTTCAATTGCGAAGGTCATTATATTTTCGCTGCTGTTTACGATGATATAGCGCATTGCTCCCATTTTTTGACTGAAAGCAGTTCGGTTTTCTGCTGTCTGCAAAAGCCTTTCCAATTGAATGTTGGCTTGTTCAGGAGAAAAGGTCGGTTCAAATTGGCTAATCAGGGCTGTGATATATTGCTTTGCCAATATACGGTTTTGTCCATCTTCTCGTTTATTTTGTGATGGCAGCAAGGTAATTTGTAGACTTTTAATTTTTTCGCTGCCTCGTTCCAGTACCGCTGAAGAGTAAATTTTGTCATTGATTTTACTGGCGGCACGGATGAAAGGTTGAGAAATATCTGTGCTTGCAATCACCCGATATTCGTACAGAGGAGTATCCGGGTGTTTTTTGTTGAATTTCTCCCGAAAGACAGGGATGGTGTCTTCGAAAGTAGGGGAATCTGGCAGCAGATACATTAACGGTGAGTTTATTTCTGGTGTGACTGAAGACTCATCGGCAGAGGCTGAGAATGGTAAACCGATGCCAAAAGCGATTAAAATTGTCACCAGAAGTTTATTTATGTCTGTTTTCATTTTAATTACTCACTGAGTTAAATCCTGGAAAAACAGCATCCACAATTGGAAAAGAGTACATGACATTACAACAATGGGGATTTTCATTCAAAGGCCGAATTGGAAGGCGAGAGTTTTGGATCGGCATAGCTATTTGTTTCGCCTTGATCTTTATCCTTCTGACACTGCATGGAATGAATCTCCTCCCCATGAATTATGCGGCGGTCGGTGTTGCTTTGCTATTGTATCCAACTGCGGCAATTTTTTCGAAGCGCCTGCATGACCGGAATAAACGGGGTGGCTGGATGTTACTATGTGTACTGGCCTGGATATTGTTGTCCCTTGACTGGAACGCAATGGCACCAATATGGCAGTGGGGAATTGGTCGTTTTGTTCCAACCCTGATTTTTGTCATGATGATATTGGATTGTGGTGTATTCCGCGGTACGGAAGGCGCTAATCGTTTTGGTGAGATGGCAGAAACGGTTGATTATATTTCTGCCAAGGAAAACTGATTACCAGTATTGCTCGCTGGTGATATGGCCTGGTTTACGACGCAGATGTTTTGCCATATTACGCTGCTCTTTTAATAGTTGCTGGGTATCCCTGACCATTTGGGGATTCCCGCACAGCATGACATGGCTGTTTTCTGCCTGCATGGGTAAACCAACAGCCGATTCTAATTCGCCATTTTCAATTAATGCTGGAATTCTGCCCATAAGTGAATTTGTCCATTTTTCTCGGCTGACGATGGTTTGTATTCTCAGTTTACCCTGAAATTTTTTCTCTAATTCTTGCATCATCGGTAAATAGCTTAAATCCGTTCCCCATCTGGCGGCATGAACCAAAACGATATTTTCGAATCGTTCCAGATCGGTTCCTTGCTGGAGGATGGAAAGGTAAGGTCCAATGGCGGTGCCAGTGGAAAGCATCCAGAGTGTTTGGCAGTCAGGGATCTCATCAAGAACGAAAAAACCAGCCGCTTTCTCGGTTACCAGTAATTCATCACCAATTTTTAGTGCAGCCAATCGAGGACTGAGTTTTCCTTCAGGAACGGTAACCAAATAAAATTCCAGATTATTGTCATCGGGAGCGTTGACGTAGGAATAAGCCCGTTGGATACGTTCCTCCCCAATTTTTAGGGCAAGTTTTGCAAATTGTCCGGCAGTGAATTTCTCTATTGGTGCATGAATTTTGATGCTGAAAAGCGAATCAGTCCAGTTGGTTATGTCGGTAACTTTTCCTGTAACCCAATTTGTCATTACGATTAACCTCTCTACACAAATTGATGATTTTTTGTAACGATTCTACGTGATTACATGAGATAGCATTATCGATTACGTGTTACAGTTCGATTAACTGGATTTTTGCCAATATTATGGTTTTATATGTACATTTTTATTGACATATATGGGTAATTTATCTGTAATTTTTTCTTCATATAAAATTGTATACTGAAAAGAAAAAATATAGATTTACCAAATGGATCTATCTAGTGAAGTTAATTCATCAGGTTCTTTATTAAGGGCTTGAGGGGTTCACTATGGCTGTTTGTAATGAGTGGTTGAATAAAGTGCGATGAAAAAAATAGAACACTTTAATTTATTGTTGATGTTAATTGCCCTGGCCGCTGTAGGGCAGATGACGCAAACAATCTATGTACCAGTTATTGCTGATATGGCAAGTGATCTGAGTAAGCCTGCGGGAGAAGTTCAGCGGGTAATGGCGGCATATCTGTTTTCTTACGGATTTTCACAACTTTTTTATGGACCGCTATCTGACAAGGTGGGACGCCGTCCTGTAATTTTGGTCGGCATGTCGATTTATCTGGGGGCGACGATATGTGCCCTGTTTGCTCCAAACTTGCTGGTACTGGTGATTGCGAGTGCATTACAGGGATTGGGCACTGGCGTGGCAGGTGTGATGGTGCGTACTATGCCGCGGGATTTATATACTGGCATAACGTTACGTTATGCCAATAGCTTGCTGAATATGGCTATATTGGTTAGTCCTCTGGCCGCTCCCATGATTGGCGGAATGGTTGCTCACTATTTTGGTTGGCGATCCTGCTACTTATTTCTATTGATGTTAGGGGCTGTCGTTGCTTTCTTACTGGCCCGGCATTTACCGGAGACTCGTCCCACAGGGACTGCACATAGCACGATGCTGGTTTCTTTCCACCAGTTACTCTCGCAGGGTTCTTTTGTTTCTTACCTGATCATGTTGGTAGGCGGTCTGGCTGGGATTGCCGTTTTTGAAGCCAGTAGCGGTGTATTGATGGGGGCTGTTTTGGGGTTGGATAGCCTGACAGTCAGCATCTTGTTTATTCTGCCAATCCCAGCGGCGTTTTTTGGGGCATGGTATGCGGGACGAGAAGGGAAAACATTTTATCGGCTCATGTGGCGCTCTGTGACCTGTTGCTTGCTGGCGGGTATCTTGATGTGGTTGCCTGGTTGGTTTGGCATCATGAATATCTGGACCTTGTTGATACCGGCTGCATTGTTCTTTTTTGGCGCAGGTATGTTGTTCCCACTCGCAACGACGGGAGCGATGGAACCCTTCCCTTATCTGGCAGGAGCAGCGGGTGCTTTGGTTGGGGGATTACAGAATGTCGGTTCAGGTGTGGCAACATGGCTGTCGGCGATGCTACCGCAAAATAGCCAATTTAGTGTTGGGATGTTGATGTTTTCCATGTCATTGCTGATTCTATTTTGTTGGCTGCCTATTTCACAGCGGTTCCAGCGTCAAGAACATACGGCTTTGTAGAAACGATAGTGCTTAAAAAAGCTCTGGCAACAATCTTAGATGCCAGAGCCTTTATCTCACTTGCTCAATATCTTGCGGTTAAGCGCGATCTTCCCATTCTTGGGCGCGGGCAACGGCTTTTTTCCAGCCATTGTATTTATAGTTGCGTTCAGTTGTTTCGATACTTGGACGGAATTCTTTTTCGACTACCGCCTTACTTTTCACTTCATCTAAATCTCGCCAGAAACCAACGGCTAAACCTGCAAGGAAAGCCGCGCCTAAAGCTGTGCTCTCACGTACTTCAGGGCGCTCTACCCGAGTGCCAAGAATATCGGACTGGAATTGCATCAGGAAGTTGTTGGCGACAGCACCGCCATCGACGCGCAGGGCTTGCAGGCGAGTTCCCGCATCAGCTTGCATAGCGTCCAAAACATCGCGGGTTTGGTAAGCGATCGATTCTAATGTAGCACGAATAATGTGGTTGCTATTAGCGCCGCGGGTCAGGCCAAAAATAGCGCCACGGGCGTAAGGGTCCCAATATGGTGCGCCAAGGCCAGTGAAAGCAGGAACAACATAAACACCATTGCTGTCTTTGACCTTGGTCGCGAAGTATTCTGAATCTGCGGCATCTGCAATGAGTTTCAGTTCATCACGCAACCATTGAATGGATGCGCCACCAACAAAGACGGCACCTTCCAGTGCATAATTAACTTCACCGCGTGGGCCACAACAAACAGTTGTCAACAGGCCATGGTTAGAGCGTACTGCATCTTTGCCGGTGTTCATAAGCAGGAAGCAGCCTGTGCCGTAAGTATTTTTTGCCATTCCGGGGCTTACACACAGTTGCCCGTATAAAGCGGCTTGCTGGTCGCCTGCGATACCCGCGATAGGAATACGAGTGCCGCCTTTACCGCCGATATTGGTTTGGCCATAGATCTCCGAGGACGTGGCCACTTTAGGCAGCATCACGCGAGGTATGCCTAACTCTTCAAGGATTTTTTGATCCCATTCCAGATTATGGATATTAAACAGCATGGTGCGGGAGGCATTAGTGTAATCGGTCACATGTACGCGCCCCTGAGTCATTTTCCAGACTAGCCATGTGTCGACTGTACCGAATAAAAGTTCACCATTTTCAGCACGCTGACGGGCGCCTTCAATGTTGTCCAGAATCCATTTTATTTTCGTACCGGAGAAATAAGGATCAAGCACCAAACCTGTATTATGGCGGATGTATTCTTCCAGACCTTCTTTCTGTTTCAGTTTGGTGCAAATATCTGCTGTCCGGCGACATTGCCATACAATCGCGTTATAGATCGGTTTACCGGTTTCTTTTTCCCAGATAATGGTTGTTTCTCGTTGGTTTGTAATACCAATGCTGGCGATTTCATCAGAGCGAATATCGGCTTTTGCCAAGACTTCAACTAAGGTAGAGCTTTGGCTTGCCCAGATTTCCATTGGATCGTGTTCCACCCAGCCAGGCTTAGGATAGATTTGTGGGAATTCACGCTGTGAGATGCAGACAATATTGGCATTGTGATCAAGTACAACGGCGCGTGAACTGGTCGTGCCCTGATCCAGAGCAACAATATATTTTTTTTCTGTAGTATTTTCTGTTGTCATAACTATAACCTGGTTTTATGTATTTTAAATCTCGCGCGGTAAATGGCGAGTAATCAGTTTGCGGTAGCCAAAAGCACCTAAAATCGCGCCAACGATAGGGGCTACCAACGGAACAAGGCAATAAGGAATATCTCGGCCTCCGGTTAGGGCAATGTCTCCCCAGCCGGTCAAGTAAGCAACTAATTTGGGGCCGAAATCACGGGCTGGGTTCAGGGCAAATCCAGTCAGTGGGCCAAACGAGCCACCGATAACTGCAATAAGAATCCCGATTAATAAAGGTGCTAACGGTCCTCGTGGGATGCCATTACCATCATCGGTCAGGGACAGGATCAGGCATAACAGAACGGCCGCGATAATAACTTCAACGATAAACGCATGAAACACGGAGATCTGGGCAGCGGGGTAAGTGGAGAAAACCCCCGCAGTAAAGAGGCTTTCCTGCGAGCCGCGAACGATGTTGTGAACTTGCTCATAATCGAGGAACAGGTTGTAATACATCATGTAGATAATGAGTGCCGCGACAAAGCCACCGAGCATTTGGGCAATGATATAAGGCAGCACTTTTTTTCTGTCAAAATTGGCAAATAGGCATAATGCAATGGTCACTGCGGGGTTAAGATGTGCGCCTGAAATGCCGGCAGTGAGATAAACTGCCAGGGCAACACCAAAGCCCCAGATAATGCTGATTTCCCATAAACCCAGTTGTGCTCCGGCGATTCGGGCAGCAGCAACACAGCCTAAGCCAAAAAAAACGAGCAACGCAGTACCGAGAAATTCGGAAATGCATTGACCTGATAAGGTTGGAGTTGTGGTCTGGCTCATTTCTATATCCTATAAAAAAGTACAGGGAAGAGATTAATTATTAGTCATTTCTTATGTGTTAAGAAAAAGGTGTCTGTGAATTTATCGTTAATGCGCGTAAACGAGAAATAGCGAAATTGAAATCTGCGTGTTGCGTCAACAAAATGAGCGAATTCGCATTTATTTGCAGTTTTATTGAGCTTGGAAATGTGATCTTACAGACATTTGGGTTTGGTCATTATATTTCGCGTTATGCCGCACATTGCAAGGATGAAACTAGACAGATGTTAATAGGCTAAATACAATCAATAACATTGCTTACAAGAGGGGCCCAGAATGTCATTTGAAGTTTTTGAGAAGCTAGAATCTAAAGTTCAGCAGGCGATTGATACCATCACTTTGCTGCAAATGGAAATTGAAGAATTAAAAGAAAAGAATGCCGTTTTATCTCAGGATGTCCAGAATATGGCAGATAGCCGTGATTCTCTGGTACGTGAAAATGAGCAGCTCAAACAAGAACAATCGGCATGGCAAGAACGCTTACGCACACTGTTGGGTAAGATGGAAGATGTACAATAAGGTATCCAATTGCTTAGCTGAAAAAGGGCGATCATTGCCTGTCTCTTCTACACAAATCCCTCGATTGAATCGAGGGATTTTTTTGAACCTTTTTCTACCTAGCTGATCTCAATAAGAAATACGACGTTGAGGTAACGTATGATGTTTT
>NZ_JADEUF010000062.1 GCF_015163655.1 Xenorhabdus griffiniae | reverse complement strand
CTTACCGATTCGGTTTGTTGACAAAATCGACATTTCACTTCTACCGTTGCCATCTGATTTCCTGAAAAAGTGAGGAGTATACATGAGAAACAACAAATTGAATACGTGACCTAATTCTTTAATATTGAAGCTAATTCCTGTGGCACATGTCGATGCTTCTATAGCGGTTTGAGTCAGTGTTCACTCTAACTGGAAATATTGCTCTGCAGCATGGTCATGCATTTTATTAAGTTGGTCATGAGCCATGACAACAAAGAGAAAAACATACCTCACTTTATTTTTAGTGAGGTATGTTATTTAAAATATTTTATAAACAATACATTATGTAAAATGACGATATATAAATAATATTATCATTTGGATATTAAATATATTGATTCATAAGGTTTAATTTTAATTTCATGATCTACTGTTGCCGGTGATGGATAATTGCTCATCAATACCTGCCATTCTTTGCTTAAAAGTGCCGGTTCTGGAGACCAATGTTGGGTTTCAGCGCTTAGGTTTGCAATGACCAGCAAGGTTTGATCTTGCCAACGACGCAGATAGCACCACAACGAAGGATGTTCTGGCAGCAGATCCAGGTAATCACCGTATGTCAGAATGGGTTGTTGCTTTCTCAATTTAATCAAATTGTGGTAGCAATAGAAGACGGAATCTTCATCCTGTAATACGGTTTCGGCGTTGATCTTTGGATAATTACTGCAAGGTGCAATCCACGGTGTTCCGGTGGTAAAACCCGCATTTGCTGAATCATTCCACTGCATGGGAGTTCGGCTGTTATCACGGGATTTCTGCGCCAAAATTGCCAGTATATCCTCTACTTGCATACCTTTCTCAATACGCTCTTGATACATATTCAGGCTTTCGATATCCCGATAATCCTCAATACGCGTAAAGTTAGGGTTTGTCATACCCAGTTCTTCGCCCTGATAAATATAAGGCGTGCCCTGCATACCATGCAGTACCATTGCCAGCATTTTAGCGGATATTTTGTGGTACTGATGTTCATCACCAAACCGAGAAACAATGCGCGGTTGATCATGGTTACACCAAAAAAGTGCATTCCAGGCTTTTTGGTGCATACCCTGCTGCCATGTTGAGAAAATCTTTTTCAGTTCAACGTAATCTGGTTTTGCCTGAGTCCATTTTTCTCCATTTGGGTAGTCAACTTTTAGATGGTGAAAATTAAACGTCATGGACAGCGTCGTTCCATCCAGGGCTGCATAGCGTTGGCAGTTCTCAAGGCTGGTGGATGACATTTCACCAACAGTCATCAATCCTTTCGGCTGGAAAACATCACGGCTCATTTCTTGCAAAAACTCGTGTATCCGCGGGCCATCGGTGTAGAATCGGCGGCCATCGCCGTGATCATCGTTAGGATAATCTTGCTGTTTTGAGACAAGGTTAATGACATCCAGACGCAAGCCATCAACGCCACGATCAGCCCAGAATTCACAGATGTTCTTCAGTTCCGCGCGAACCGGTGCGTGCTCCCAATTTAAATCGGCTTGCTCAACCGCAAACAGGTGGAGGTAATATTGTTGACTCTCTGTATGCCATTGCCACGCATTACCACCGAATTTGGATTTCCAGTTATTGGGTAGAGAATCTTCAGAACCATCCCGCCAGATATAAAACTGGCGGTAAGGGCTATTAATATCCTGTGCCGCCTGGAACCACGGATGTTGGGTTGAGGTGTGATTGAAAACCATATCCAAAATAATGCGAATGCCACGGCGATGGGCATTTTGCACCAAATTATCAAAGTCCTCCATACAACCATAATCAGGATTGATGGCACAATAATCAGCGACATCATAGCCATTATCAACCTGCGGAGAGGGATAGATTGGGGTGATCCAAATGGCCTCAACACCGAGACGCTGTAGATAATCCAGCCGTTGGGTGATCCCGTTGATATCTCCCGTACCGCTACCGGTACTATCTTGAAAACTTTTTGGATAAATTTGGTAGATAACGCTATCCATCCACCATGGTTTTTGTTCCGTCATAAATAGATACCTACAAAATTAATTGGCCTGTTCATTGGGTAAGAGCGCTTTGCGTTCATTTCTACGATAAGCCAGAACGGTCAACAGGAATGGCACAGCAATCGCGATGAGCATGGCAATCAGATAAACCATCCAGAACTGCGGCTTGATAGAAAGAATGCCTGGTATTCCGCCAACGCCGATACCATTGGCAGTGACATGGTTGAGCCCACAAACCAGTCCAGCCAGAGCTGCACCAATCATTGCGCAGAACATGGGATAACGGTATTTAAGGTTGATACCATACATGGCAGGTTCGGTGACACCCAGATAGGCTGAAATTGCCGCAGGAACGGAAATTTCGCGTTCTTTTTGTTTCTTACTTGCCCAGACAATGCCGACAACGGCAGAACCCTGAGCGATATTAGATAGTGCAATAATCGGCCAGATTGGGGTGCCTCCGGTACTTTGGATCATTTGCAGGTCGATAGCCAGTGTTGTTTGGTGTACACCTGTAATAACTAACGGTGCGTAGAAGAAGCCAAACAAGGCAGCTCCAATAGGCGCAAAGCTACCCGTCATTAGACTTTTAACAACCCAGGCAACACCATCACCGATAGCACGTCCGGCAGGGCCTATCAGGGCGTGGGCGAGGAGGACGGCCAAGACCAGAGAAGTCACAGGGACAATAACAAGATAGAGATAGTCTGGTACCCATTTTTTCAGTCGCGTTTCAATCCACCCCAACGTCAGGCCAGCTAACAGGGAAGGAATAACTTGTGCCTGATAGCCGACTTTAGAAATTGTAAACCAGCCGAAATTCCAGACTTCGGGCGTTTGTTGCCCAAGCAGGTAAGCATTCATTAATTGCGGGGAAACCAGGGTAATGCCGAGAATAATCCCCAGAATGGGTGTTCCCCCCATCTTTTTGACGGCAGACCAACAGATACCTACAGGGAGGTAGAAGAATACGGCTTCACCGATTAACCAGAGAAAATCATAGACACTCTGCCAGACCGGGTAGAGTTGTGCGAGCGATTTGCCTTCACTAAACGGGATATCCCCGATCAGGTTACGGAAACCGAGGATTAAACCACCGCTGATGAGGGCTGGCAGTAATGGGAAGAAGATCTCAGCAAAATGTGAAATTGCATTTTCATACCATTTCATATTTTGGCGAGCAGCTTGTTTAACTTCTTCTTTATTAACAGATTGTTTCCCTGTGGTTTCAAGCAGAGCTTTGTAATAGACATCCACATTCGTGCCAATCACGACCTGAAATTGTCCGGCATTCGTGAAGCATCCCTTGACCATTGGCAATTCTTCAATGGCTTTGGCATCGGCATTTTCTGGTGTATTAAGAACAAATCTGAGGCGGGTGATACAATGACTGACGGAAGCGATATTCTCTTTACCACCAATCAAGGTAATAAGATTATCAATATCCTTTTGGTTTATTTGTTTTTTTTTCATGCCTTTTCTCCTTGGTGTGGCAGGAGTTATAAATGATGGAATTTTGCGATTAACAGAATGATTACACTCGTGATGAGATAATGAATAGACTGAAATAATAGCAGCTCAATCCTAGACAGATTTTTGCATTTTGAATATGAAAAGTTGCTTCGTTTGAGTTTTAGATCACATTTTGGGCCATTGATTTGAAATTAAAGGGTTTTTTATATTCATGCTCCTTATTGTTATCGGGTTTTTAGTTTTTTCGGTAATTAATAGATGTGACTTATATACCAATCTCACTTCAAGATGCGTGTGATTTCTCTCCGCTTCTCGGGGAGAAATCAGGTTTTAGAGTGTGTTGTAAATTGCAACTTGAAGTTTAATGCGTTTATCGGTTAGTAAAATAAAAAGGGCTTTATCCCCTTATCGGATCAGCGCTTGGATTCTGCGCCCCGTGACGGCGCAGAATGTTATTCAATTCGATGATATCAGTGTGAATGGTGTGGTTGGAAAACCAATTCACGGAAATTTTAATCTGTTATCTATTGATTTTGCGTGAATGAGGCATTGCTCTCCATAAATACCAATAATTTATACTCCATATGATTGTTGGTATTAAAGCTATAACGAAAGCAAATAGTAAGCTTTGTAATCCACTATTGATCAGGTAAACCACAGGCGTATATAAGAGACTTGAAAAGTATACCCCTAATGTTGTGATAATGAGCGCGAGATAAAATTGGTTAAATTTAAATAGAATGATATGTGAAATTAATAAAAATAGGCATGGAATGGTAATTAAATAAGACAGGGCTGGTATTTTTATCGAAAGTATTGCACAGAGTAATCCAATAAAAATAAAGGGGATCTGCCTGTAAGATTTTTTTATATTACGATTCATCTGATTGTGAAAAAGATGTTTCCCCCAGAATAAACAAAGAATTAAACTGCTGATACCAAGGGCGATGGTGACATTAGGCGAGATGATAACTAAACCGTATATGGGTAATGGAAAGTAAACTGCGTCTTTATTATGTTTCAGTAGTGTCATATCTTGCTGTACGACAAAATAATAACCCACTTTTCTCACGGTATTTTGGTATTGAAACAAGGTTTCAGGGGAAAGATTTTCCAGCGTATCGCTCATTCTGTGATAATGTTCGAAGCCTTGCACAACGGCAAAATTCAGCCCTGCTATCCCTTTTTCTTTAAATACCGTGTAATCAGTATCGTTCTGTAAAATATCATATATCAAAGGGGTAAATGAGAATGCTGTGACGTTGCTTAAATGCTTATTTAATGCCGTCATCAGCGCATAAGGTTGAGCCGAGGTTTCAAATAATACAGGAATACCATGATTCCCCCTTGCTTCAAAATTCAAAACAAGTCTAATCGATTGTAACTCTTCAGCGGTCAATTGGTTGGCAAAATAATTTGCGCCTAACAAACCTAGCTCTTCACCATCGGTGAGCAAGAAGATAACATTATTTTTTATCGTCGTTACCCGGGTCAAATCTCGCATTAGCTGCAATATGGACGCAACAGCCATGCCATCATCACCAGCGCCAGGGGAAGTCCCCACACTGTCATAATGCGCGACAATCAATATTGTGTTTTTAGCGGCAGGAGAAGTTCGTTTGGCAATGATGTTGGTGCCGTAAGCGGCATTTCCCTGTTTTAACCCTGAGCGGATGCGTACTTCTTCTTCAAAGGTATTAGCGCCGACTCGTGCTAATTCTGCATCAAATGCGCGGCGTTGGTATTCATCAAGCTGTGAGTAGATTTTTTTCTGACGTGCAACCAGTTCATCAACAGTGAACAGGAACGGTTGTTCGACAACAGGGTATCCCATTGCCTGAATTTCGGTGAGTAAATAGTGGCGGATCTTTTCTTGCTGGGTGGATACTGTAGGATGTGGTTTCGCTGCAATGATGCTTAACGCTTTTTGTACATTTACATATCCTGTTTCTTTAGTGGGTAAGGTGGTCATCATTGTTGGTTGTACCATGCCGACACCTTGATATACAGATAAACCCAGAACAACGACTAAAATCAGGCTCAAAATGATACGAGTCATGTTGTTTCCCCAATGTTGTCAGTAGGCTGCGTGATAACAGTTTCTTGGCAAGAACAAGCACTGTCACACGCAGTGCTAATACTTAGCTCATTTTTACGTCCATTAAGGTTTCGATAGCACCACTTTGTAATAATCGCTGCATCTTAGGAACCACTTTGGTCTTTTGGTCAATTGGCAGAACATGAACGCCAGAACCCAGAAATACGGGAATGGTGGTAATGAACAATTGTTCCAATTCACCTGCATTGGCAAAACATGCAGCTGTTTTTCCTCCTCCCACAACCCAGACATCTTTGCCTTTTGCTGCCAGTCTTGCCTTGGAAGCGATGGATTTAGGAGATTCTTGGGTGACTACCGCATTGATCCCGACAGGAACGGATAGTTTTCTTGAAGAAAGAATAAATGACGGAATATCTCTGTAGGGCCAGTCATCCGCTGAATTTTTCATGATCCATTCATAAGTTTCAGCTCCCATAATGGCCGCGCCAATTCCGCGGTAGAAATCATCATACGGGGTGGCATCATCGCCAAGTGTGAATTCATAGAGCCAATCCAACTCGTGGTTTTCCGTTGCGATATAACCATCCATTGTTGCAGCGACATAATAAATGAGCTTTGACATCATTTTTCCTCATAGTTACACATTACAATTAAAACTTTGGCTAATTAACCCTGTTTGACAAGTAAAAAGATTCATTAATTAATACCAGCCAATTTAAATAGCGTTTCAAAATGATAGGCGTATTCCAGCGGTGTATGCGCGCTCTGTTTCGAGAGGTTTGGTTGCGCTATTTCCATTACCAGATGGTACTTATCGCATCAGCATTGAAGATAATCAAAGAATGGATTTGCCGGTCAAGCAACCTGTTACCAGAGAAGAGATTGCGAGTAGTATGTCTGCCATTTTGGGGCAGGATTTTGGGTTAGGCGATATTTTATGGAGTGCACGTTACAGAAGTAAACAGCGGTTAGCGGAACGGTATCGAGAGGGAAAGATCTTCCTGCTTGGTGATGCGGCTCATACCCATGTTCCTGCTGGTGGTCAAGGGCTTCAAATGGGGATCGGTGATGCGGCCAATTTAGGTTGGAAATTGGCTGGCGTTATTCAGGGAACTTTATTGCCAGATATTCTGGATTCCTATGAAAACGAACGCAGGCCGATAGCAAAAGCGGCATTAAAAAATACAGACTTACTGTTTAAATTCAATACAGCGACAGGTATTTGGGGGCGAATGGTGCATTGGATTGGCGTGCAGGCAACCAAAATTCCCTATATCGAGAAAAAAGTTGTCAGGATGTTGGCTGGTGAAGATGCTCAATATCATTGCCTGCGACAGAAAGGTGATCATAAGCGAGTTGGTCAGCGTTTACCGCATGTAGTGCTGCGTCATGCGGGACAGGAACGTAAGCTGACAGAAGTATTGCGGGAAAGACAGTTTGTCTTAATACACAATCATGCACCCAGACTGGTATCTGCACTGCAATCATATTTTCAAACCGCTGCTCAACAATTGACGGTGGTTGAGATAATTTCTCCTCAGAAACTACTGCGAGATGGACAGGCGACTATCGTGAGACCTGATGGCATTGTTTTGTGGTTGGGGAGTGATATTACACAGGCAAAAACACGTTTAGAGAGTTGGATAAATCGTTAGCGTAATCGAATATCCTCACAATATTTTTTAGTTTTGGCGAGATAAGCGCGATCGGGGCAGATTGTTGTTTACACAAATCTCCCTAAAATGGGGTTTTTGTGTATAGAAATAATTGCTATGATCAATATCTATACACATAACACCCTTTAAGGGGGTGTCAGAGTGGAGATAATGAAATGGATAGGATCACAGCAATTAACAAGTTAGATGAGTTCAGCAAAATGGGAAGAGCTATTTTCCTTTTACAAGATTTGGAAGTCATCTTTGCTGACGAACCTTCCCGGACATTGCAAAAATCTATTGATCGCCTCGTCAAAGCTGGGCTGTTACTTCGCATTACCAAAGGCGTTTATGCCTAACGCGGGCCAGTATGGGAAGCTATCCTCTGGAAACTATCGCCAAAATATCCGACGAGGTGAATATAATTACATCAGTCTGGAGTCAGCTTTATCGCAATATGGGCTCATCTCACAAATTCCCATTGATCGCCTGACCATTATGTCTACTGGCAGAACAGGAGAGTTTAAAACACCGTGGGGAGTTATTGAAATCACCCACACTAGCAGAAAGCCTAACGAAATTCTGAAAGCAACATTAGAAAGCCGTGGGCCCCTGCGTATCGCAAAAAAAGAGACGGCTTTGCGTGACCAAAAAAGAGTAGGTAGGAATATACATTTAGTGCAGCTGGAGGAACTCGACTATGTCATATGAGACTCTGCCTGATACGGCAATCAATCGCTCGCAGGCGACAAATTTCCTGCTTGATCTGCTTAAAGAATGGCATTTTGCTTGGTTAGATCTAAGAACAGTCATCACCATGAGTAAAACAATTATGCGAACCGCGATGGTAGATAGGCAACCATTAGAAAAATGGAGTCGTGGGCGGTGTGTTCTGCTGGGTGATGCTGCGCACCCGATGTTTCCGGTTGGGGCAAATGGTGCAACCCAAGCTATTATTGATGCAGAAACTCTTGCCTATGCGCTATATGAATACCCTGATTTCGAATCTGCAATCGCGGCATATGAATATGTTCGTATACCTGCCGTCTCTAAAATTGTCATGGCAAATCGTAAAATGAATGAAAGAGATCTGATGCTCCGAAACCTCAATCCCCAAGAGCGTAGTCAAGAAATTGCCATGACGACGACCAATTACGAAACCGAAACGATTAAAGAGATGTTCGGATTCACGCCGTATAAAAACGCAGGACTTTTGTGAATCTCCTAATAGGCCCCTATTTCACTGTACAACCCGCCAAAACGTCGGTAATACGCGGCGGCGGGTTGAGGTAATTGGCCAATGGTCGTTTCGCAGCATTCACTGACATAGCGTGTTGCGGCAAGGCCAATGTGCTGATAAATATTGATACACAAATGACGGGCAATTTGCCCTTCCCATTGCGCGGGTAGCAGGGCATCAGGCAGCTGTGGGTCGCGCAGAACGATACGGCGGTAAAAGTGGATGAGCAGAAGACGCAACTGGAAACAGCGTCTTGGCGTTAGGTCAGCCTCATGACAATCCCGTAGCAGTGTCATCAACGGACGGAAGGAAACAATAAATTCGTGATAATGCTGTGATATCTGTTCCAGTGACCAATTGATAGAGACGAGTTCTTTCAGGCTCCGTTCTGAACGTGGGTAAGGATAATCAGCACGGAAATAAATGACAGAATCGCTGGCGTTGAGTTCCCCTAACAGTGAGGGAATATCTCTTTGGGAATGACTTGGTGCGGCCATCAGGGTACGGTTAAATTGTGCGAAACCGAGCCAGTTCAGCTCTTTTTTTAAGCGTATACGCTCGTTTTTGGCGGTGCCTTCCAGTAGCAGCAGATCCCACTTGCCATCCCATTCTGGCTGTTCACTGAGATAGATTTTATCCTCTGCATGACGAAATTGATGCATCCCCCGCTCGGCGATGCGGTAATAACTGCGTCGCCCTAGTTTTTCTACTGTAAGCCACCCCTCTTTTTGCAGCCTGAATACAGCTGTTCTCACAAAACGGTCACTAAACCCCATCGACTCCAGCAAGAAGCTCAAACTACCAAGCCAAACCTCACCGCCACGGTGACTCAGGGCATCCCCATATAAGGAGATGATCAGCGATGTTCCGCTGATAGGCTGTGCATTGAGAGCGTGTTGGATAAAATCGTCAAGTTTATGTGTCATAGTTTCGGTGATCTGGCTCAAAAGTGTGTCATAACATTAGCATAACTGTATCAATGGGCTTAATCGATACGCTTAGAAAAATCCCTTTAAGGCGACATACTATTGGGAAAAATACCATTGGAAAAAGGTGCCACCGCTGTTTCATATTATTTAAATTGCGATGGCGAAAGGTTTATTCGCGTGGTCGGTTGTCGATTACCCGTACTGCTTTACCTTCTGAACGTGGAATGACACCATAATTGACAATACTGACATCGGTGTTAAGCCCTACTGCCGATTTTATGTGATGGCGCAATTGATGACAGAGATTGCAACGTTGTTCATCGCTCAGCAGATCTGGTTCTTTCAATTCAACTTTGATTGACAAGCAATCATGATTGCCCTCGTGGTTGATTTCTAATTGATAATGCGGTGAGAGTTCCTTGATATGCATGATCTGTTCTTCTATCTGTGATGGAAAAACATTGATGCCACGAATAATCATCATGTCGTCGGAACGGCCGGTGACTCTGCTTATGCGCCGCATATTACATGCCGTACCAGGCAATAAGCGCGTCAGATCGCGGGTGCGATAGCGGATCATAGGCATGCCTTCTTTGCTCAGGGTAGTGAGAATGAGTTCTCCGGTTTCACCGTCTGTCAGGTTATTCAGGTTGTCAGGATTAATCACTTCCGGGTAGAAATGATCTTCCCAAATGGTGGCGCCGTCGGCGTATTCCAGTGATTCCATAGCAACGCCTGGCCCCATCACTTCGGACAGGCCGTAGATATCCAACGCCTTGATGCCCATGCGTGTTTCAATTTCAGTACGCAAGGTGGTTGTCCACGGTTCTGCGCCAAAAATACCAATACGTAAGGAACATGTGCTGGCATCCCCACCCATCTGGCGCTCCAGCTCATCCAGTAAAGTCAGGCAGTAAGAAGGCGTTATCATAATGATGTCAGGTTTGAAATCCACAATCAGCTGAGCTTGCTTTATGGTGTTACCGCCAGATACCGGGATGACAGTCGCTCCCAAGCGCTCAGCCCCATAATGTGATCCTAATCCTCCTGTGAACAGGCCGTAACCGTAGGCGATGTGAACTTTGTCTTTGGCACTTACTCCGGCAAATCGCAGGCAGCGGGCGATCAGCGCTGACCAATTGTCGATGTCCTGTTGGGTATAACCCACCACGGTTGGGCGTCCTGTTGTGCCGGATGAAGCATGAATGCGAACTATCTGTTCCATTGGGACAGCGAAGGTATCGAAAGGATAATGCTCCCGCAGATCTTGTTTGGTGGTGTAAGGAAATTTGGTGATGTCACTGAGTTGCTTGAAATCACTTGGATGGACACCGGCTGTATCAAATTTGTGGCGGTACATGGGAACGTTGTTGTAGGCGTGGTTTAGGGTCCATTTCATCTGGTTAAATTGCCATGCCTGAATCTCATCACGTGAAGCAAATTCAATGGTATCCAGAGATTGTTTGGCGGGTTTTTTTAGGTGTTGTACGTTGTTGTTCATAGTTTCCTGTCCTTTTGTTGGTTTGTTTGTAACAGGTTGTTTTTGTGGTTATGTGTGCGTAATGATATACAGGTGTTGGTGAAGTCAGGTTACTGTGTATCAGTTTGTTGTTGTAAAAATAGCTGCTATGAAACACGTTCAATAATCATGGCGATGCCTTGTCCTACCCCAATACACAGGGTGCACAAGGCGTAACGTCCGGCACGTCGCTCCAGTTCAAGCGTGGCTGTCAACGCAAGGCGGGCTCCGCTCATACCCAGAGGGTGCCCCAGTGCAATCGCGCCTCCATTCGGGTTCAGGTGTTCTGCATCATCTGGTAACCCCAGTTGGCGCATCACAGCCAGTGCTTGTGCAGCGAAGGCCTCATTCAGTTCAATAACATCCAGTTGGTTTAGGGTTAAGCCGGTGAGTTCCAGCACCTTGCGAGTCGCAGGCAGTGGCCCGATCCCCATGATACGTGGCTCAACACCACATGTTGCCGTTGCGATGATACGCGCCCGTGGTGTCAGGCCGTGGCGTAAGGCTGCCGTTTCTGAGGCGATGATCAGTGCTGCCGCCCCATCATTGACACCGGAAGCGTTACCCGCGGTGATCGTACCGTCGGCACGGAATGGGGTTTTGAGCCGTTGTAATTGTTCGAGCGTCGTTTCTGGGCGGGGATGTTCATCCTGTGAAATGACCGAAGCTACGCCTTTTCTGTTGGCGGGAGGCAGAGTAACAGGGAGGATTTCCTCGGCCAGTAGGCCACGTTGTTGCGCTCTGGCGGCACGTTGCTGGCTGCGCAGGGCGAAGGCATCCTGATCATCACGGTTAATTTGAAACTGGGCGGCGACATTTTCTGCCGTTTCTGGCATGGAATCTGTGCCGAATTGCTGTTGCATCAGCGGGTTAATAAAGCGCCAGCCAAGGGTGGTATCAAAGATCTCAGCTTGCCGGCTGAAAGCACTGTTTGCTTTGGCCATTACAAAAGGAGCGCGGGTCATCGATTCAACGCCACCTGCCAATATCAGTTGGGCGTCGCCGGATTTAATACTGCGAGCGGCGAAGGCGAGTGCATCGAGGCCTGAGCCACATAACCGGTTGACTGTCGTACCAGAGACTGAATTTGGTAGCCCTGCCAACAATAGTGCCATACGTGCGACGTTGCGATTATCTTCTCCAGCCTGATTGGCGCAACCGAGGATCACGTCATCAATTTGTTCCCAATCCAACGCTGGATAACGCGTCATCAATGCCCGTAACGGCAGGGTAGCCAGATCGTCAGCCCGCAGGTTGGATAGCGCACCACCATAACGGCCGATAGGTGTGCGGATACCATCACAGATAAATGCATGGTTCATGATTGCTCTCCCTGACGGTTTGGCTGGTTCTTTTTCAGCGTATTGTCAGAAATAGGATGACTGAGACGATAGGAGTAACCACGGAAAAAAGCTACAACTTTACCGTTTTGGTTGATGATCTCCACGTCGTACAGGCCAGTATTTTTACCTTGATGCCGAACAGAAGCGGTGGCGATCAGTTGATCACCCACCAATGCCGGACGGATAAAATCAATGCTGCCACTGGAAGCGACGGCGGCTTTCCCGTCGCTGTTACAGGCATAGGCGAAAGCGGTATCCGCCAGGCTGAACAGAATGCCACCGTGACAACTTTGATGACCGTTGAGCATATTGGGTACGATTTTCATACTGAGTCGGGCAAACCCGATATCGATATGTTCAATCTGCATCCCCATATTTTGAGCACAGGCATCCTGGGCATATATAGCTTCAACGTAGTGGCGAGCCGCGTTAGCATTATTTTGCATGATCATCCCCTTTTTTGCGCTTTTGGGGCTGCAGGAAAGGGAGTTGAGTATGTCCCGCCGCGAGTTGGCGCAGTAAAGGCGTTGGGCGGTAACGGGGTTCCCCATAAAACTTCTGCAAGTTTTCCAGTGTACTGAGAATATGTTTCCAACCCAACTGCTTACCCCATGCCAGCGGGCCGATGGGGTAATTTACACCGTGGCACATCGCCAAATCGATATCTTCAACGTTGGCAATGCCTTTATTAAAGGCATCCAGTGCTTCGTTACACAGCATGGCAACGGTACGCATGGTTAACAAAGCGGGATAGTCTGGCAAGAGAATGACCTGTTTACCGAGGGATTGCAGAAAACCGATCACCTTTGCGGTTTGTTGAGGCGTATTCTGGCAAGCAGCACTGAGTGTAATGATAGAAGCCGATTGGTGATTGACAGAAAGGTCAAATTGCACCACGGGTGCCCTGACTTCGTCGGCAATCTGGGCGCAGGTTCTCCCTTTGGTCAGAATCAAGAGAATGTCATCAAGCTGCAAGGTCGGGGAGTGGAATCGGTCATTTTTGTTTTCTTCGAAGATGATTCCATATTGCTGTAACAGCGCAACCAAGTGCGGCAATGCCACCCAATTTCCTGTCGCTTTGATTCGCATCGGTTGTTTTGGGGTTTTGGTGTGTTTCGGCGCGATTTTAGGTTGTGGCTGGCTCTCTTTTTTTCCACCGTTTCCTTTTATGTCATAGACGTAAAAACCACGACCGCGTTTGCGTCCAAGATGATCGGCATCCACTAACTCTTTTTGCAGCAGCGAAGGTTGGAAGCGAGGATCGCCATGGAAAGCATGGAACAGGGATTCCGTCACGGTGTAGTTAATATCATGGCCGATCAAATCCATCAGTTGTAATGGCCCCATCGCGAAACCACCAGATTCTTTGAGAATGGCATCCAGTGTAGCGGGAGTTGCAACCTGTTCTTCCAGTGCACGCAGGGCTTCAGCGTAGAATGGACGGGCGATGCGATTGACGATAAACCCCGGCGTAGAACGGCAAATCACAGCTTGTTTTTTCCAGCCAGTCACGAGGGTTTTGAGTGTTGTCACGGTTTGGGGGGAAGTTTCCAGACCTTGAACGATTTCCACGAGCTTCATTAGAGGGGCTGGGTTGAAAAAGTGTAGCCCAGCCATGCGCTGTGGGGCAGACAGGACACGGGCAATGGCGGTAATCGACAAGGATGAAGTATTGCTGGCAAACAGGGTTTGCTGTGAACAAATGGATTCCAGTTGCTGGAAGAGATCCTGTTTAGCTGCCAGTTGTTCGATAATGGCTTCAATCACCAGCCCACACGGTGCTAACGCATGTAATGAATTCGCCTGAGTGATGCGTTGTAACAGGGTTTCTGTTGCACTGGCTTCGGCTTTGCCTGCTGCTACACGTTGATGCAGGCGGGTGCGTAAATTATCCAGCGCCTGACTGACCGCTTCGCTGTTGCTGTCAAACAGCAGGACGGAATGTCCTGCCTGAGCCGCAACCTGCGCAATGCCGATGCCCATTGTTCCCGCACCGATAACGGCTATGGGGCCGTGGAGGTGAGGCGTGTTCATGATCATTTCCCCTTGAACGTTGGCTGGCGTTTTTCAATGAACGCATTGACGCCTTCACGGAAATCTTCGCTATGCCCGCACAGGCGTTGTAAATCTCGTTCGAGATCAAGTTGTTGTTCCAACGTATTGGTTGCGGCTGCATAGGTGGCTTGCTTGATGCAGCTAAGGGCTAAGGTAGGTTGGGTAGCAAGGTGTCGGGCGAGCTTCTGGGTTTTGTCTTCCAACTCTTCAGGCTCAACAACTTGCCAGATCATGCCCCAATCCAGTGCTTGTTCGGCGCTGATTTTGTCGCCCAACAGTGCCATCCCCATCGCCCGCGCCTGCCCAATCTTATGAGGCAGGAAGTAGCTACCGCCAGAATCGGGTGTCAGGCCAATGCGACAGAAAGCCTGAATAAAGCTGGCAGCACGGGAAGCGATAACGATGTCACAGGCCAGGGCAAGGGAGACACCGGCACCCGCCGCTACACCGTTGACGGCGCAGACAATGGGCTTAGGCAAGGAAGTCATACGCCGGATTAGCGGGTTGTAGTAGCGTTCAACGGATTTGCCAAGATCAGGGATATCGCCATCAGAAATGATGGCATTGCGATCGTTTAAATCTTGTCCGGCACAGAAGCCGCGTCCGGCTCCGGTGAGCCGGACACAACGTACGGACTCATCTTGTTCAGCAATATCCATTGCCAAACTTAATTGCTGGTGTAGCTCCTCATTAAAACTATTGAGGCATTCTGGACGGTTGAGAGTAATGCTAAGGACACCTGCTTGTATATCGGTCAGTACCGTTGACATGTTTTCCATCGATCAGAACCCCTTAAAGGTTGGTTTACGTTTTTCCAGAAAGGCGGTGATGCCTTCCTGACGATCGGTTGTGCCTGCCAACGTAACAAAGTGCTGGCGTTCGGCGAGTAATCCTTGTGACAGGCTGGTTTCTTGTGCGGTCTTGAGAGCTGCCTTGGCCGCCCGCAGTGCTAAGGGAGAAAATTCACTGATGCGTTGTGCAATCTGTACTGCACGTTCTAATGTCAGAGCATCAGTGCAAACTTCGCTGACTAGCCCCGCTTCCCGGGCGCGATGAGCATCGATAGCTTCGCCGGTTAATACCATCTGGTAAGCCAATGCCTTGCCGACGCTGCGGATGAGCCGTTGCGTTCCCCCCGCCCCTGGCATCAGCCCCAAGGTGATTTCTGGCAGGCCAAAGCGGGCGTTTTCTCCACAAATCACCAAATCACAAGCCAATGCCAGTTCGCAGCCAGCGCCAAGTGCGTAGCCATTAACGGCAGCGATCAGAGGTTTACTGATATTATTTAAACGTTGCCATAGCTGTGGACGGCGATCAGTCATGGCTGTTGCAACGTTCTGTTGCTGTAGTTCTTTCAGGTCGGCACCTGCGGCAAAACAGCGTTGTGATCCCGTAATAACAATGGCGCCTGTATCGTTATCCGCATCGGCGAGTTCCAATTGCTGTACGAGTTGTTCCAGACAGTCATTACTGAGGGCATTGCGTACTTCTGGCCGATTTAGGGTTAATATGCGTACCCTTTGCTGCTCCTGACATAAAATCCATTCCTGATTCATGGTGGCTCCTCAGACATCAAAATCGACAACGACGCCATCGCCTTTCGGCCATGACTGGCAACTTAAGATATAACCGGCAGCCAATTGATCGGGTTCGAGGCTGTAATTCACCCTCATATCCACGTCACCGGCTTTAAGCTGGCATTTACAGGTAGCGCATACCCCGCCTTTGCAGGCGTAGGGTAAATCTGCGCCTTGGCGTAATGCGGCATCGAGGATGCTGTTATCTTCGGCGTGCATGGCAATGTTGAGGGTACGGCCATCCAGATGGATCTCAACGCGGGTTTCACTGCGTTCTGCAAGATTGGCAGGGCGGGAATTTACTGTAGCTTGTCCGGTATTGAAACGTTCACTATGGATGCGTTCAACGGGTATCCCCGCCTGCTCCAACGAAGAATGGGCCTCATCCAACATGGCTTCGGGTCCACAGAGAAAAGCGTGGTCAAATTGGGTAAAATTGAGCAGGGTTTTGCCAATGTGGTTTAGGTGTTCAGTATCAATACGTCCGTTAAGTAATGGGCTATCGGTGGATTCCTGACTGAATAAGTACAGCACTTGAAAACGGCTCAGGTAGCAATTTTTGAGATCGGCCAGCGTTTCTTTGAACATGACAGAGCGACTGGTGCGATTGCCATAAATAAGCGTAAAAGTGCTATTAGGCTCTAATGCCAGCGTACTTTTGATGATCGATAAAATGGGCGTAATACCCGAACCGGCGGCGATAGCCAGATAATGTCCCTGCTGGCCTTGATTGGGGTGATGGCCAAAATTGCCTTGTGGTTGCATAACTTCCAGCTCATCCCCGACTTTTAATTGTTGGTTGATGAAGGTCGAAAAGCGGCCTTGGTGTATGGCTTTGACACCAATTTGTAATACATCATCCAATGGTGAGCTACAGATGGAGTAGCAGCGGCGTAGTTCTTCGTTATTCACTTTCGCCTTGAGTGTCAGGTGTTGGCCGGGGTGATAGCAGAACTGTTTTTTCAGCTCATCGGGAATATGCAGGGTAACGACTACAGCATCTGGCGTTTCTCTTTCAATGGCGGCAATGCTTAAGCGGTGAAAGCCATGTGAGCGTGTTTGATGCAAAGTGGACATCTTACGTTCCTCTTAAGTGCGTCCTCGTTAAATGCATTTGAAATAATCAAATGGTTCCCAACAATCCCGACAGCGGTAGAGCGCTTTGCAGGCAGTGGAACCGAATTCGCTGATTTTTTCTGTTGCATGGTTGCCACAGTACGGGCAGGTGATGGGTTCCATATCTGCCGTTTTTTCGCAAACTAATCCTTGAGGCGGAGCAATACCGGATGCTCGCAAACGTTGTTTGGCATCTGCATTTATCCAGTCTGTGGTCCACGCAGGGTGCAGGCTCACTTCGATATGTACGGGAGAGAAGCCGGCTTGTGCCAGTATTTTCTTAATGGTTTCGATCAGGTATTCCGTCGCAGGACAGCCGGAATAGGTTGGGGTAAATGTCACCCGCCAGCCGTTTTGTAATGGGGTGACGGCCCGTATCATGCCGAGATCAGTAATAGAGAGAGCAGGAAGTTCTGGATCGGCAATTTGGTGCAGGCATTGCCAGATTTGATGAACTTCCGGCGGCTGTATCTCTGAGTAAAAGCGAGTATTGTATTGCTGTTCCATGATCACCTCCCATTACCCTCTGTGTTCTATCCGTTTTGTTACCAGTTGCTGTTGGGGTAGGTACGTTGCAGGTATTGCATTTCTGCCAACAGGTATCCCAAATGCTCCGTATGCAGTCCTTGTTTTCCACCTTGCCGATAAGGGGCTTCCTGTGGCATTTCTAGCGTGGCTTCGGTGAACGTTTCGTTGATGATGTGCAGCCACGGTTCATGCAGGGTGCGCGGATCAATGGCAATGCCTTCTTCTGCCAGTTGCTGTTCTATTTCGTCGCAATAGAACAGTTCGCCGGTAAAGCGCCACAGTTGATCGATCGATTGCTGGATTTTTTCGTGACTCAGTGCCGTTCCATCCCCCAATCTGATCATCCAGCCTCGGCTAAAGCGCAGGTGATATTCCACCTCCTTCAACGACTTGGCACTAATGGCCGCCAACTGGGGATCACGGCTTTGTCTCAGCGCCTGATGCAGCAAGACATGATAGGCATCAATAAAAAATTGGCGTACCAAGGTGTCGTTAAAGCCGCCATTAGGTTGTTCCACCAGCAGCAGATTGCAGAATTCGCGCTCATGACGCCAAAACGCCAGATGATCTTCATCCTGCCCTGTTCCTGAAAGGGTGGCGGCATAACTAAGGAAATGGCGTGCTTGGCCCAATAGGTCGAGGTCGATATTGGACAGGGCAAGGTCAATCTCCAGTTCTGGTGCATGTCCACACCATTCGCACAAGCGCTGTGCCAGAATCAGTGGGGTATCCCCCTGACGAAGTACATATTTGAACAGGGCGTGGTTTAACAGGGAATGATTGGGGGATGAAATGCTGGGTATATTCATATGCCGGTTCCCTACATATTCTTGATGCCATCAGGGATGATGTAGAAAGTCGGATGACGGTAAATCTTGTCCTCCGATGGCTCGAAAAAAGCGCCGCGATCTTCCGGTTGTGAAGCCACCAGATAGATGGATTTCACCACCCAGATGGAGCAACCTTCATTGCGCCGAGTGTAGGCATCGCGTGCGTTTTCCAGCGCCATTTGATCGTCTGCTGCGTGGAGGCTGCCGACGTGACGGTGTGCTAGCCCCTGTTTACTACGGACAAAGACTTCATACAGTGGCCAATCGGTATCGTTCATTGAGTCCTCCTTCCGATGTTGTTCAGGTCATGCACAGCACTAAGCAGCGCGCTTTTTGGCCGCCATTTTTCTGGCGTGAACAGAAGCCGCTTCCCGTACCCAACTTCCGTTTTCCCAGGCCCTGCGTTTGGCTTCCAGACGTTCGTGGTTGCATATCCCTTGCCCTTTCAGTACTTGATAGAATTCATCCCAGTCGATTGCACCAAAACGGTAATGTCCTGTTGTTTCATCCCAAGCCAACTCAGGATCGGGCGCTGTCATACCCAAGGCTTCCAACTGGGGGACGGTGTTGTCGATGAATTTTTGCCGCAGTTCATCATTGCTGAATCGCTTGATTTTCCATGCCATGCTTTGGGCGCTGTTGGGAGAGTCACTGTCATTGGGACCAAACATCATCAATGTCGGCCACCAGAAGCGGTTAATGGCATCTTGTAACATGGTTCGTTGGGCTTCGTTGCCATTCGCCAGCACTGTGACTGCTTCATAACCTTGCCGCTGGTGGAAACTTTCTTCCTTGCAGATTTTGACCATCGCGCGGGCGTAGGGACCGTAAGAGGCACGGCATAAGGCAACCTGGTTGACAATCGCTGCGCCATCCA
The DNA here is from genome assembly GCF_015163655.1 of Xenorhabdus griffiniae. Taxonomy (GTDB): domain Bacteria; phylum Pseudomonadota; class Gammaproteobacteria; order Enterobacterales; family Enterobacteriaceae; genus Xenorhabdus; species Xenorhabdus griffiniae. Next base: position 3,685 of record NZ_JADEUF010000062.1, on the reverse strand, counting down.
CCAGCCAGCCAATCACGCCAACATCGGCCCAACTGAGGGTGGGATAGTTAAAAATCGAGGAATATTTCATCTTGCCATCCAACAACTTTTGGTAGATGTCCTGACGGGAACAGCCCAATGTTTCAGCGGCGCTGTAGAGATACAGTCCATGCCCGGCTTCATCCTGGACTTTCGCCAGCAATATGGCCTTGCGACGTAATGTAGGGGCACGGGTGATCCAATTGGCTTCCGGTAACATGCCGACGACTTCTGAATGTGCGTGTTGGCCAATCTGACGTATCAGGGTTTGGCGATAGGCTTCGGGCATCCAATCTTTAGCCTCAATAGAGAGATCTGCGGCTATTTTTGCTTCAAAGCTCGCCTGAAATGGATCAGTTGTCATATGCGACTCCATTATGATTCTTATTTTTTGATATAAGACATAAAAATGAATCACTTTTTATAACTGTAAATCTACAAACTGGTAACAAAAATAGCAAACACAAAATTTGTGCATTTGCTGTTCATGTCACAATATTAATTTTAAATCCTTATAAAACAATTGATTAATCATTTTTATTTGGCGGTGGGATAAATATTAACAAGTGATTGGGTGGAAAATGTTTGTATTTTGTTAATTTCGTGGGTGGTTTTGTCAATCATATATGTGATACATAAATGGCATTCCATTACTTAATGATTGTTTCATTGGTTAAATCGGTGGAGAAAAAAATGCAACAGTTAACGAGTTACATTTGTGGTGCCTGGGTTTATGGGCAAGGCAATCCCAGAACCATTCATCATGCAGTAAGCGGCGAAGCTTTGTATCAGGTATCTTCAGAAGGTTTGCCATTGGCAGAAAGTTTAGTCTACGCCCGTGAAAAAGGGGGAAAGGCACTGGCTGCGATGACGTTCCAACAGCGTGCGCAGATGATGAAAGCAGTTGCAAAACACCTGCTCGCCAACAAAGAAGCACTGTATGCCATTTCCACGGAAACAGGTGCAACCCGTGCGGATAGTTGGGTGGATATTGAGGGGGGCGTAGCAACACTGTTCTCGTATGCAGGATTAGCAGGGCGAGAATTGCCGGATGATACCTTGTGGCCGGAAGATGAGATGATCCCACTGTCTAAACAATCCCAGTTTGTGGCACGCCATGTGTTGACTTCCCGCCCCGGTGTTGCACTGCATATCAATGCGTTTAACTTTCCGTGTTGGGGAATGCTGGAAAAATTGGCACCAACGTGGATGGCAGGTATGCCAGCGATTATCAAGCCTGCCACCGCATCCGCCCAACTGACACAGGCGATGGTGCGAATGATCATCGATAGCGGCTTGGTGCCGGAAGGGGCACTGCAATTGATCTGTGGTGGCATTGGTAATCTGTTTGATCATCTTGATTATCAGGATGCTGTGACGTTTACCGGTTCGGCACAAACGGGACGGAAGTTGCGTGTCCATCCTCGACTGATAGAAAAATCCATTCCTTTTACGATGGAAGCGGATTCGCTTAACTGCTGCATTTTAGGTGAGGATGTGACACCAGATATGCCGGAGTTTGGCGTTTTCATCAAAGAAGTGGCACGCGAAATGACGGTGAAGGCCGGCCAGAAATGTACGGCTATCCGACGCGTTATTGTGCCTGCCAGACAAATGGAAACGGTTAAACAAGCGCTACTTAAGCGGCTGTCTGGTGTGGCTGTTGGTGATCCTACGTTGCCCGAAGTGCGCATGGGGGCGTTGATTAATCGGGAACAGCGTGACGAGGTGCAGGCGAAAGTCGACGAATTGCGCACTAGTGGTTGCGAGGTTTTATGTGGTGGTTCACTGGATAAATTGGTGCTGACAGGCAATAGCAACCGTAATGGCGCCTTCTACCCGCCGACGTTGCTCTACTGTGCAGATCCAATGACTAATCAGGTGGTACACGGTACAGAAGCCTTTGGGCCGGTTGCCACGTTAATGACGTATCAGGATACCGAACAGGCGATTGCATTGGCGATGATGGGGCAGGGGAGTTTGGCTGGTTCATTGGTGACGGCAGATGAGCAGATTGCCGTACAGGTGATCAGGGCGACAGCCTGTGCGCATGGCCGTATGTTAGTGCTGGATGAAGCGGCGTCTGCGGAATCCACGGGACACGGTTCCCCGTTGCCTATGTTGGCACATGGTGGCCCAGGGCGTGCCGGTGGCGGCGAAGAGTTGGGGGGCTTGCGTGCTGTGAAACACTATATGCAGCGCACAGCGATTCAAAGCAGCCCAAGTATGCTGGCAGCGATTGGTCGTGAGTGGGTTCGTGGCGCGAAAGTGAAAGAAGAACCGATTCATCCATTCCGCAAATATTTTGAACAAATTGAAATGGGTGAAAGTTTACTGACTGCTCGCCGGACGGTGACGGAAGCGGATATCGTGAATTTCGCTTGTCTGAGTGGCGATCATTTTTACGCTCATGTGGATAAGATCGGCGCAGCTGAATCCTTGTTTGGCGAGCGGGTAGCCCATGGTTATTTTGTCGTATCGGCTGCTGCGGGTTTGTTCGTTGATGGTGCCGTGGGGCCGGTACTTGCCAACTACGGTATGGAAAACCTGCGTTTTATTGAGCCGGTCAAGATTGGTGATACCATCCAAGTGCGTTTGACCTGCAAGAAGAAGATTAAGAAAGTCCAGAAGACACCAGAAGATAAACCCCATGGTGTGGTGATATGGGATGTGCAGGTGTTGAATCAGGAACAACAGCCGGTGGCGCTTTATAGCATCCTGACGTTAGTGGAACGGCAGCAAGGGGATTTTATGGCTTAGGATAAGCAAGAGCCTGAGGGTATTTGTCAAAGGCAAGGGGCAGCGGTAATCCTCAGGCTGAATTTTATCGGTAGCATATGTGAGTTGTAATGTTCGGAATAATTCTTCTAATGTCGCTCGCAGATAACTCGTTTGACTAACTGTACAAAATCAGCCTCTTCAATTTTCACAGATGATATCCTCTTCAACTAAGTGCGTGTTTAATCTTTTTCTAAAATTCTTGGGCCGGCTCCATCTTGTCCAAGGACATCATTCGGATTACGTAAAGGACACTCTGTTAACGAAAGGCATCCACATCCAATACAATTACCTAAATTATCTCGTAATCGGATGAGTTTTTTGATGCGTTGATTCAGAATATCCTGCAATTGTAAAGAAAATGTTAGCCATTGTTCGGCTGTCAATTGACTATCAGGTGGAAACTGGTCTAGTGCTTGTTTTATTTCTTTCAGAGAGATACCTGTGCTTTGTGCGACTTTGATGATCGCAATATAGCGCAATACAATTGAAGGAAAACGGCGTTGGTTACCTTGATTGCGTGAACTTTTGATTAATCCTTTCGACTCATAAAAATGGAGGGCAGATATAGCAACTCCGCTACGTTTTGATACCTCTCCGATAGTTAACGCCCGATTAAAATCAATGGGATTATCTTTTTCCATATCGATGAACCCTAATTTAACTTTAGGTTGTATACTGCACTGCTTTTTATCATTTGAAAAAAACCGTGCCTTTTCGCTGAAAATTGAGTGTATACCAATCTAACTTCAAGATGCGTCTTATATCTCCCCGCGTAGCGCTGAGGAATCCCCAGAAAATAGACAAGCATAGCGTTGTGTGATCTACTGATTGTTCCACCAAGTCAATAGGGTCACTGCTATGCCTGCACGTCAAGTATGCCATAACT
>NZ_JADEUF010000061.1 GCF_015163655.1 Xenorhabdus griffiniae | reverse complement strand
TGGTCGAGTAGGATGGGAAAGATTATGGGAAGGATGGTTCATATTACAAACTATCCTGGAAGGTTACCTGCTTGTACAGTCTCTTGAGCTAGAGATGTGATCAAGAGACAGGGCATAGCCGGGGGTTTTTCATATGCGCCTATAAGGCTTTCTTACCAGCCGCGCCCTAACAGGCGCATGGCGATCTGACATTTGCATTCATTGATTACTTACGGCCCGTAAACGGGCTACCGGGATACGGGATTGATAATTGTTCTCCCAATTTATCCGTCTCCAGTTGATGCTTTATGTATTCCTGTATCTTTACTGCATTTTTCCCCACTGTATCAACGTAATACCCCCGACACCAAAACTCACGATTGCGATATTTGAATTTGAGATCACCAAATTGCTCATAAAGCATCAGGCTACTTTTCCCCTTCAGATACCCCATAAAGCTCGACACACTCATCTTGGGCGGGATTTCCAGAAGCATGTGGATGTGATCCGCACAACATTCTGCCTCCAATATGTTCACGTTTTTCCATTCACACAGTTTTCTTAATATGCTGCCTATCGCTCTCCGTTTTTCTCCGTAGAACACCTGCCTTCGGTATTTTGGGGCAAAGACTATGTGGTATTTACAGTTCCATCGGGTATGCGCTAAGCTCTTTTCATCCCTCATTGTGGGACCCCCTTTCGATTTCTTCATTCACTTTTGCAGTTGCCAGACCGCAAGGTGTTTTAACAAATCAAAAGGGGTTTTTATAGCGGACTTAGAGCTGTAAGCTCTACGGAACCCCCAGCCTAGCTGGGGGTTTTCTATATACAAAAATAGCCGATACTAAAACAAGTATCGGCATAATTAATGAGCAATTATTCTGTGTAAAACTCAATATGAGAAAAACTACAATTATGGAGCACAACGTTCAACGTTGCATTCACCTGCGGAAACTATGATGCCTTAACTATGGCAACCAATCATTGATTTATCTCAAATCCTATAGCCATTTGCTTCGCCTTAACCACCACGCAAAAGCCACCATTAATAGTGACAACAAAAGCGTGAACAAACCGAACCCAAACTGATACTCATTACCGGGTATTCCGCCCAAGTTGACACCGAACAATCCAGTCAAAAAGGTGGTTGGCAAGAATACCATCGCCAATAGAGACATCATGTAAGTACGGCGGTTCATGGCATCCGCCATCATGGACGTGATCTCATCAGCAAGAATTGCGGTTCGGGCAATACAACCATCAAGATCATCTATTCCCCTACCCAACCGGTCAGCAATCTCCTGCATTAAACGGCGCTCTTCGTCATTCATCCAAGGCAATTTTTCACTGGCCAAACGGATAAAAATATCCCGTTGTGGTGCCATATATCGGCGCAGAACGATTAGCTGTTTACGCAGTAATACTAATTCTCCGCGACCAGGAACTTTCTGTTCCAAAATATCATCTTCAAACTCAATCAGGTTGTCATGTAGCTCTTCAATAAAATCATTGGCTTCATCAGTAATGGCCCCCGCTATTTCTACCAACCAATTCCCTGTACTTTTCGCACCAACACCGTTATGCAAATCAGCCAAGACCTGATCGATGGAATGAATTTTTCGATGCCGGCTGGAGATAATAATTTTGTCATTAATATAGATGCGAAATGAAACCAGATGATCGGGACGCGCATTATCATTACGGTTCACCGATCTCAAGGTAATCAAAGTTCCTTCACCTGTGCGCACAACCTTTGGACGAATATTATCACTCACTAACCCCTCCTTTACTGGGAACGGTAGCAAGGTTGTATTCATAATCCATTGATGGCTAGCCGGATTTTTATAATCAAGATGTTGCCACACTGGTTGCTCTGCGGTTACGAGTGAATTATCCCCAAATGCGGTAACACCTCCCTTGCCATTTAATTGACAGGCATAAATTGCATTTGAACCTTTAAATACCGAGCCATAGATCGCTTTCACATCTGCTCCTTATTTGTACTTACTCTTCATGCTCAATTGTGTTACAGGATATGACTATAGGCGATATCTTCAGGATTAGTGATCGGGTATCCTTTTAACCACGATTTGATCCATCGACCATTGGTATAGTGACTTTCTTCAATACGGTATTTTTTTGATAAATAAATTATAAGATATTGTTAATTAAAAGAAGGATGAATATTTTATTTCTTTTTGTGGGCAAGATCGCACTATTCCTTTACACTGGCGGCGTTGTTTACTTTATAGAGAGATTAAATCATGACACAAACAGTCAAGTTTCAAGGTGGCGATATCACCGTTAATGGAGATTTTCCACAAGCAGGTCAGGCAGCAAAAGAATTCACGCTAGTTGCCAAAGATCTCGCTGATGTAACATTGAGCCATTACGCAGGTAAACGTAAAGTGCTTAATATCTTCCCAAGCATTGACACCGGTGTTTGTGCCACATCTGTCCGTAAGTTCAACCAACTTGCCAGCGAATTAGATAATACTGTTGTGCTGTGCATTTCAGCGGATTTGCCTTTCGCGCAGTCTCGTTTCTGTGGTTCTGAAGGTCTGTCTAATGTTGTCACTCTTTCTACACTGCGTGGCGGGAAATTTCAGGAAGATTACGGCGTTGCAATCGGCGAAGGCCCATTGGGTGGACTGACTGCACGCGCTGTTGTTGTTCTGGATGAAAATAATCAAGTTATTTATAGCCAGTTGGTCGATGAAATCACCAATGAACCTGACTATGACAGCGCGTTAGCCGCATTGAAGTAATTGTTTTTTAAGGTTTAGTGTTTAAATCTTATTGTCTGGCGATGATAAAATCACAATTTATCATTTTATCGTCGCCAGCTTATTTCATATATAAGATATTGTTAAAAGCCGTAATACTTCAGTTATTGTTCACCGTCTTCATGTTCAACTAAGTGTTTTTTACCATTCAGACCATATTCACGTAATTTATTGGCGATTGCCGTGTGAGAAACACCAAGCCGTTTTGCCAGCTTACGTGTACTGGGGTAATGACGATAAAGACGTGTCAGCACAGAGCGTTCAAAACGCTTGCTGATTTCATCCAAAGATCCCACCAGAATATCTTCATTAAATGTTACCTCGGCTTCTAGTTCGGGTAGCCGGATATCCTGCGGGCTAAGTTTGTTACTCTCAAGTTGAGTCAAAGCCTGATATATCGCATTACGAAGCTGTCTGACATTGCCTGGCCAATGGTAACCACACAAAAATTGCTCTAAATCAGCAGAGAATTTAGGCTTATGTAAGCCCTGTTCTTGCGCAAAACGTGTTACAAAATAGTCTGCCAATGGCATGATATCCGCCTGACGTTCCCGCAAAGGCGGTAATGTGATGGTTAAGACATTCAGCCGATAGTAGAGATCTTCCCGAAACTCCCCTTTTTGTACCAACTCCATTAAGTTTTTCTGCGTGGCGCAAATGATCCGGACGTTTACCTTAACTTCATTCTCTTCACCTACACGACGAAATGTTCCATCATTCAAGAAACGCAGTAATTTAGTCTGCATCTGTGGCGACATTTCACCAATTTCATCTAACAAAACCGTACCGCCATTAGCCTGTTCGAAGAATCCTTTTTTACCTTCCAATGCATTGGGGTAGGCTCCCGCCGCATAACCAAACAGTTCACTTTCTACAACATCATCCGGCATAGAAGCACAATTTAGCCCAAGAAAAGGCTGTTTTCCCCTTGCACTGCGCAAATGACAGGCTTTAGCAAATTCATCTTTTCCTGTTCCTGTTTCACCAACAAGCAGCAAGGGAACATCGAGCATTGCCATTTTACGGGCCTGCTCAACGATATGAACCATTTTAGGACTGACAGCAATAATCTGTTCAAAAGCATTATCATCACTTACGGTTAATTTTTTGCGTGATGATTCAATATACCCCGTTGGCTGATGTTCACCAGAACGCAGCATAATTACCGCCCCTGCACATCTGACAACTTGATTTTCATCCGTTAATTGCATAGGAATAATATCCATTCCATACTTTTGCCCTTTGATGGATAGTTGTGCTGAATGGGGTTGATGATGCTCACTTTCAAGCCAGCGAAGGAAATTGTAATTATTAATCAAATGACCAATGTTTTTTTGGTTAATTTTTTCTTTACTGACACCAAACAATGCCAAAGCCGCAGAGTTAACCAGTTCAACATTGCCTTTCATGTCAATAGAAAAGATGGGTTCGGGAACCGATTCCAACAGTGTCCACATCGCCCTATGCTCTTTTTCTGATGGCATAAAGGCAACTGTCCTGACATCAATAACGCCATTGATACGGCGAATTTCTGCCATCAACTCCCGGAAGATATTGAAATCAATTTGAGTGAAATTAAGGTAAATACGACATGCAGGAGAAATTTCAATTCCTTTCAGGTCAATATTTCGTAAAACCAGTAAATCAAGTAACTCGCGGGTTAACCCAATTCGATCCTGACAAGTAACTTCCAATCGCATTTTTCTGACCTTATTGACACGATGTTCTTAACTGCCTGAAATGTTACCCGTTACTATCCAATAGATGAAGCCCTTGTCAGCAAAAGTTTACAAGAAAATAAGATGTCAACCTGATGTGACATTTGTTATTAATTTGGTTACTTTTTTATTGCCTCTTTGGCTTTGCTTTTGTTTTTCATTGGTAACGTACTTTTAAGCTGAGCAAGTAATTGGTGGCGAAAATCGCCTAACTTCGGTTTATTTCCATCAATCCACGGCAAAGGCCGACACAATTCCATTGCCTTGATGCCCAAACGGGCTGTCAGCAACCCTGCACCAATCCCTTGTGCAGCACGTGCAGAAAGACGAGCCGCAATGTCTTGTGACAACCAGTCCATACCCACTTCTCTGACTAACTCTGAGGCTCCTGCAAAGGCAATATTCAGTAATACTAACCGAAATAAGCGAATACGGCTGAAATAACCTAACTCGATACCATAAAGCGCTGCAATACGATTAATGAGCCGAATGTTTCTCCAGGCAATAAAAGCCATATCCACGATAGCCAATGGACTAACAGCGATCATCAAAGCCGATTCCGCGGCTGAGCGACTGATCTCTTGCCTGGCTTGCGTATCCAGGACAGGCTGAACTAATTGACTGTATAGCATGACAATTTCACGATCATTGTGCGTCTCATGCACGGCTGCCTGCCAACGCTGTAATGCCGGATGCTGTCGCTCAATGCCAGCCTGTTCTGCTAATTTTTCACAAAATTGCCTTCCCTTGCCAATGCCATGACTTTGCAATAGCGTTTTCGCCGTGTCTCGCTCTTCTGTACGCTGCCGTAAATGGTGAAGACGCCGCCATTCCTTTATCACACTGTCTATTCCCGCAAATACAATCATACTGCCTGCTGCTGTGATCCCCAGTGCAATCCAGTCATGTTGCCGCCATGCCTGGTAGATCCACTGAATACATTGGGCAACAATACTCGCCCCCAATAGCAGGACAGCACTGATAAAAACTTTTCGCCAGAAACTACGTTTTGGTTTCAGCGCAGCATACACTGCACCTTCAAATTCACTTTCCTTCTCCTCCGCTTCCCGCTCTGACATAACCGGATAGAATTCTTCTTCCTGCCCAATAAATTCTTTTTTTGCTTTTAGTGATGGCTCAGACGCTGTTTGTGTAAGATCGTCAAAATCTATTCGCGGTTTTAAAGGTTCGGTCATGTTAATTTGTCTCCCAATAAAAATTCCATCACGCTATCCATGCGAATATGGGATAACGGGGTGTTGACATTGGCTTGTTTTGGCCGAAATGATTCAAAATTAAACCCCTGTTTCTGCCAGAATTCACTATTTGGCAAGCGCTGTGGCACTTCACCTGGAAAAAATGTCAATAACTTATCATCTGACAAGCGATTGCCTTTGATGGCAGGGATTTTTTCACCTTTATGCATGACAATGCCGCTCTCTGTTGCCTGAACAGATGCAAGCCCTACACAATCCATACTGATCCCTTCAAACGCCGCATTTTGCCATGCTTCCTGTACCAAATGCTGTAAGAGTGAAACGAGATTGGCATGTTGATCTGACGTAATATGATCTGCTTTGCTGGCAGCAAACAGCAATTTATCGATGCAAGGCGAAAATAAACGACGAAACAGTGTTCGTTTACCATAATGAAAACTCTGCATAAGTTGTGTTAATGCAAGTCGCATATCATTGAAAGCTTGCGGGCCACTATTTAATGGTTGCAAGCAATCCACCAGCACAATTTGCCGATCAAAACGCAGAAAATGCTCTTTATAGAACGCTTTAACGATATGATCACAGTAATAAGCAAAACGCTCACGCAACATGCCAATGTTGGTGTGTTTATCCGCCTTTGCCAGTTGTGGCTCTCCGATTCTGTCAATATCCGGCCACGGGAAAAATTGCAGCGCAGGTGCTCCCGCCAAATCTCCCGGCAAGATAAAACGGCCAGGTTGGATAAAATGCAAACCTTGTTGTTTACATTGATGCAGGTAATCCGTATAAGCCTGAGCGATTTTGGCCAGTAAATTTTCATCAGCAGGTGCCAGTGGATCACATTGCTGGCATAACGCTAACCATGGCTTAGCCCAATTCGCTCTTTCTCCTTTCACTAATCCATACATATGCCGTGACCATGCCAGATAATTTTGTTCCAGCATGGGTAAATCCAATAACCATTCGCCCGGATAATCGACAATTTCTAAATAAAGGGTAGAAGTTTCTTTAAGGTAGCGGAATAAGGAATCTTCCGAACGATAGCGCAACGCTAAACGTATTTCACTTACACCACGGGTTGGCGTCGGCCAGTCAGGGGGAGTGTCATACAATTCTGCGATGTTTTCATCATAGGTAAAACGAGGCACCCCAAAATCTCGTTGTGGCACCCGCTTTGCGCCAAGCAAGCGTCCATCACGCACGGCAGAAAACAGCGGCAATCTGGCTCCACTGTGAACATGCAAAAGTTGGTTTACCAAGGAAGTAATAAATGCGGTCTTTCCACTGCGACTTAATCCTGTTACCGCCAGTCGCAAATGACGGTCCATACCACGATTAACAAGTGCTGTTAGTTCGTTTTGCAACCGTTTCATGTTTCTCCTAAATGGGAATACTGTGAATCAGTCTCATCTGGCCTGTAGCAACGGAAATAATGGCAAATTTTGCCGATGTTACAAGCCAGATCCCATGCTATATCCACTGTCTGGTTACAACTCAAAGCTGGCGGAAACGGCTACGCACATTGTAAGTATCAGAAGTCACATAGCGTTCCATTTGACGTAAACGTGCTTCGCTTGCTTTCAATTGGTCGTCTATTTCGTCCAACATCTTCTGTGTTGATGGCCCTCTATACTTTTCCTCTGCTGAATATCCCGCAGGTGCGGGCTCCATGACAAAGGTCAAGATAATATAAGCCAATACCGTTATGCCAAATAGACCAAAGAACAGCGATAATACCGCGATGATACGAATAAGCGGAGCGGGTGCGTCAAAATAGTCTGCCAGTCCGGCACAAACTCCTTTAACTACCCCCTGCTCTGGCAGACGGTAAAGTTTTCGACGGTATTGATTTGACATTATGACTGTCTCCAATTTGGATGCTCTGCGTCGAGGATATCTTCTAACGTTTTGATCCGTTCTTGCATACGTCTGGCATTCTCCGTCAACTGTTCCAAACGCTGAATTTCACTGCTCCCTAACTGATCTTGATTGCTGTTGCGGTGGCTATAATGCAGCCACAACCAGATGGGTAAGACAAAAAGCACAAAAATGATCAGCGGGATCCCAAGAAATATATAGCCCATTATCTTTCCTTAGTTATGTATGACATATGTCATCATTGAGAATCTTTGATATTCATTTTAGCTTTCAAGGCCGTTAGTTGTGCACTGATTTCATCATCTGCCTTCAATTCTGCAAATTGCTGATCGAGTGATTTTTGTTTACCCAACCCAAAAGCTTCTGCTTCCGCTTCCATATGGTCTATCCGACGTTCAAACTGTTCGAAGCGCGCCATTGCCTCATCGATTTTACCACTATCTAACTGACGGCGTACCTGGCGCGAAGATGCCGCAGCCTGATGACGCAGTGCCAATGATTGTTGTCTCGCACGCGCTTCTGTCAATTTATTTTCAAGCTCTGTCACTTCACCTTTAATACGTCCCAGCGTCTCATCCAGAATGGATAATTCGTGTGTGAGTGATTCAACTAAGCTAGTGACTTTTTGTTTTTCAATCAATGCTGCACGCGCTAAATCTTCTTTACCCTTGCTCAATGCCAGTTCAGCTTTTTCTTGCCAACCATCAATTTGGTTTTCACCCATGCCAATGCGGCGCAAAAGCTGTTTTTTCTCTGCCAGGGTACGGGCAGAAGTTGAACGGATCTCCACCAGAGTGTCTTCCATTTCCTGAATCATCAAGCGGATCATTTTCTGTGGATCTTCTGCTTTATCCAGCAGAGAAGAGATATTGGCATTCACGATATCAGCAAAACGAGAAAAAATACCCATAGTCATAAACCTCTTTCATTAGAATGTATGTATGTTATGCCTGTGTATTGTTAAAACGGAAACAAGATACACGGTAAGGCATTTAACTAAATACAAGATACATGCCAACTTTATTACTTTTATTATCTAATTGAAATTACTGATATAACTTTTTATTTGCTTTTTTATTGCAATTCGATAATTTAGTTAAATTAACCAATTTTTGGTGAAAAATACCATGTCTCAGTTCATTGATAACCTATTAGGTGAAGCAAACTGTTTTATTGAAATTTTGGAACAAGTCTCCGCATTAGCGAAGCTGAACAAACCTGTTTTAGTTCTGGGAGAACGAGGAACAGGCAAGGAGTTAATTGCCCGCCGTTTACACTATCTTTCTCCACGCTGGCAAGGCCCTTTCATTTCCCTGAACTGTGCCGCACTCAATGAAAATCTGCTTGATTCAGAACTCTTTGGTCATGAAGCGGGGGCATTCACGGGTGCTCGCTCAAAACACCAGGGACGCTTTGAGCGAGCCGACGGCGGAACTTTGTTTCTTGACGAACTCGCCACGGCTCCCATGCAAGTACAAGAAAAATTATTGCGTGTCATTGAATATGGTCATCTGGAGCGTGTTGGTGGCACTCAGTCATTACAAGTTGATGTACGTTTGATCTGTGCCACTAACGAAGATTTACCTGCCATGGCTACCCGTGGAAAATTCAGGGCGGATTTGCTTGACAGACTCGCGTTCGATGTGGTTCATATTCCACCACTGCGCCAACGGCAACAAGATATTATGTTACTGGCACAAAATTTTGCGATTCAGATGTGCCGTGAGTTGGATCTGCCATTTTTCCCCGGATTTACTGACAAAGCCAAACAACAGTTACTTTCCTATCACTGGCCTGGCAATGTTCGCGAATTAAAGAATGTCATCGAACGCTCTATTTACCGACATGGTAATAGTGAAAATGAATTAAACACGATCATCATCAATCCCTTTTCACCATCACAGCAATCTGCCTCCTCATCCACTGAGAGTGAGATTATCAACGATTCTCTTCCCAAATTACCTCTCGATTTAAGGCAGTGGCAAAATGACAACGAAAAGAGTTTACTCTTACAGGCTTTGACAGAAAGTCAATTTAATCAGAGGAAGGCCGCTGACAAACTTCATTTGACTTACCACCAGTTCCGCGGGTTAATCAAGAAACACCATATTGATGTTAATGGCAAGATAGGGTAGACAGATAAAAAAGTAGCCGGCACCCGAGCCGGCTAATAAAAATACTGGAAGCAATGTGAGCAATGTCGTGCCTTTTCTGAGAGATATACTTGCTATTACAAGATGCCTCCCTGAAAGCACATGCGAATGATAATACTTATCAATTACATTTGTAAAGCATTTTATTGAGAATTTTTCTCATTATCGTGATCTGCCCGTTGTTTTTGAGCAGAAAGCGATAATTAAGTTACAATGGCCAAACTCTTTTTTATGACTGACATTTTATATGCGTTATTTGATTTACTGGATGATATTATTAATTTCCGCCCCTACTCTGGCGGCCAGGAATGCGACTCCAGAAACGGTTGCGGAACCCATTCAAGAACCGACTAAAATGATTCCAGAGTCGAGGCCAAACAATGCCTCGGAAAGCTTGCCCCATATTTCAACATCCTTACGGCAGAACGGTTTTATTTATTGCATTAATGGCAATTTGAATACGTTTAACCCGCAAATGGCTATCAGTGGCTTGACTGTGGATACGCTGGCTGCACAGATTTACAATCGCTTGCTGGGTGTTGATCCTCTTACCTATCGTCTGATTCCTGAACTGGCTACTGATTGGGAAGTGCGGGATAATGGGGCAACTTATCGTCTTCATTTGCGTCATAATGTTGCTTTCCAGTCAACCGATTGGTTTACACCAACCCGTGCAATGAACGCGGATGATGTTGTTTTCAGTTTCCGCCGTGTCTTCGATAAAACACATGATTATCATGATGTTAATGGGGGACATTATCCCTATTTTGACAGTTTGCAATTTGGTGATTCAGTTAAAGATATTCGGGAAATCAACCAATATACTGTCGAATTTCGCCTTAATGCACCCGATGCGTCTTTTCTCTGGCACCTGGCAACCTATTATGCCCCTATCCTGTCCCAGGAATATGCTGAAAAACTACAGCAAATAAATAGACAAGGACAAATAGATTGGAAACCTGTCGGAACAGGTCCCTTCATGCTGGAAGATTATCAGATGGACCAATTTATCCGCCTTGTTCGCCATGATAAGTATTGGAAAGGTCAACCGCGTATGGAACAGGTTGTGATAGATACTGGCGCAGGGGGTACAGGTAGGATCTCAAAATTGCTCACGGGTGAATGCGATGTACTGGCTTATCCCGATGCCAATCAATGGAATATCTTGCATGATGATCCAAATCTGCGTCAGACATTACGTTCTGGCATGAATATCGCCTATCTTGCTTTCAATACCAGTAAACCACCATTGGATCAGTTAGCCGTTCGTCAGGCCATTGCTTACGCCATCAATAACCAACGCCTGATGAAATCCATTTACTATGGTACGGCAGAGACGGCTGCTTCTATTTTGCCCCGTGCATCATGGGCGTATGATAATCGTGCTGAAATCACCGAATACAATCCTGAAAAATCCCGCAAGATGTTAAAGGAATTGGGATTAAATGGATTGGAATTAACTTTATGGGTGCCAACGGCTTCACAATCCTATAACCCAAGCCCGCTGAAAATGGCGGAACTGATCCAAGCCGATTTGGCACAAGTGGGTATTAAGATGTCTATCCGTCCCGTCGAAGGCCGTTTTCAGGAAAACCAGCTCATGGATAAAACCCATGATATGACGCTGGCAGGCTGGTCTACTGATAGCAACGATCCCGATAGTTTTTTCCGCCCATTATTGAGCTGTGCCGCCATTGCGTCGCAAACGAATCTGAGCCGTTGGTGTAACTCAGCGTTTGATGAAGCCCTGCATGATGCCTTATTAAATCAACAACTTGCTTCACGCATCAAAAATTATCATGTTGCACAAGAAATTCTCGCGCAGCAATTACCTGTGTTACCTCTGGCTTATTCGATGCGTTTACAAATCTCTCGTTATAACATTCAAGGATTGGTGCTCAGCCCGTTCGGTAATAGTTCCTTTGACAAAGTTTACCGCGAACAGGAAGCCAGCGTTCCTGATGAAAATAAAAAGGGAAGCCAATGATTATTTATATCCTGCGTCGTTTGTTGCTTCTGGTTGTGACGTTGTTTTTTCTTTCATTAATCAGTTTCAGCCTGATGTATTTCACACCTCATGGTGCTTTGAGCGGTGCATCACTGTCAGACGCTTACGTATACTACTTCCGTAGCTTACTCCAATGGGATTTTGGTATTTCCAGAATTAATGGGGAACGGATTATCGAACAACTGTATACTGTTCTCCCTGCCACAATGGAGCTGTGCGTCCTCTCTTTTACCATCGCCTTGTTAATCGGCATCCCTCTTGGGATTATTGCGGGTGTCTGGCGCAATAAAAAAGTCGATATCATTATCAGTACATTTGCCCTATGCGGTTTCTCCATTCCGGTGTTCTGGCTAGCGTTACTGCTGACTCTGCTTTTTTCACTTTATTTAGGCTGGCTGCCTGTCTCAGGACGTTTTGATTTACTCTATCGGATGGAGCCTGTCACTGGCTCTGCACTGATTGATGCCTGGCTGTCAAAGGCTCCTTATCGCAATGAAATGATCATGAGTGTTATTCTGCATATGGTTTTGCCCGTTATGACACTGGCCGTTGCGCCTACTACCGAAGTTATCCGTTTGATGCGCAATAGTGCAGAAGAAGTTTCAGGTGAAAATTATATCAAATCGGCAGCAACACGCGGTTTATCACGGTTAACTATCATTCGTCGCCATTTATTGCATAATGCCTTGCCGCCTATTATCCCTAAGTTGGGGTTACAATTTTCAACCATGCTCACCTTAGCGATGGTGACAGAGCAAGTCTTTAACTGGCCTGGTTTAGGGCGCTGGCTCATCAGCGCTATTCGCCAGCAGGATTATTCCGCAATCTCGGCGGGCGTCATGGTGGTAGGCTCGTTGGTTATTTCCGTTAATATTCTGACAGATATTATTGGTGCAATGGCTAATCCCTTAAAGCATAAGGAATGGTATGCCGTTAGATAATTTTTACCGTGAAAAGAAAATGCCATCGCCATTAAAAGTTATCTGGCGATTTTTCTATGCCGATATATTAGCAATGACAGGTTTTTATGGGGTGTTAATTTTAATTGCACTGTGCCTGTTGGGTGATCTTTTCGCCCCATATCGGCTTGACCAACAATTCATGTCCCAACTTATGCCTCCTTCATGGTCACATCACGGTAATGTCGCCTTTTTCCTTGGAACTGACGATCTTGGCCGTGATATTTTCAGCCGTCTATTGATTGGCACGTCTTCCACATTTGGGGGAGCTTTGATAGTCACTGCGGCGGCAACCATTGTAGGATTAATCATTGGTAGCCTTGCCGGTATGACTCACGGCTTGAAATCGGCGGTGATGAACCATATTCTTGATACCTTGCTCTCTATTCCTTCATTGCTATTGGCTATCATCGTCGTCGCTTTTGTTGGTGCCAGCCTGCACCATGCCATGATTGCCGTTTTTCTGGCATTGTTGCCAAGAATTGTACGTACCGTTTATACTGCTGTACATGACGAACTGGATAAAGAATACATTATTGCAGCGCGTCTGGATGGCGCTTCAAACTACCATATTTTACGTTATGCCGTTCTCCCGAATATCACTGCGGTGATAGTCAGTGAATTAACCCGTACCCTCTCCATCGCGATTCTTGATATTGCCGCACTGGGATTTCTCAACCTTGGAGCACAACTACCTTCTCCCGAATGGGGAGCTATGCTGGGAGATTCATTAGAATTGATCTATGCTGCCCCCTGGACTGTTATGTTACCTGGAGCAGCAATTATGCTCAGCGTCTTGCTGGTTAACTTACTGGGTGATGGTCTGCACCGCGCTATTAACGCAGGAGTCGAATGATGCCATTACTTGATATTCGAAACCTCACCATTGAATTCATGACAGCGGAAGGCCCCGTCAAAGCTGTTGACCGGATGAGTATTTCACTGACAGAAGGTGAAATATTGGGTTTGGCTGGCGAATCAGGCTCAGGCAAAAGTCTGATTGCCAAAGCGATTTGTGGTGTCACAAAAGATAACCTCAAAGTAACCGCAGATCGTTTCCGTTTTAACGACATTGATTTATTGCGCCTGACACCACGGCAGCGCCGTAAGGTGATTGGGCACAATATTTCAATGATTTTTCAGGAGCCGCAGTCATGTCTCGATCCATCAGAAAATATTGGTAAACAGATTATTCAATCTATTCCTGGATGGACGTATAAAGGCCGTTGGTGGCAGAGATTTAATTGGCGAAAACGCCGCGCAATTGAGTTACTGCACCGTGTTGGTATTAAAGATCACTCCGACATTATGCACAGTTACCCTTACGAATTAACAGAAGGTGAATGTCAAAAAGTGATGATTGCCATTGCGCTTGCCAACCAGCCACGCTTGCTGATTGCTGATGAGCCGACCAATGCAATGGAACCAACAACACAGGCACAAATATTTCGTTTACTGTCGAGCCTCAATCAGAACAACAACATGACTATTTTATTAATCAGCCATGACCTGCAAATGATGAGTAAACTAGTCAAACGTATCAATGTGCTGTATTGCGGTCAGACAGTGGAAAGCGCTACACCGGATGAGTTGCTGGTGAAACCTTACCATCCCTATACACAAGCGTTGATCCGTTCAATTCCTGATTTTGGCAGTCCGTTACCACACAAAAGTCGGTTAAACACGCTGTCTGGCGTTATTCCATCACTGGAACATTTGCCGGTAGGTTGCCGTTTGGGGCCACGTTGCCCTTATGCACAAAAAACCTGTATTGCAACTCCACGGCTACGGGTAATTAAGAGCCATGCATTCGCCTGCCATTTCCCTTTGAATATGGAGGAATCATAAGTGGTTGAGACATTGCTGGAAGTTAAAAATCTGACTAAAACATTTCGCTATCGAACCGGATTATTTCGCCGTCATCAACTTGACGCCGTAAAGCCAGTGAGCTTTACCCTGCAATCGAAAAAAACACTTGCTATCCTTGGCGCAAATGGCTCAGGTAAATCTACACTCGCAAGAATGTTATCAGGGGTTATTGAACCAAGTTCAGGTGAAATTTTGATTAACGGTCATAAGCTGTCTTACGGGGATTATAGCTACCGCAGCCAGCGCATTCGTATGATTTTTCAAGATCCCAGCACCTCACTGAATCCTCGTCAGCGCATTGGTCAGATTCTGGATATGCCATTAATTTTGAATACGAAGTTATCTCCCTCCGAACGGGAAAAACGTATCAACCAAACATTACGTCAGGTCGGTTTATTGCCAGATCATGCTAATTATTACCCACATATGCTCGCATCAGGACAGAAACAACGCGTGGCTTTAGCACGGGCTTTAATATTGCAGCCACAAATCATTGTTGCAGACGAAGCCCTGGCATCGCTTGATGTATCGATGCGTTCCCAAATCATCAACTTGATGCTGGAATTACAGGAAAAACACGGTATTTCATATATCTATGTCACCCAACATCTCGGTATGATGAAACATATCAGTGATCAAGTTCTGGTCATGCATCAAGGGGAAGTTGTCGAACGTGGCAATACAGCGGAAGTTCTGGCTTCTCCGCTGCATGATATTACACGCAAATTGATAGCCAGCCATTTTGGTGAAGCCCTGTCTGCTGAAGCATGGCGACAGGATATCACCTGATGTTTTTATTGGATGTATTTTAATCACTGATCGGAACAGAATGGGAAACTCACCACATTTTCCTCCGGCATGGTAGAATCATCCCCGTTTATTCACCATAAATACCGTAGTTATGGTTAGAGATTTATTATTTCTGTTTATCCATGACTTTTGGTGTTTGATCACAAAGAACAATTTTGATCATAAAGAACAATAAGGATACTGCTATGGGTTTCATGACCGGCAAGCGCATTCTCATTACTGGCGTCGCCAGCAAACTGTCTATTGCTTATGGAATTGCCAAGGCAATGCACGATCAAGGAGCAGAGCTGGCTTTCACTTACCAAAATGACAAGTTGAAACCTCGTGTCGAAGAATTCGCCGCATCACTGAATTCAGATATCGTTCTGCCATGTGACGTGGCTGAAGATGAAAGTATCGACGCATTGTTCGTTGAATTAGGCAAAGTATGGCCTAAATTCGATGGTTTTGTTCACTCTATCGGTTATGCACCGGCTGACCAGCTTGATGGTGATTATGTTAACGCTGTTAACCGTGAAGGTTTCAAAATTGCCCACGACATCAGCGCATACAGCTTTGTCGCAATGGCAAAAGTCTGCCGTAATATGCTAAATCCGGGTTCTGCCCTGCTCACCTTAAGTTATTTGGGTGCTGAGCGTGCCATTCCTAACTATAACGTAATGGGGCTGGCAAAAGCTTCTCTGGAAGCAAACGTGCGTTATATGGCAAATGCAATGGGTACTGAAGGTGTTCGTGTCAATGGTATCTCTGCTGGCCCAATCCGTACTCTGGCAGCTTCTGGTATCAAAGATTTCCGTAAGATGCTGGCACACTGTGAAGCGGTTACACCTATTCGCCGCACTGTGACAACAGAGGATGTCGGTAATGCGGCTGCCTTCTTATGTTCAGATCTGGCTGGTGGTATTAGCGGTGAGATCTTGCATGTCGATGGTGGCTTCAGCATTGCGGCCATGAATGAATTAGAGTTAAAGTAGTAGTCTGTTAAAAACAGTTCCAGCCATAACATTATGGGTGGGACTGTTTTTTTATTATTAGTCTATTCTGACAGCATGAAATTGATGTTCTGGAGTGACTATCCTATCTTGTGCGGCAATAATCTGTAATTCATATTCCTCGCTCTTTTGCGTTTCCAGCATCACTTCGTAGACCGCAGCGGCAACATGTTCTAAGGCCGCTTGTAATGCTTCATTTGTCAAAGAAGGGCTTTTTAATAGATCAGCGAGAAACAAACCACTCGTTAAGTCACCCACACCAACTGGTTGACGTGCTCCTGTATCAATTAATGGGCGACTAACGTGCCAACTATGTTCTTTAGTTACCAAAAGCATTTCAAAACAATCGGCCTGATAACCTGCACGACTCAAATGCTTAACCAATACAATTCTGGGACCTTTTTCACATAACTCACGCGCAGCAGATATCGCTTGTTCTACGCTGCTAATTTTTCGCATCGCCAATGTTTCAAGCTCCAGCAAATTAGGTGCAATAACATCACTGGCTGGCAGAGCTTTATCACATAAAAATTCTGCAACGCCCGGGGCAACTATGCATCCTTTTTCTGGATGTCCCATGACAGGATCACAGAAATACCATGCATCAGGGTTGGCTTCTTTCACCTGCTTTACGATATCAAGGATATAATTTCCCTGCTCCGCAGAGCCAATATAACCACTCAGAACCGCATTACAGGATGCGAGTTTATTAATTTCACCAATTCCCTGCACGATTTCCGCCAAATGTTCCGGCTGCATGACACAACCACGCCATTGAGGATATTGGGTATGGTTTGAAAATTGCACCGTATTTAATGCCCATACGTTCACTCCCATACGACGCATCGGAAAAACAGCCGCACTGTTCCCAGCATGACCAAAGACAACATGAGACTGAATTGAAAGAACATTATTCATGATAAGGCCCAGTTTATTATTTTTAATTTATGAATAGATAATATTTATAAAGACACCAGATACATTAAGGGCAACATTATCGTTGCCCTTAATAATATCAGTTAATTATTTCCAATTGATGAGGCAATAATGTTTTTTACCACGGCGTAATAAGCTATAACGCCCAAATAAACAATCATTATCCGTAAATACATACATAGGTTCGGACTGTTTTTCACCGTTGATGGAAACCGCATTAGAGCTGATCATAGTACGAGCCTGTCCACGGGAAGGAACAAATTCGGCGGTGACCAATGCTTGTTGCAGATCCACACCTTTTTCCAGTTCTATTGTTGGCATTCCATCTTGTGCCAGTTGAGCGAAATCTTCTTCGGTCAAATCGGCAATGGCTCCTGAGAATAAACTCTCGGTGATACGCTTCGCCGCTGCAAGACCTGCTTCACCATGCACCAGACCAGTAACTTGTTCTGCCAGTACATATTGAGCACGAGGCGCTTTACCACTGTTCTTATCTTCTTCTTCCAGCGCATTAATTTCTTCAATGCTCATGAAAGTAAAGAATTTCAAGAAACGATAAACATCCGCATCTGCTGTGTTAATCCAGAACTGGTAAAATTTGTACGGACTCGTTTTTTTCGGATCTAACCAAACTGCCCCACCCTCTGTCTTACCAAATTTAGTTCCGTCTGATTTGGTGATAAGTGGCACAGTCATGCCAAACACTTGTTTCTGGTTTAAGCGACGCGCCAAATCGATACCTGAAGTAATGTTGCCCCATTGGTCTGATCCACCAATCTGTAATTCAACACTATATTCTCTATTCAAATTTGCAAAGTCATAAGACTGCAACAGGTTATAAGAAAACTCAGTGTAGGAAATACCGACATCATCACGGTTAAGACGTTGCTTCACCGCCTCTTTGTTGATCATCTGGTTTACGGAAAAATGCTTACCGATATCACGCAGGAAGGTCAGCACATCCATTTGACCAAACCAATCGTAGTTATTGGCCAACTCTGCACCATTGTCACCATCAAAACTAAGGAACGGAGAAACCTGGTTACGAATTTTCTCAACCCACTCTTTGACTGTTGTTTCTGTGTTCAACTTGCGTTCAGTTGCTTTAAAACTTGGATCGCCAATCAAACCTGTCGCCCCACCAACCAACGCAATAGGTTTATGCCCAGCAAGTTGGAATCGTTTTAAACACAGCAAGGGAACCAGATGGCCCAAATGCAAGCTGTCAGCGGTAGGATCGAAGCCACAATAGAGAGAAACCGGACCTTGCGCCAGTCTCTCAGCTAACGCCTCTTCATCCGTTACCTGGGCAACAAGGCCCCGCTCTTGCAGTTGTTTAATCAGGTTATTGCTAGACATTAATGACTCCATCAGTTTGTATACTTTGCTTATATTTCTATACTCTTCTTTCACGTTGCCGGCTTATTAGCTACGCTGCAACTTGAAACCTATTGGGTATATAAGCATCTCGTGATAAATCAAGTGCTATAGCATAAAACGCCAGTCATATAAGTGCCAGTATTAAAAACAGTAATTATTTCTTCTACTTTGTAAGTCACTATCTGATTGGCTGTAATTTGCAATTTAAGGGGCCAAACGGTCTACATTCCACTTATCACCATCACGCTGATACAGGAAACGATCATGAAGACGATGAGCACCGCCCTGCCAAAATTCAACTGAGTCAAATTTGACCTTGAATCCGCCCCAAAAACTAGGGAGAGGAACTTCACCATTCTGAAATTTCTGTTTCAACTCCAAAAACTTCCCTTCCAAAATGCTTCTGGCTGAAACCTTTGAGGATTGCTGGGAAGCCCAGGCTGCAATTTGGCTATCCCTCGGACGACTATGAAAATATTTTACAACTTCAATCGGAGACAGACGCTCAGCTTTGCCGAGAAAACTGACCTGTCGTTCCAATTGATACCAAGGAAAATGGAGGCTGATCCGGTTATTCTGGGCCAGATGTTTTGCCTTGCGACTGCCAAGATTGGTATAGAATATCAAGTTATTAGCATCAAAATGTTTTAACAAAACGATGCGTTGATAAGGTTGTCCATGCTCGTCGACTGTCGCAATACACATTGCCGTCGGATCGCTAAGCTTTGCTTCACAAGCCTGCTTTAACCAACGTTCAAAAAGTTCAATCGGCTCTTCAGTAAGATCTTTTCGCCTTAACCCACCACGTATATATTCCCGGCGCAGCTCTGCAATATCGGTTTCATTATTTTCTGACATTTCTAACTCTCTATTTATTAATGAGTATTAGCATACCATTGTTATCTGTTAGCCAACTGTCGTCTTCTAATAATGATCATCTGTTAATTTGATCATTATCCAGCCAATTATCTGACAACCGGATAAATTGCCCCTAAAATCGTTTCTCTATCCGCACCTGTGACTGATGGTAAATTACCAGACAACCCTGACATTGTTCGGAATGCCAGCCAGGCAAATGCCAGTGCTTCCATGTCATCTCCACTCAAACCATATTTGTCTGTTGTGGTCACTTCAGTATCCGGCAATAAAGCCGATAGCCGATTCATCACGAATGGATTACGCGCCCCGCCGCCACAGACCAGAAGACGATCACATCCACCACTTAGCATCACTTGTTGAGCAATGCTTACAGCCGTTAGTTCAGCTAATGTGGCTTGAACATCCACGGGTGCAACATCAGGGAAATCAGCCAACTGTTTTTCCAACCATGCCATATTAAAATATTCACGCCCTGTACTCTTCGGTGCCGTACGTGCGAAATAAGGATCAGAAAGCATTTTCTGGAGTAAAGATGCATTAACAGTTCCTTCACTGGCCCATTGTGCATCTTTGTCATAAGGCAATTGCTTATGCCGCCATGTCCAAGCATCCATCAACATATTGCCCGGACCGGTGTCATATCCCTTAACGGCTGAATTAGGCAGAAGTGCTGAAATATTTGCTATTCCGCCAATGTTTAAAATAATACGCCTTTCTGTCGGATGACCCAATACAGCCATATGGAATGCGGGTACTAAAGGCGCGCCTTGCCCACCATAAGCCATGTCACGCCGTCTGAAATCACCGACCGTTGTGATATTGGTAAGTGCTGCTACTCGGTTATTGTCACCGATTTGCATGGTAAAAGGCTTTTCACCGTCCGGCTCATGCCATACGGTCTGCCCATGACATCCAATTGCTATAATATCATTTGCCGCCAGCCCGGCTTTATTCAGTAACCCTTGAACAGCTTCCGCAAAAAGAGTGCCAAGCTCATAGTCAAATCTTCCGACCATTGATAATGTCGTCTGCTGTCCTTGACAAATAGATAACAATTTTTGTTTAAGTTCTTGCGGAAAAGGATGGCTATAACTCACTTGTTGAGTAACAATTTTATCACTAATCTCCGCCAAAATAACATCAACCCCGTCCATGCTGGTGCCAGACATCACACCAATATAACGTCCTGACTTCATAAATACTCCTCTATTCAATAATGGCTCACATTTAACATGTGGATTACATTTAATCTTGCGTAAACTATAAAACACACCTATTTGGACTATATATGTTTAATGATCATTATCAGAGATAAAATCTGAGTTTTGGAAAGCTCTTCACAAAACATGCTAAACTTTTGTTCAGGAATTATTCCTTTCAGAGTTCATCGGGAACATTTATTATATGTAAATATGCATTATTAGTAGCCGGCAAATTTATTAGTTCTGCTGCTAACAATAGTGTTTACTACTGAGAATAGTAGCCGAACACTTGGTGATAAGTTTATTCTCAAGCTTCCCTCTCGGGCATTAAAATTAGGAGTGATTATGTTAAAACGTTTCCTGGTTGGCGCAGTTGTAGTAACCACGTTGTCTGGCTGTGCAGACATGGGAGCACTTTCTAGTGATACTTACTCTATTGATCAAGCCAAACAAGCTCAAACTGTAACTTATGGCACTATTCTATCTGTACGCCCCATCACAATTAAAGGTAAGCAAGCCGGTGATCCTAGTATGTTAGGTCTCATTGGTGGTGCTGTTTTGGGAGGGCTGCTAGGTAATACAGTTGGAGATGGTTCTGGTCAAAGACTCGCCACAGCCGCGGGTGCTATTGCTGGCGGCCTGGCTGGCCAAAAAATCGAAGGTGCGTTAGACCAAACGAAAGGTATTGAGCTAGAAATTCGTATGGACAGCGGAAAAAATATTATCATAGTACAAAAGTTAGACAGTGTCGTGTTCAGCAGAGGGCAACGTGTCAGGATCGCAAACAGCGGAGATTCTTTGACTGTTTCACCACTCTAAAATGTTCAAATAACGCAAAACAAAAAATCGCGGTTTACCAGTAACAAGATCTGGGCCGCGATTTTATTATTATAGATTAATTTTTATATTACCTGTTTGTGCAATTGGTTAATATTTTTTTCAATTTTCTTTATTACAGAAGCGAGCAGAATTAACTCATCATGAGTAATTCCCTCCAAAATTTCTTTTCTTGTCGAACCAATAACACTATCCACTTCTCTAATAAAGTTTTCCGATTCTTTGGTTAATTTGATTCTTTTTGCACGTCGATCATTAGCGCATGTGTGGCGTGTAATCAGTTTCTTTTCTTCTAATTGATCAAGCGTTCTCACCAAAGAGGGTTGTTCAATACCAATAGCTTTTGCGAGCTGTATCTGGGACTGCTCTGGTGGTAGTTGACTAATATTGTATAGAGTAACCCAATGCGTCTGAGTTAATTTCAACGGTTTCAAACGATGATCAATTAAAGCGCGCCAGATACGGACTAAACGTGCCAGATCTGATCCCAATGTCAATTCCAATTACCCCTCCTTATAATTAGAGACTCATATAACATCAATGAATTATCCAATCAGTTTATTCATATGAATAATGAATACGCACTCTATATCATGCTTACATTATCAGAGTCAGCAATTTCGCTAATTACCTAATGAGTATCGCGTTGGCTTGTTCCTCAAAGTTGACATCTTCGTCGCCCTAAAGAGCGAAATTGTACGGCGCATCGAATAAAATCGCGCATTAATCCACCAACGATATAAACTGTATAAAATAATCCTTCAACTAAACTATTATGAATTTAAATATCAACAAAAAAAGTACAATCCCCCAAAATATATACATTTCCACTCGGCTGAAGTTCTATAAGAATAACCGCCATCCAAATACTAATCTATATATTTTTACATTAATATCATTTTTCTCTTACAGAAATTGATAGCATTGAAATAAATAACATAAAAAACAATAAGATAACAAAATAGATTCTTTTTTATTCAATAAGTAATTCTTTAATAAAAAATTTTTACTGAAATGATTAAGATAGACAACAGAAGTGGTATTTTGAAATGACTTATGTCAAATAAAAGAAATGTAATATAAATGATATCTCATCTATTACTAGTAATATTTCTTATTTTTGTGATCATCCTATACTATACGCATTAAACTTCAAGTTGCAATTTACAACACGATATGAAGCCTGATTTCTCCCCGCTTCGTGGGGAAAAATCACACGCATCTTGAAGTTAGATTGGTATTTAATTCATATAAAAACGCGATGCTCGACTTTCTAGATGAGATGACATAGTGAATTGAAATGACATAGCCCTGCCTTTATAACCTTAAGTTGCGAAACAAAGAGCAATAAAGGAACAAAAGGCT